>CAZNYC010000097.1:0-10414 GCA_964577175.1 uncultured Anaerolineales bacterium
TATCCTCTGTTACTTGTGCTGTATCTATGGCCGTTGCCGTTGGCCGTTGCCGTTGCCGTTGCCGTTGGCTGTTGCCGTTGCTGTTGGCTGTTGCCGTTGCTGTTGTCGTTCGCCTTTGACTTTGGCCTTTGGACTTTGGACTTTGGCCTTTGGCCTTTGGACTTTGGACTAGTCGTTGACTTCTTTATAAACTTCCTCACACGCCCTCGCCGCATCGATCCAGGCGAACCGCCGAATCTCGAACGAGCCGTGTTCCCGCAGCGTCTTCTGGAGCGGCGGGTGGCGCAGCACGGCCACGATCTTGTTCGCCATCTCGTTGATGTCCCAGAAGTCCACCTTCAGGGCGTGGGTCAGGATCTCGCTCACCCCGCTCTGCTTCGAGATCAGCACCGGCACGTCGCGCTGCAGCGCCTCCAGCGGCGCCAGGCCGAACGGTTCGGAGACGCTCGGCATCACGTACAGGTCCGCCATCTTGAAGACGCGTTCCAGGTCGTCGCCCCGCAGGAACCCCGTAAAGGTGACGCGGTGCCCGATGCCCATGGCGGCGGCGAGTTCGATCATGCGGCGGATCATGTCGCCGGAGCCGGCCATCACGAACTTCACGTTATCGATCACCTCCAGCACCCGCTTGGCGGCCGCCAGAAAATACTCCGGCCCCTTCTGCATCGTGATGCGGCCGAGGAACAGGACGATCTTGTCGCTCGTCTCGATCCGCTCAACGGTCGTCGGCACCGGTTCGCCGTCCACCGTGATGGCGTTGTAGACGACGCGGCACTTCGACTCCGGCACGCCGTAGCGCCCGGTCACGATGCTTCGCGTCAGGCGGCTGACGCAGATGACCCGGCGGGCGCCGTGCATGCCGGCCCGCTCCACGTCGTACACCTGCTGGTTCACACCCGTCCCGGCGCGGTCGAACTCCGTGGAGTGGACGTGGGTGATGAGCGGCTTGCCCGCCAGGGCCGACACGCTCAGCCCCGCCGGGAACGTCATCCAGTCGTGGGCGTGGATGAGGTCGAACGGCTGCCGGCGGGCCACCTCCGCCACCAGGCGGGCGTAGCGGTGAACCTCGCTCATCAGGTCCCCGCCGTAGAGCGACGGCCCGCCCGTCACGCCGCGGGTCGGCGCCGGGGCGGGGGGCGGCGACGCCGGGGGCTCGGCCGGGGCGGGCGACGCCTGGACCACGTCTTTAGTGGCCGCCCCGCGGCGCCGCTCCTCGGCGTACGTCCGCTCCGTCTGGTACGGGCTGAGAACGGAATCCACGGGGATGAGCCGCACGTGCTCCAGGCCTTCGACGGTCCAGTACGCGGGCTCATCGGCCTGCTGCTGCCGCGTCGCTTCGGGCGCGGAGAGGACGTGGACGCGGTTGAGTTTGCGGTCGGCCCCGCCGCGAGGCAGGACGAAGAGGATCTCGGTGCCGAGGTCGCTCAGGGCCTTGGTCAGGCCGTAACACGCGGTTCCCAGTCCCCCGCTGATGAACGGTGGGAACTCCCAGCCGAGCATGAGGACGCGCATGGTTGCCCTGTCCGCCCTTTCGGCACGCCGACCCCGCCGGCGGTGCCCGTTCGCGTTCCCCTCTGACGTGTATTCGGTCGGCGGGTGCCACCCCCTCCGACTCCCAAGCCGTGATTGTAGAACCGGCGCCCCGCCGGTGTCAAACGGATAAGGCCGGCCGGGTGGGAAGATTGCGCGAAACCTGCGCGCCGCGATGACGAAGCGCGGTGGGGCTCCGTACCCCCCGCGCCGGCTCGACGGGCGCGCCGTCCAGGAGGCGCAGAACGCCCTTGCACGACCGGCGGTGCCGCGTCATCATGGTCGGGTCACGCCATCGCGCTCAAGGAGCCGCATTTGAACCGCCGACGCTTTCTCGAATCCGTGACGGCCGGCGCGGCCGGACAGTCTCCTCCACCGTGGCACGTGCCACGGCAGACGGGAATGACCCGCCGCTCCCGCAGCGAAATCGCGGTATTGCGATCGTAAGATGAAAGGAGTGCCATGAACCGCCGCCGATTCCTCCGAAGCGCCGGCCTCGGCGCCGCCGCCGTGTTGGCCGGCTGCCGCCCCGCCGCCACCGCCGACCGGGCTCCCGCCGCCGGGGCCGCCGGCCCGGCCCCGCGCCCCGCCGAGTCGCCCAACATCATCCTTATCATGTCCGACGACATGGGTTACTCGGACCTGGGCTGCTACGGCGGGGAGATCGAGACGCCCACCCTCGACCGGCTGGCCGCCCGCGGTGTCCGTTTCACCCAGTTCTACAACACCGCCCGCTGCTGCCCCTCGCGGGCCAGCCTCCTGACCGGCCTGTACCAGCACCAGGCCCGCGTCGGCCACATGATGGGCAACAACCACCTGCCCGGGTTCCAGGGCGACCTCGGCCAGAACGCCGTCACCCTCGCCGAGGTCATGAAGGCCGCCGGCTACGCCACGTACATGAGCGGCAAGTGGCACGTCACGCCGTACCGCGGCGTGGACACGCCCAAGCACAACTGGCCGCGGGCGCGCGGGTTCGACCGCTTCTTCGGCACCATCCACGGGGCGGGGTCGTTCTACGACCCCAACAGCCTGACCCGCGACGACGAGTTCATCCCGCCCGGCGAGGATTTCTACTACACCGACGCCATCAACGACAATGCCGTCACGTACATCCGCGACCACGCGAAACAGAAACCCGACGCCCCCTTCTTCATGTACGTGGCGCACACGGCCGCCCACTGGCCGATGCACGCCCGGCCCGAAGACATCGCCCGTTATAAGGGCCGCTACGACGCCGGCTGGCAGGAAATCCGCCAGGCCCGGTACGAACGGATGCGGCGGATGGGCCTCTTGAAGGAGCCGTGGGACCTCTCACCCCGCGACGCCAAACTCTGGGAAGACGTCTCGGAGGAAGACAAGAAGTGGCACGCCCGCCGCATGGAAGTCTACGCCGCCATGGTCACCGTCATGGATGAAGGCATCCAGCGCATCGTCGAGGCCCTGAAGGAGACCGGCCGCTACGAGAACACCCTCATCCTCTTCCTCGAGGACAACGGCGGGTGCGCCGAGGAGTTCGGCAGCGGCGGCAAGCCGCGCCACCACGCCAAAAACGTCGAGGCCGAGCCGATGGACCCGGACGCACTCCAGACCCACATGGTGCCGCCGGTGACCCGCGACGGCAAACCGCTGCGCGTCGGCCACGGCGTGATGCCCGGCCCGGCCGACACGTACATCGCCTACGGCCGGAAGTGGGCCAACGTCTCCAACACCCCCTTCCGCCTGTACAAGCACTGGGTGCACGAGGGCGGCATCGCCACACCGCTCATCGCCCACTGGCCCGCCGGCATCCCGGAGCAACGGCACGGGGCGATGGAACGCCAGCCGGGACACCTCATCGACATCATGGCCACCTGCGTCGACCTCGGCCGCGCCACGTATCCCCAGACCTTCAAGGAAAACGAGATCACGCCGATGCAGGGCGTGAGCCTCGTCCCCGCCTTCGCGGGCGCCGACGTCGGCCGCACCGAACCGATTTACTTCGAACACGAGGGCAACCGCGCCATCCGCGACGGCAAGTGGAAACTCGTCGCCAAGGGCGCCGGCGGCCCGTGGGAACTCTACGACATGGAGGCCGACCGCAGCGAACTGAACAACCTCGCCTCGAAACACCCCGACCGCGTCAAGGCCATGGCCGAGCGGTGGGAAACCTTCGCCCGCCAGGCCCACATGCTCCCCTGGCCGTGGGGCGGCGTGTACGACGAGTACTCCAAGGAAACCCACTTCGAACTCGGCCCCGGCGACCGCCTCGAACGGTTCAAGGCGCCGATGGTCGCCGGCAAGGCCGTCCGCGTCGCCGCCACCGCCACCGTGCGGGGGGACGGGGTCCTGGTGGCCCAGGGCGGGTCGAGCCTCGGCTGGGCGCTCTACGTCAAAGACGGTCGGCTCGCCTTCGCCACCCGGCACCGGGGCAAACGGACCGTCGCCCGCGCGACGGAACCGCTCGAAAAGGGCCGCGTGGAGGCGTCCGCCCACCTGGCCAAAGACGGCACCGTCACGGTCGAAGTGGGCGGCAAGGAAGTGGCCCGGGCCAAGGCGCCCGGCCCCATCCCCGAGATGCCGGTCGACGGCCTCCAGGTCGGCCGCGACGACAAGGGCGCCGTCGGCGATTACGAGGTCCCCAACCGCCTGAAGGGGAAGGTCGAGACGGTCGTCATCGACATCGAGGAGTAACACTGAACGCTAAGTCGGCGTTTTGCGCGGTGGGTCTCCGTACCCACCGCGCTCCAAACGCCCTTTTCAGGGCTGGCCGGCGGGTGCGGAGACCCGCCGCGCACGGGTCGGCGCTGTCGTGTAGGGGGAACACGGCACCTGAGACACCACGGCGCGATTCCTCGGCTCGCGGCGCTCGCTCGGAATGACAATCGGGGCCACCCGGCGCGTCCCCCCGCCGGGCAAGGCACGGCCTGAGCGGTTGTGACTTTATTGGGCTTCGGCTCTTGGGACCGCAGTTTTCGAGGGCGTCGGGGCGCTTCGTTCAGCCACGCAGCAATAAAGTCACAAACTCTGAGCGGAGCCGAACGGGCCGGCCGGGCCACACAGGCCGCAGGCCGCCTTGGTCACTGGGACCCGGGCATCGGCCATGGGCCGTTCAGAGCGCCTTGACCTCCACCTCCGCCCCGCCGCGCTCGTCCGACAGGTACGCCGAATAGATGACCGCGATCGTGTCGGCCCCGAGCGACGACGACCCCTGCGGTTCCTCGCCGTAGGCGACGGTCCGGTAGAACGCCTCCATCTCGTTCGGGTACCCGTTGAAGTAATCCTCGTCCGGCGCGGGGTTCGACCATCCCTGCTTGGTGCCGGTCTTCTCGACGACGTAGATATCCTTGAAGTACTCCTCGCGCTCGTTGTAGGTCTGCATCACGGTGTTAGGATTGATATTGCAAATCGTCCGATGGTTGTTGGCGGCGACTTCGAGGCGGTTCCGCACGCCGCCGAGCAGGATCTCGCTCGCGAACACGTCGGCCACCATGCCGTCGTCGAACACGATGTGGATGTGGCCGAAGTCCTCCACGTCCTCGTAGTCGGACCGCAGGTGCCCCTTGTCGTCGTAGTTCGGGTTGGCGGTCAGGCGATGGGTGCGGGCCGAGACGGCCTTCGGGCGGATGGGCTCGCCCAGGCGGTTCCGCCCCTCCACGCGCTTGAAATACAGGATGGCCGAGAGGGGATGGCACGACTTGCCCATCAGCGACCCGCCGCCCGAGAACTTCCACGTGCCGTACGTCGGCGCGTGCGAGCCGGCGTGCCCTTCCTCGCCGTTCATCCACAGGATCTGGGCCCCGCTCTTCTCGATGATCTCCCGTTCCTTCTGGATGGCGGGGGCGTACACGAAGTTCTCCGCGTAGCAGATGCGGGCCTGGCTGGCCTCCTCGGCATCCAGCATCCGCTGGATGGACTGAAGGGCGCCCTCCAGCATCGTCTCCTTCGAAAACGCCTGGCCGTTGAAGTCGTCCGACCCGTCGCCGAAGTACCCCGTGAACGGTTTCTCGACGATGACGAACGTGTCGCGCGAGAGGGCCTCGACGGCCACGGGCTCGTGGGCCACGGGCGGCACGCAGGCATGGACGACGTCGCAGGTGTCGATGAGTTCGTCCAGAGACTCCACCGCCACCAGGCCGCGCTCCTGCGCGAACGCCCCGGCGCGGTCCGGGTCCGTGTCGTAGACGCCCACGACCTCGACGTCGGCCGAATGGACCCGCTTGACGGACTCGAAATGGAAGTCGGCCGCGAAGCCGGCCCCGACCAGTCCCGAACGAACGGTCTTGCGCTGCATCATGGATCTCCTGTCTGGTGTGCGGACGGTGCGTGCAATTCCAAGGACCGCCATTTTAGCGGAACGGCGGGCACTCGGCAACAGCCTGCCGGGGAAGGCGCCGTGCCGAGTGCGGAGTGAACGGCAACAGCAACGGCCACGGCAACCACGACGACGCGCGATAACGCCCATTTACTGATTCAAGTAAACGTAATGTTCGGGGTTGTCATTCTGAGGAGCGGCGAAGCCGCGACGAAGCATCTCGCCTTGTCGCCGCTGGCACCCTGGCACGGGTACGGCTCGTGCCACGTTTTGCGCGGTGGGTCTCCGTGCCCACCGCGCTCAAAACGCCCTTTTCAGAGTTGCGCGGTGGGTGCGGAGACCCGCCGCGCACGAGTTAGCGTTGTCGTGTTAGCCGCCGAACTCGGCCGGCGCGTCAACCGTCCCAACCAGGTGGCACAAAGGACAAAGGACCAATGACCAAGGACGTTTTTCAGCCGTCCGATAATCCGAAAACGGCTGGCGAAGTCGTCCGTCCCCGGCCGATACACGGGTAGCGAGAGCGAAACGCATGAATCCCAGACGGCCGTCCTTCGGCGCCGGCGGTGCGCATCCGCCGGTAGGCACCGCGGGGTGAGCGACCCGCGCGCCGTCGTCCGGACGGCCGGCAACCGGCAAGCCCGAACCCCTACGCAGGAGACACCCATGCGCACCCCCCGCTCGCGAATCGTCCTCTACGGGATGGCCCTCGTGCTGATGACGTCCCTCGTGCCGGCCCGGGCGGCGGCGCCGGACCCGGCCCCCGCCGGCGAGGCGGAATCCCCCGGCGGCGCATCCTCCGGCGGGGCCCCGGCCGACCTCCTCCAGCGCATCGAGCGGCTCGAGAAGGCCCTCAAGGCCCGGGCCGACACCCAGCCGAAACGCCTCGAACGCGAGAACGCCGTCCTCCGCGAGCGCATCGGCGAACTCGAAACCGAAATGAAGAACCTCCGCACCGCCCTCGCCGAACAGCGGGCCGAGGACCGGGGGCCCGACCCGGAAATCCAGAAACTTCGCGCCGCCATCGACGCCATCCAGACCGACCTCCGCCTCAATGACGGACGCCGGCCCGTCCTCTCCAGCCTTGACCTGGAACTGTACGGCTACGTGAAACTCGACGCCTCCTACGACACCCACGAGGTCACGACGGGCAACTTCGCCCTGTTCGTCCAGCCGGAGGGGCAGCGGAGCAACGACGACGAGTTCAACATCACCGCCCGCCAGACCCGCATCGGCCTCCGCATCAAGGGGCCGGACGTCGACGGCGTCAAGACGAGCGGCGTCATCGAGGGCGACTTCTACGGCGCCGGCGGCGCCTCCGAGAACCGGGCCGACTTCCGCATGCGCCACGCCTTCCTCCAACTCGACTGGCCCGAGGAACGCTTCTCCGTCCTGGCCGGCCAGACGTGGGACGTCATCAGCCCCCTGTACCCGAACACCCTGAACTTCACGATCAACTGGGGCGTGGGCAACATCGGGCACCGGCATCCGCAGGTGCGGCTGACGAAACACGTCTACCTGAACGAGGCGAAAACGGTGGACCTGACGCTCCAGGGCGCCGTCTCCCGCACCATCGACCGGGCCTCCATCACCCAGACCGACACGGGGGCCGACTCCGGCCAGCCCACCGTCCAGGGCCGGGCGGCCCTGACGTTTCCGCTGGTCGACGGGCGGCCCGCCACCGTCGGCGTCTGGGGGCACTGGGGCCGAGAGGAGTTCGACCTCAACGCCGCCGGCGACGCCGCCACCCTCGACACCTGGTCCGCCGGCATGGACGTGGCCGTCCCCCTCTCCGACTGGCTCGCCGTCAAGGCCGAGATCTGGTCCGGCGAGGCCCTGGACACGTACTTCGGGAACATCGTTCAGGGGATCGACGCGGCCCGCGACGCCCTGGGCGGGTGCGGGGGCTGGCTCGCCGCCGCCATCTCTCCCGAAGAAAAATGGACCTTCCACATCGGCGCCGGCGTCGACGCCCTGGACGACGGCACGCGGGCCGCCGGCACACGCATCCAGAACCGCAACGTCTTCGGCAACGTCATGTACGCCATCAACGAGAAGACGACCGTGGGCGTGGAAGTCTCGCACTGGGTCACGGACTACGAGCGGCAGGGTCGCGGCGACGCGCTGCGGCTGCAGAGTTCGCTTATCTACAAGTTCTGAGGCGTGGTGCCCGGCACCTCTTCCCCGTGGCCCGGCGGGCTCGCCCGGGGCCGTTCGAGCCCGCCGCGGTCCGTGCCACAGCCGATGAAGATCACCGGCGGCTTCCGCCGCCGGCTCGAAGGCGCCGTGCAAACGCCACCCGGCGCCGCTCTCCCCCCTTGAGCCTCGCGCGTCTCTGTGGTACACAGGGACGTTCCGGCACCCTCCTGTAAGGAGCGGGACGTGAAGCCCATGGGCATCGGCGCAGCCGTCCTGACGGGGACGGCGATTCTGGTGGGATACGCGGCGGCGGGGGCCGGCGAGACCGTCGCCGAGGCTCCCTCGCCTGAGGCGATGGACGCCGCCGCCCGCCTCGTGGAGGCGAGCGGCCGGGCCGGCGGCATGGCCGCCATCGTCGGTGCGGCGGATGCCGACCTGCCCCTCGCACTGGCCAGGCACGGCCGCTTCACCGTCCAGGCGCTCGTCCCGGACGCCGAGCGGTGCCAGGCCGCACGCGAGGCAATCCACGCGGCGGGCGTCTACGGCACCGTCTCGGCCGACGTGCTCGCCGGCGCCCGCCTGCCGTACGCCGACAACCTCCTCACGCTTCTCGCGATCGAGTCCTGGCCGGCCGCGAAGGGCGACGCCTGGCTGCCGGAGGTCCGGCGGGGCCTCGCGCCGCTCGGAACCGTTTACGTCAAGGTGCCCGCACCCCAACCCGACGAGCGGGCAGAGGACCTCGCCGGGCTCGTTAAGGTGTACCGCGCGGCAGGCTTCGAGGCCGTCGCGACCCTCGACGCCGGCCCGGCCGGCACGTACGTCTGCGCCCGCAAGCCGTGGCCCGAGGCCATCGACGAATGGACACACTACCTGCACGGCCCGGACGGCAACCCGGTGGCCCGCGACACGGTCGTCGGCCCGCCGCGCCGGTACCAGTGGACGAGCGAACCGGTGTGGATGCAGTCGCACGAGACGGACTCGAGCATCAGCACGCTCGTGACGGCCCGCGGGCGCCTCTTTGCCATCGTCAACCGGGCGCCGGCGAGCCTGGCGGGCCCCGAGTCGCCGCCCGACGCGTGGTTCCTGGTGGCCCGCGACGCGTTCAACGGCCGGCGGCTGTGGGACGTGCCCATCCGCCGATGGGGCTGGCGCGAGTGGAAACCCTCCTGGTTCACCACCCGGCCCGGCGACGTGCCGCTGAACCTCCAGAAACGCCTCGTCGCCCACGGCGACGCCGTCTACGTGACGCTCGGGTACCAGGCGCCGGTCTCGCGGCTGGATGCGCGGACGGGCGAGATCCTCCACACCTACGAGGGCACGGAGCGGACGAACGAGATCCTCTGCACGGGCGACACGCTCGTCCTCTCGGTCCTGCGAGGCGAGGGCGTGCGCGTCATGGCCGTCGATGCCGCCACGGGCAAGCGGCGGTGGATCACGCGGAAGACCTACCGCGGCACCACCGTCGATTACATCCGCTGGAAGGCGATGCGCGGCGGCACGGAGCCGGCCGACCTCGACCCCGCGCCGAACATCGCCACCGACGGGCGGTCGACCGTCGCCCTCATCGACGGGCCGAACGTCGTCGGCCTCGACTGCGAATCCGGAAAGGAGCGGTGGGCGACCCCCTTCCCGTCCGACCCGGCCGACCAGGGCGCCGGCGGCATCAAGACGGAGGGGAACCTGTGGAACGGCACGATGATCGTCGCCGGCGGCGTGGTGCTGCACGCGAGCCCGCATCGGCTGGCCGCCATCGACGCCCGCACCGGCGAGGTCCGCTGGACGCGGCCAAAGGCCTACATCGGGCACCTGTGGTACGAATGGAAAGATGTGTTCGTGATCGACGGCCTCGCGTGGACGTGGGGCGAGGACCTCGCGACCGAACCGCTCGCGCGCGGCAAGGGACGGGCCCGGCGGTCGCGCTTCCCGCAGCACCTGTGCGGGTACGACCTTAAGACCGGCGAGGTGAAACGCACGGTCGACCTCGGGCCCGTCTTCAAAACGCATCACCATCACCGCTGCTACCGCAACAAGGCGACGGTGCGGTACGTCCTGGCCAGCCGGCGGGGGACGGAGTACGTCAGCCTGGCCGGCGGGCCGCACACGATTCACAACTGGGTGCGCGGCACGTGCCACGTGGGGATGATGCCGGCGAACGGGCTCCAGTACGCCCCGCCGCACCCGTGCGTGTGCTATATCGATGAGAAGATTAACGGGATGAACGCCCTGGCGCCCGCGCCGGAGCAGGAACCGCCCGCGCCTGCCCCGCCGACGGAACCGTCGCGGCTGACACGCGGATCGGCCTACGGCACGCCAATCCGAAATGCTACTCTGCGAAGCAGCGCTTCGCTGCGAAGCACGCGTCCGAAACTTGCCCGCCGTAGCCTTGGCGAAGGCGGGTCCGAAATCCGAAATGGCACGTCTGACATTTCAGATTCGAGATTCGAGATTTCAGAGGCC
>CAZNYC010000097.1:10514-12991 GCA_964577175.1 uncultured Anaerolineales bacterium
AATCCGAAATGGCACGTCTGACATTTCAGATTCGAGATTCGAGATTTCAGAGGCCGACTGGCCCGCCTTCCGTCACGACGCCGCCCGCACGGGCTCGGCCGCCACCGACGTGCCCGCCGGCGCGAAGCGGCAGTGGCGCGTGCAGGCGGGGCGCCGCGTCTCGGCCCCCGTCGCCGCCGGCGGACGCGTCTTCGCCGCCCTCGTCGACGAGCACGCCGTCGTCTGCCTCGACGCCGCGACCGGCGAGCGCCGGTGGCGGTTCACGGCCGGCGGACGGATCGATTCCCCGCCCACGGTGCACGCCGGCACGGTCCTCTTCGGCTCCGCCGACGGGCGGGTGTACGCCGTCCGGGCGACGGACGGGGCACTCCTCTGGCGGTTCGACGCCGCCCCGCGCCGGCGCCTGATGGGCGCCTTCGGCCAACTGGAATCCGCCTGGCCCGTCCACGGCAGCGTCCTCGTCCTCGACGGCTCCACGGACGCAGGCGCAAATGCGAGCGCCGACGCGCGCGAGCCAACAGACGCCGCCGCCACGGTCTATTTCGCGGCGGGGCGATCCTCGCAACTCGACGGCGGCATCCACCTGTACGCCCTCGACGCCGCCACCGGCCGCGTGCGCCACCACCGCCTGCTCGAAGGCCCGGACTACCGCTCCGACGAGGTCGACGAGAACTACCGCCTGCCGATGGGCGCGCTGCCGGGCCTCCTGATGAGCGACGGCTCGAAGATCTACATGCATACGGAGGCGTTCGACCGGTCGCTCGCGCCGGCGCGCGGCAAGCCGGCCCTCCAGCCGCGGGCCGGGTTCCTCGACGACGCCTACTTCAAGCGGACGCCCTGGCGGTTCGAGGGCTCCGGCGACTGGGGCCGACTTCTCGTCCACGACAACCGCTCCGTCTACTACGTCCGGATGTTCGACTCGCTCCAGGGGCTGAACCCGGACATCTACTTCACGCCCGGCGCCGGCGGGTACCTGCTCTTCGCCCGCGACGCCGGCGGCAAGAAGCGGAACTGGATGGAGCGGGTGCCCGTCCGCATCCGCGCGATGGCCCTGGCCGGCGGGCGCCTCGTCGTCGCCGGGCCGCCGGACGTGGTCGACCCCGACGACCCGCTCGGCGCCTTCGAAGGGCGCAAGGGCGGCCGGCTGTACGTCGTCGATGCGGCGAGCGGGGAGCGGCTGGCCGAGCACGCGCTGCCCTCACCGCCGGTCTTCAACGGCATCGCCCTCGCCCGCGGCCGTCTGTTCCTGGCGGCCGAGGACGGGAGCCTGGCGTGCTTCGCGAAGTGAGCGGCGCCCGAATGAATCGGCCGCCCGGAGCGCGGCGGGTCTCCGTACCCGCCGCGCCCCGGCGTATCCGCAATCGCGGGGGCAGAACGGCCCGCCCGCGCAGACCGTGAAAGGATAACCGGATGGATATGTCGCCGGATGTCATCGTCATCGGCGCCGGGCCGGCGGGTCTGACGGCCGCCATCTACGCCCGGCGGGCGGGCCTCGCCACGACCGTCCTCGAGAAGTTCGTTCCCGGCGGCCAGGCCGCCCTCACCGACGCCGTCGAGAACTACCCCGGCTTCGAGGAACCCGTCCAGGGGCTGAAACTCACCGAGGCGATGCGCAAACAGGCCGAGACGTTCGGCGCCACGTTCCAGGCGGCCGAGGTCCTGGGCCTCGCGCCCGCCTCGTCCGACGAGGACGCCCACACCCTCCGCCTGAAGGCCGGCGAGATGGGCGCCCGGACGGTCGTCATCGCCAGCGGCGCCCGCCACCGCCGCCTCGGCATCCCCGGCGAGGACCGGCTCTGGGGCAAGGGCATCTCCTGCTGCGCCCAGTGCGACGGCATGTTCTACCGCGGCAAACGCGTCGTCGTGGTGGGCGGGGGCGACACGGCCATCAAGGAATCGATCTTCCTCACGCGCTTCGCCCACGAGATCACGGTCGTCCATCGGCGGGACCAACTGCGGGCCACCCAGGCGCTGCAGCACAAACTCTTCGCCCTCGAGGACCAGGTCCGCGTGGCGTGGAACACCGTGGTCGAGGAAATCCTCGGCGACGACGGCGTCACGGGCGTCCGCCTCCGCAACGTCCGGACCGGCGCCGAGGACACCCTCGACTGCGACGGCGTGTTCATCTATGTGGGGTTCCGGCCGAACACGGAGCCGTTCGCCGAGACGGTCGAGACCGACGAGAAAGGCTACATCGTGACGGACGAGGCGATGGCGACGTCGGTGCCCGGCGTGTTCGCCGCGGGCGACTGCCGGCAGAAGGTCCTCCGGCAGATCATCACCGCGTGCGCCGACGGCGCCACCGCCGCCTTCGCGGCCGAGCAGTACCTCGCGAAAGAGGAGATCGAAGCGGACGAGGCCGGGCCGAAGGGGTAGCGACGCGCCGCGTGCCCCGGCCGGCCTTGTCCGGCCGGGCGCGCGGCGCGCCGCCGGGCGCCCAGGCGAGATACGGCGCGGTGCCCGGTCTTGGACACCGC
>CAZNYC010000097.1:13091-15919 GCA_964577175.1 uncultured Anaerolineales bacterium
CGCGCCGCCGGGCGCCCAGGCGAGATACGGCGCGGTGCCCGGTCTTGGACACCGCGCGGCGGGCAAGACTACCCGCCGCACCCATCCCACGGCCACACGGGGCGTGGCCATGCTGCTTGCCGCGCGCACAACGCGTTGCGGCCAAAAAGAACGCGCCGGCCTTGGCCGGCGGCCAACTGTGGAGGACACGACGTGGCCGGATTCAATGACATCAACGTATCCCGAACCATCCTGGAGGCATATCACGAGCGCCTCTCGGCCCGCATCGAGAGCGACGTCCTCATCGTCGGCGCCGGCCCGGCCGGCATGACGGCCGCGGCCCAACTCGCCGACGGCGGATTGAACGTCACGGTGCTCGAAAAACGCCTCTCGATCGGCGGCGGCATCTGGGGCGGCGGCATGGCGATGAACGTCGCCGCCGTCCAGGACGAGGCCCTGCCCATCCTCGACGCGGCCGGCGTCCGGTACGAGCAGCGAGACCACGGCCTGTACGCCGTGGACAGCATCGAACTGGCGGCCGCCCTCGGCGTGCGGGCCCTCCAAGCCGGGGCCGCCATCTTCAACCTGACCACCGCCGAGGACCTCTGCGTCCGCGACGGGCGGGCCACGGGCGTCGTCGCCAACCGCTCGCTCCTCTACGAGGCGCTGCCCGTGGACCCGATCATGCTCTCGGCCAAGGCGGTCATCGACACCACGGGCCACGAGTCGCACATGGTGGCGGTGCTGCGGCGGCGGGGGCTGGTGAAACCGGCCGTCGAGGCCGCCATGGAAGGGCCCCTCGACGCCCCCGCCGGCGAGGCGTTCGTCGTCGAGAACGTGGCGGAGGTCTTCCCCGGCCTGTGGGTGGCGGGCATGAGCGTGTGCGCGGCCTTCGGCGGTCCGCGGATGGGCCCGATCTTCGGCGGGATGCTGCGCTCCGGACAGCGCGTGGCCGAGCAGGTCGCCGCCGCCGTCGGTGCGCCGGGCAAGTCCGGCCGCTGACACGACAACGCTGACGTGGGCGCGGCGGGGCTGGAGTACCCGCCGCGCAGCCCTGAAAAGGCCGTTTTAAGCGAGGCGGGCCTCCGCATCCCCCTTGCGCTATACGCTACGGCTGCGTGCAGACACCCACCCTGCGACTTACGGCGCCTGAGGTTCCTCCGGCTCCGGCGCCTCCGTCTGCGGGCGCAGGTCCAGGCACGTCAGGACCGTCTCGTTCCGCACGTACACCCGGCCCCGCGCCAGCACGGGCGGGCCCCAGCACGGCGGGTCCAGCACTTTCGCCCGTGCCGTCTCGGCGTACCGCAGGGGCGACGCCTCCATCACCAGGAGGTGCCCCAGTTCGCCCATCGCCAGGAGATGGTCCTGCACAAGCGTAAACGTCATCCGCCCCAGGCCGCGCGGCCCTTCCCACAGGACGCGGCCGGTGCCTGAGTCGATGCACCGGACGACCGCCTGTTTCCCGTGCCGCCCGTGCGAGCCGTAGAGGACCCCGCCGGCGTAGAGGCTCGTGGCCCAATGGTTCTGCATGTTCTCCTTGTCCCGCCAGACGGTCTCCAGGCCGTCCGGCGTGACCTCCACCAGGGCCGACCCCACCCGGTATGCCGCCGACAGGAACACCCGCTCGCCCACGACGACCGGCGAGGCGGCGTTGACGGACTCGCGGTAGACGCTCCGGAACGGCATCGTGGCGTGGACCTTGCCCGTGGCCGGGCGCAGGACGACGAGGCCTTCGGCCGTCAGGACGAACGCGAGGCGCTCGCCGCGGACCGTCCGGACGACGGGCGTGGAGTAACTCGCCCCGTGATCGGTGGCCTTCCAGCGGATTTCGCCCGTCGCCTTCTCCACGCCGACGATGCCGGCCCCGCCGGGTGCGCCGGGGTTGAGGAGGATGACGTCCCCTTCGACGACCGGCGGCACGCCGACGCCGAAGAACGCTTGCGGGGCCCCCAGGTCCTTGTTCAGCGGCCGCTGCCAGACCTTGCGGCCGTTGGCCAGGTCCAGGCACGTCAGCATCCCCTCTGCCCCGTACGCGTAGACCCGGTCGCCGTCGATGGCCGGCGACGACCGCGGGCCCCCGTTGTACCGGTACCGGTCCTTGTACCGCGTGGGGTAGCGGAACTGCCAGCGGCGCTCGCCGGTGGAGGCCGAGACGCATTCCAGGACCTCGTCATCGGCGATGCGGTGGAAGACGACGAGCCGGTCGCCCGCCACGACGGGCGGGCTGAACGAGGCGCCCAGCCGCTTCGTCCAGACCTCCGGCGGGCCGCCCTCCGGCCAGTCGAGCGCAAGGCCCGTCTCGTCCGACGTGCCGTCCTGGTTCGGCCCGAGGTACCGCGGCCAGTCGCCGGCCGCGGCGGCTCCGGCCGCGAGCGTCCAGACGACGACGGCCGCGAGGAGCGGCGCGACGCGCCGCACGGGCCGCGCGCGGCCGAAGCAACGTAGTCGCGCGGCGGATCGGAGCCTGTCCCCAGCCACGCCGAGACATACCCGCCGCGATACCGCGGTGGCTTGCGCGGCGGTTGAGGAGAACCGCCGCGCCGGGACCCTGGGAGACCGCTCCGCCATCGCCCGCCACCCGCCTTTCAAGGTGCTCGTTCTCTCTGACTGAACGCACGGGCGGACCGAAAGTACCGCGCCCTTCGCGGCCGAGGGGCGGGCAACCCGCGCCGGTCGGACGCCAAAGCGGCGCCGGGGCACCGCACTCCAAGGCGGCCTTCGGCCGCGGCCGTGGTCGTTGCCTGTTGCCCGTTCCCTGTTCCCCGTTGCCTACCGTTGAGCCCGTAGGTGGGTGCTTGCACCCACGCGCATGGGTTGTGTGCCCCGACCGGGCGGATGCGCCACGTGCC
>CAZNYC010000098.1:0-15694 GCA_964577175.1 uncultured Anaerolineales bacterium
CCCGTGATGTTCGCCATCAGGATGCCCGCCGGGATGACCACGAAGTCCGACTCGCAGAACGCCAGGTACCCGTCGTCGTTCAGGGTGGAGAGCGTCAGGCAGGCGGTCGTGTCGGCCACCCGCATGATGGTGCCCATGCACGCGTTGACGGTGATGGCCTTGCTGCCGGCCTTGGCCATGAGGCGGCGGAAGACGTCGTCGAGCAGGAAGCACCCTTCGACGTGCGCCTTCTTCGTCTCCATGCTGACGCCGGAGCCCGCCAGGTACGCCGCGGCGCGGTCGCGGGCGCGGCGGCAGGTTTCCTCGTCGGCCTTGGCCTCCTTCAGGAGTTTGCCGAGGTCGTCGTAGGAAACGGTCTGGAGATCCATCTTCCACTTGGCGCGTGCGAGGTCCGGCGCGTTCGGCGTGGCCCAGCCGGCCGGTCCGCCGATGCAGACGATGCTCGATCCGAGCGTGTTCTTCAGGCCGCAGAGCGCCCGCATCCGCCACGCCAGGTCGTCCTGCTTGTCGATGACCACGTCGGAGAAGTCGACGCCCTCGGTCTTGAGGGAATCGGAGTGCTGGCGGAGGTAACGCGGCGAGATGATTTCGTACCACAGGTACAACGGCCCGGACCGATGGCGGAGGAAGAAGATGACGTCCTTGCCGGTGTCGACCGCCGCCTTGAAGGTGCTCTGCGGCCCGCCGGCGGCGTAGACGACGATGGCGTCGGCCCGGTCGAGGTCGCCGACGGCCTTCAGTTCGTTCGGGTTCCGGACGGGCGAGACGGGGAGGAAGTCGACGGGGAAGTCGGCGTCGCTCTTGAGTTTCTCGAGTTCGCCCGTAATGCGGCGGACCTCGGCGTCGGCCTGCTCCTGCGTCTGGATGCCGCCCCAGGGGCGCCAACTCGACTTCGGCCGCGGCTTGTACGTGGCGTAGGCGAAGACGGGTTTGACGAGGATGGGCTTTCGCGGCGGGGCGGCGGGCGCGAGGTCGCCGGCCTTCCCCTCCCTCAGCGAGGACCAGTTGCACCCGGCCATGGCGGCGGCGCTGAACGCCACGCCCGTGGCCGCGAGGAACTTCCGCCGCGACACGCCGCCCGGATCGCCGCGTTCACCCCCGCAGCAGCAGTGCAGGTGTCCGTGTTCGCAACCGGCAGGGTCGTGGCTGGACATGGTCGGCCTCCTTATCGGCGTCTCAGAAACCCCCGAGTTGTCATTCCGAGCGAGCGAAGCGAGCCGAGGAATCTCGCCTTGGCCGTTGACGTCTTGTTTTTCGCACGGCGAGATTTCCTGCGGGCACTCGGGATACAGCACTCCACTCGGCCCTGAAGGGCCTCGGTCGAAATGACATCGTGGCAGCACTGTGCCTTTCGCCGCACCAGTTTACGGCGCCAGGGCGGGCACGTCCAGCCATCGTCGCTCGCGGGAGGCACGCCGGCCGACCTCGGCGAGTTGGACGCCCTTCGCCCCTTCCAGCAGCGTCCACGGGAACGGTTCGTCCGCCGCCACGTGCCGAAGGAACCACTCCCACTGCACCTTGAAGGCGTTGTCGAACGCGGCGTCGGAATCGACCTCTTTCCAACCCGCCCAGAAGTCGACCGGCTGCGGCACGTCCGGGTTCCACACCGGCCGGGGCGTGTCGGCGAGGGACTGGACGCGGCAGTCGCGGAGACCCGCCACGGCCGAGCCGTCCGTCCCGTCCACCTGGAGCACCAGCAAATCATCCCGCCGCACGCGCGTGCACCAGGACGAGTTCATCTGGACGACGACGGGGCCGTCGCCGACCTCGAAGATGGCGTAGGCGGCATCGTCGGCGGTGCAGTCGTACGGCTCGCCGTTCTCGTCCCACCGGCGGGGGATGTGCGTGGCCCCGCGGCAGGCGACGCTGTGGACGTCGCCGAAGAGGTGATCCAGCACGTACCGCCAGTGGCAGAACATATCGACGATGATGCTGCCGCCGTCTTCGGCCCGGTAGTTCCACGAGGGGCGCTGCGGCGGCTGGTCGGGATCCTCGCCCGTGAAGACCCAGTACCCGAACTCGCCCCGCACCGAGAGGATGCGGCCGAAGAACCCGTCGTCGATGAGGTGCTTCAGTTTCACGAGGCCCGGCAGCCACAGTTTGTCCTGCACGACGCCGTGCTTGACGCCGGCGTCGCGAGCGAGGCTGTACAGTTCGTACGCTTCGTCGGTGGTGGTGGCCGTGGGCTTCTCGCAGTAGACGTGCTTGCCGGCGGCAAGGGCCTTGCGGACGCATTCGGCCCGCAGAGAAGTAGAAAGCGCGTCGAAGTAGACGGGCAGCGACGCATCGGCCAGGGCCTCGTCCAGGTCCGTCGTCCAGCGGAACGGACCGTGCTCGGCGCTAAGGGCCTCGAGTTTCTTCGGGTTCCGGCCGACGAGGACGGGCTCGGGCATGACGGTCCGCCCGTCGGCGGTGGCGACGCCGCCCTGCTCGCGGATGGCCAGAATGGACCGCACGAGGTGCTGGTTCGTGCCCATCCGGCCGGTGACGCCGTTCATGATAATGCCGAGGGGTTCGGTGTCGGGCATGGGGGACCTTGCGCTGTTCAAGGAGGGTTGACTTGTCTTTCGAGCCGGCCTCACGTGCCGTTCGAGCCGTGCTGGGTTGCCCTTCGAGCGGCTTTACTTGCCGTTCGAGCCGGCCGCGGAAGCAGCCATTCATCTTCATCCGCCGTGGCACGTGCCATGCCCGATGGCGATGACCGGCTGCTCCCGCAGCGGGCTCGGACGGCGTCTTTGCGTGGCGCGCCTCTTGATGCGCGACGGCGCAGCGGGTGCGGTGACCCGCCGCGCATCCTCATTCCTCCGGCGCGTCGGTGCACTGGGGGCGGGCGCCGTCGGGCAGCGGGGGCACGTCGACGCCGGCCTCGGGCAGCGTGCCGGCCAGTTCCTGCCGCCAGTGCGCCACATCGCCCGCCGGCCCGTAGACGTACAGGAAGACGGCCGGCCCGGGGCCGACGTTGGTGATCTGGTGAAACTCGCCCGGCGGGATGTAGACCGCCTGCCCGCCGGAGAGCACCTGCCGCTCCTCGCCGAGGCACATCTCGCACTGGCCGGTGATAAGGAAGTAAACCTCCTCGCTCTCCTGGTTGTGCCAGGGCACCTGGCCGCCGTCCGGATCGAGCGTGACGTACCCCATCGAGAAATGCTCGCACTGGATGGGGGCCGGGCCGCCCACGAGATTCTGCGTGCGGCGGCGGGCGGGGTAGCGCCGGCCGTCGATATCGGAGAGGTCGGAGATGATCATGGAAGTCCCCAAACAACCGACCAGGGGCAAGCGGCCGAAAACCGATGCCATGCCGAGGTCCCGCTTGCGGGGCCGAAGAGTCCCGCCGTGCGAACGGCATCGAGGCGAGATTCTTCGTCGCGGCTCCGCCGCTCCTCAGAATGACACCCTACTCGCAGCCAACGCCAGAATGCGTCTGTGGGCGGTGGGCCGGGAAGTCGCCGCGCGGGAAGCAGCGTCGTCGTGTCAGTCGCCGGAGCCACCCTCGTCCGCCGACCCGCCCACGAGCGTGGCCAGGTACGCGTCGCCGTGCTTGGCCAAGTGGTCGCCGATGGTGTCGAACAGGTCCACGTGGCCCTCTTCCTCGGCCAGGATGCGGATGAAGAGTTGGGCGGTCGTGCGGTCGCCGGCCTCTTCGCAGGCGCGGGCGGCGGAGTTATACATCGCCACGGCCTGCTGCTCCAGGGCCACGTCGGCCTCGAGCATCTCGGGGATGCTCATGCCCTTCTTGATCTCGGCGTCGGGCTGGCTCGTCGGCTCCCCGCCCAGGAACAGGATGCGCTCGGCGAAGTCCTCGGCGTGCTTCATCTCCTGGATGCCGACGTCCTTGACCGCGTCGGCGAGTTTGCCGACGTCGCCGTCCTCCAGTTCGTAATGCTGGGCCATGTACGTCCAGATGGCGGTGAGTTCGCGTGCGCGGCCCTTGTTGAGCCAGTCGATGGCTACCTGCGTGTCACCCATAGCGTCCCTCCGAATCGTGCCGGCGTCGGGTCCGGCGTCGGCCTTGCCCGTTCGCCGACGGTCGCGAAGAAACGGCCGCCCGGTCTCGGCCAGGCGGCCGGGTCGGGTTGCCGGTGGTCCGGTTACTCGGCCTCGCCGCCGGTCAGGGTCGCGAGGTAGGCGTCGCCGAGTTTCTCGATGTGGTCCAGGACGTTCTGGAAGTCGTCGATATGCTCCTCCTCGTCCTGGAGCAGTTGCTGGAAGAGGCGCTTCGACGTGTGGTCGCCCGCCTGGGCGCAGGCCATGGCCGAATCGTTGTACATGTCGATGGCGCCCTGCTCGAGCGCGACGTCGCGCCGGAGCATGTCGGCGATGTCCTGGCCCTTCTTGACCTCGCCGTCCGGCTTGTACACGGGCACCCCCTGGAGGTACAGGATGCGTTCGGCGAGTTGCTCAGCGTGGTCCATCTCCTGGATGGCGATGTCCTTCATGCGCTTGGCCAGTTTCCCGTAATCGCCGTCCTCGAGTTCGTAGTGATGGGCCATGTACTGGAGGATGGCGGTCAGTTCGGCCGACCGAGCCTGGTTCAGCAGGTCGATGACCTTCTTGCGGTCTTCAGCGGTGCTCATCGTTTCTCCTCTCGTCGGAATGCGGGATGGTCGGAACGTCCCCCGGCCGGGGCCCGTGTCGGCAACCGGCCCGATAGTCCTACTTTTAGGGCCCCGGCGGGTCCACGTCAAGGGTCTTGGCACTTCGCCGGGATGGCCGCACGGGACGCCTCACGCTTCCCCGCCGCCGAACAGCGCCTCGACGAACGTCTCCGGGTCGAACGGGGCGACGTCGTCCGGCCCCTCGCCCACGCCCACGAACTTGACGGGGATGCCGAGTTCCTTCCGGATGGCCAGCACGATGCCCCCCTTGGCCGTCCCGTCCAGTTTCGCCAGGAACACGCCCGTCACATCGACGGCGTCGCCGAACTGCCGGGCCTGGACGACGGCGTTCTGGCCGGTCGTGGCGTCGAGCACCAGGAGCACCTCGTGCGGGGCGCCCGGGACCTTCTTGCCGAGCACCTTCCGGATTTTCCCGAGTTCCCGCATCAGGTTGTCCTGGGTATGCAGGCGACCGGCGGTGTCGACCAGCAGGTAATCGGCCCCGCGCGAGACGGCGGCCTCGGCGGCGTCGTACGCCACCGCGCCGGGGTCGGCCCCCATCTGGTGATGAATCATGTCGGCCCCGACCCGCTCGCTCCAGATTTTGAGTTGGTGGTCGGCCGCCGCCCGGAAGGTGTCGCAGGCGGCCAGGAGCACCTCCTGCCCCTCGCGCATGAGCAGCCGGGCCAGGCGGGCGACGGCCGTCGTCTTCCCGCTCCCGTTCACCCCCGCCACCATGACGACGGTGGGCCCGTCCGGGTTGCGGGCGAGCGAGCGGTCGGCCTCGCCCATGCTCTCGGCCAGGTCCTGCTTGATGATGGCGAGCGGATCGTCGTCCGGGCCGATGGTGCGGTCGCGGTACCGGGCCTCCAGGTCCTCCACGATGTGCCGCGTGGCCGCCACGCCCACGTCGCCGAGGATAAGGGTTTCCTCGAGTTCCTCCAGGAACGCGGCATCGACCTTCCGGCCAACGCGGAAGAGGTCCCGCACGCCGTCGGCGAGTTTGGACCGGGTCTTGGAGAGCCCGGACGACAGTTTGCCCAACCACTTCTTGAAGACCATGCTGCGTGGCTCCATCCCTTTCTGCGCGGCGGGTCTCCGCACCCGCCACGATTGAATCGGCACCGCCGACTCTGCGCCGTGGGTACGGAGACCCACCGCGCTCCGTCGTGTGCCACGGCCGGCCCGTTCGACTTCGCTCGGGGCATGCCGTGCCCGGCCATGCGCGCCGAAAGGCGCGCGCCCCGCAAGCGGGCCGGCGAACACGAACCGTTTCGCGCGGACCCGGCCGACCTCGGCGCTCACGCGCCGGCACCCCCGTCGCGGTCGCCGTCGCCTTCGGCCTCCGCCACGAGGCCCTGCTCGCGGGCCAGGCGCAGCACCCTGTCGAGCACGCCGTTGACGAACCCCGACGCCTCGGCCGTGCTGAACGCCTTCGCCAGTTCGATGGCCTGGTCGATCGAGACGCGTTCGGGGATATCCGGGGCCTCGCAGATTTCCCACGCGGCCAGGCGAAGGATGTTCCGGTCGACGGCGGCCATGCGGGCCACGTGCCAGTGCTCGGCGGCTTCCTCGATGAGGCGGTCGGCTGCCTCTCGCCAGCCCCAGGCGCCCTCGGCCAGCCGCCGCGCGAAGAAGTACGTTTCCGGATCGCGCGTGCTGCCGCGCAGAAAATCCACCGTCTCGGCGTCCCACGCCTCGCCCCGCACGTCCAACTGGTACAGGGCCTGGAGGGCCATCTGGCGTGCCCGCTCGCGTCGCTTCATGACAAAGACCGGCTCCGACCAGACACAGAGGGAAGACGAGGGGCGACGGGGGCCACGGCCGGTCTTGCCCGGCCGTGCGCCGCCATGGTGAACCGGGACCGCTCAGGACGCGCCCCCTGCGCGGCGACGCCCGTGTCATGGCACAGTGGTCTTCGGAGAACCACCGCGCCGAATGGGGGCGCCCGGACCTCCTACGTCCCGGGAAGTTGCTCCAGGAGGTTGGCCATCTCGATGGCGGTGGCGGCGGCGTCGGCCCCCTTGTTGCCCGCCTTCGTGCCGGCCCGCTCGATCGCCTGCTCGATCGTGTCGGTCGTCAGGACGCCGAAGACGACCGGCACGCCCGTCGCCAGGGACGTCTGGGCCACGCCCTTGGCCGCCTCGGAGGCGATGTAGTCGAAATGCGGCGTCCCGCCGCGGATGACCGCCCCCAGGCAGATGACGGCGGCGTAACGGCCGCTGTCGGCCATCTTGCGCGCCAGGAGCGGCAGTTCCCACGCCCCTGGCGACCACGCCACGTCCACCGCCTCGGTGTCCGCGCCGTGACGCTCCAGGGCGTCCAGGCACCCGCTCAGCAACTTGGCCGTGATGAACTCGTTGAACCGTGAGACGACCACGCCGAAGCGGTGCTCGCCGGCCACCAGTCGGCCCTGATAGACGTTCGCCATGACCGTATCCTCCCTTCGGGCCCTCGCCGTCGGGCCCGCGCGGCCAGTTTAGCGGGTGGCGGGGTGAATTCAAGGCAAAAGGGGGCTCACTCCCTGCCGTGCCTGCCGGGAAAGAGGCTTCCGCCAGCCATGCGGATGCGGTATCATGCAGGCCATGGCGGCATACCGCTTCACGAGATACTTCGAGAACGAGGTGCTACGAAAACGACCGTACCTCAAGAAGGCATGGTGCATTCGCGTTGTGGAACACCCCCTGAAAGAGGAACAGCAGGAAGACAACCGGATCCGTTTCTGGGGCAAGGTGCCGGAACTCGGAGACCACGTGCTGCGCGTCGTTACGCTCAAAGACCGAATCGCCATCCACAACGCCTTTCCGGACAGGGGATTCAAACCATGAGGCTTAAGTACTATCGCGACACGGATTCGCTGTACATCGAACTCTCCTCCAGGCCGAGCGCGCAGAGCCAGGAAATCGCCGAGGGAATCGTCCTGGACTACGCCGACGACGGCAGCCTCGTGGGCATCGACATCGACAATGCCAACCGCAAGATCGACCTGGACGAGATCACCCTCAGCAAACTGCCGACCGAGGGCGAGAAGATGCCGGCGTGATCCCTGCGGCCCCCTTCCGCACCCTACGCGGTCTCCGCGTTCAAACCGGATGCTCGGAGCAGCGCCCCGCCGACGTCACTTCTTCGGACCCCCGCCGGCCCAGTCGGGCACGCGGAATCCCTGCCGCACGAAATCCCGCCCGATGAGCGGCTTCAGGTCCAGCACCGGCGTCCCGTCGAACGCATCGATTCGTTCGACCGTGATCGCACTGCCCTCGATCGAGTCGATCTTGCAGACGGTCAGGGCGATGAGGTTCGGCCGCACCGGCGACCGCGTCGCGAACACGCCCGTCAGCGGATTCTTCCTGTTGCCGCGAGGGTGCACCCGCAGGATGCCCCGTTTCTGCGGCACGTCGTTCTTGTGGAACCACCAGAAGACGTTCACGTGCGACCACCCGTCCATGCCCAGCAGACCGTCGGCGTAGCGGTCGAACAGGACGATGCGCGGCGGCCGGCCCTTCTGGTTCTCCACCCGCCCGATCGGATGCACGGTGTAGGATATGTCGGGCGAGACCTCGTCCACGGCGTCACCTCCTCGTGTGCTGAGCGGCCCGGCAGCAAGTGCCCCGCCGGCGGCGGCCAGCGAGGCGGTTTGCGTCAGGAAACGGCGTCGTGACAGGCTCATGGCATGCCTCCCGAACTTCGCACTCCACCCACTCGCGGCGGCGCGCCGCTCGGCGCGCGTCGCGTCGTCGCGGCTAAACAGGGGTTGCTTTCGCCGTTCGTTGTTGTGGCCCTCGTCGCCGTTAGCGTTGCCGTTCATTCCGCATTCGGAACATTCCGCCTTCCGCCTTCCGCATTCGGAACATCCTGCTTTCCGCACTTCCTACGCCAGCCCCCACCGTCGGCGGAGCACCCACTCGGCCGCCAGTAGAGCGATGAAGATGCCCAGGAACACCCGCCCCCGGGCCAGGCGGACCCGCCGCTCGGCCGGCACCTCGCGCGGCTCCAGCGACGCCGCCACCTGCGTGAGCACGTCCGGCAGGTCGCCCAGCGGCCGGCACGACCCGCCGCCCGCCTCCGCGACGGCCTTCAGCCCGTCCGCATCGGCGAGCAGGCGGGCGAGTTCAAAATCCTGCTCCCGCACCGCCAGGTGCGTCTCGGCCCGTTTCGCCTCGCCATCGACCCTCGCCTCCGCCGCGACCGTGTACGCGCCGGGGGCCGCGAGGGGCACCCGTCCGCGCCACTCCGTCCGGCGGGCACCCGTGCCCTCGCGCCGCTCGAGGGAGACCGGCGCGGAGGCCGGCCCTTCCAGCCGCACCGTCGGCCTGGCGTCGCCCCGCACGCCGACGGTCACCTCGGCCTCGGGCGGCCGGTCCGGGTCCGCCAGGACGTACTGCGTCCGGTCGGTGGTGATCCAGAGGTCCTCGTGCGGCCGGCCGTCGCGGCGGGCGAGCCAGAGCACGAGCCGCCGCCACAGACGCCCGTGCATTGCCGGGCCGCCCGTTTCGGCCTCCGCCAGCGCCCACCGCCAGGTCGTATCAAAGGCGGCGGATGCGACGCGGCCGTCGCCGAGCGTCCGCACCGCCAGCAGCGGCGTCCCGTCCTCCGCCCGGGCGAGCAGACGCCCTCCGGGCCGGACCTCGCCCACGGCATTCGCCCCGGCGAGCGACGGCAGGTCGTCCGGCGGCGGGACGGCCTCGCCCTCATCGCCGCGGAAGACGAAGTGTTCCCGGCCCTCGGGCGTCGCGCGGAACGCGAGCGGCCCATCGACCTGCTCGTCCGTAGAGCGAATCGCAAACGGCAGGAGGTCCGCCAGCGGCGTCCCCGCCCAGCCGCCGGGCCCGTACGCCTCAAGGCCGCCGACCGTCAGGACGGACAGGGCGCCGTCGCGGACGCGGCCGGCCAGGCGGCTCAGCGTGCCGGCCCGCAGGGTGTCGGCCGGAAGGTCGCCCAGGATGACCACGTCGGTGCCGTCGAGGTCGGCCGGCTTCGGGGCCGCTGCCTCCGCGCCGTGACCGACGAGGAGGCGGCGTGCCAGGTCGATCTCGCGGGCATCGGCCAGGACGCGCGCGAGGTACTTCCCCTCCGGCCGCAGCCGCCCCTCCAGGTACAGGACGCGGATGCCGCCTTCCTCCACGCGGACGGTCGTCTCCGCCCGGTTGTTCGTGGTGACGCGTTCGCCCTCCAGCGGCCCTGCGGCAAGGGCGAGGCGCACCGGCCCGGCGTCCTCCAGCGCCGGCGTGAAGACGACTTCCTCGGCGGTGCGCTGGACAGCCGGCGAGACCTTGCGGCGCGCGACTTCCTTGCCGTCGACGCTCAGAACGATTTCGGCCGACGCTCCTTTCAGGCCGAGCGTCGCCACGGTGGCCCGCACCTCCGCCCGGTTGCCGGCGAAAACGCGGTCGGGCGCCCGCAGGCCGCGGAC
Organism: uncultured Anaerolineales bacterium; assembly: GCA_964577175.1. Classification (GTDB taxonomy): domain Bacteria; phylum Planctomycetota; class Phycisphaerae; order FEN-1346; family FEN-1346; genus BS750m-G62. The sequence continues at coordinate 10,006 of CAZNYC010000098.1, forward strand.
GGCCACGTCTCGCGTGCGACCGGTCGGTTCGCTGCTGCCCGCGACGACCGCGTGGACGGGGACGCCGGCGTCGGCGAGGTGGCGGGCGGCGACGTCGGCCTCGCCGGTGCGGCGGTTCGTGCACCCGTCCGAGACGACCACCACCGCCGCAGGACGCGGGGCAAACGGGCCGGTCGCCCGGCGGGCCCGTTCGGCCACGGCGCGAAGGGCCTCGGCCAGGTCCGTCCGCGGGTCGGCCGGCTCAACGGCGAAGCCGTCGCTCGGCCGGACGCGCGAACCAAACGCCACCGTCCGGACGGTGGCCTCCGGCACGAGTGCCTCCAGGGCCTCGCCGGCACCGGCGAACGCCTCGCGGACGGCCGCAGCGCGGGTGGCAGGGTCGGCGTCGGAGCCGGCGTCGCGGATACCCATGCTGCGGGAGGCGTCCAGAAGGACCACGACCTCGGCGGGAACGGTGCGCCGGCCTTCCCATCGGACCTGCGGACGCAGCGCCAGCATCGCCAGCGCCGCCACCACCAGCAGCCGCAGCAGGAGCAGCATGCGGCGTCGCCTCGGCGCCAGGCCGGCGCCCCATCGCCACGAGGCTGTCACGGCCGCGACAACCAGTACCCCGGCCGCCACCGCCACCCAGACGGGCGGCAGGAAGGGGTCCAGAACCACGTGCTCGCCAAGGGTCGTCATGTCGTGTCGTGATTGAACGGCTGCCTGGGACAATGCCGGCGGTTGTCATTCTGAGGAGCGGCGAAGCCGCGACGAAGAATCTCGCCTTGTCGCTTTTTGCACGGCGATATGCTTCGGTCCCGCCAGCGGGACCTCAGAATGACAGCCTGGCGCAACGAAGTTGTTACGGCTATCACGCTCGCCGCGATTCTACCATCGACACGCTGCGCGTGCCGCATTATACTCGTTTGTCTCGGACCCATGAGGAGAGAGCCACGTGGACGACCTGCTCCAGCGCGCGGTCGGCCTGATGCAGCAGGCGGGCGCGTCCTACGGCGACGTCCGCCTCCGCCGCGACCACACGGAACGGCTGGCGGTAAAGAACGGCCGGCCGGAACACATCGCCCGCAGCGAATCGGAAGGCCTCGGCGTCCGCGTCATCGTGGACGGGGCGTGGGGCTTCTTCGGCACGCACCGGATGGAGAAGGACGCGCTGGACGAAGCCGTCCGGCAGGCGGTGGACATCGCCCGGGCCAGCGCCGCCGCCCAGACCGAGCCGGTGCGCCTCGCGCCGGTCGACCCCGCCACCGACGAGTACGAAACGCCGCACGAGCGCGACCCGATGGCCGTGCCGCTCGAAGACAAACTCGGCCTCCTTGTCCGCGCGACGGAAGCGATGACGGGCCCGAACCTGCGGCTCGCCCAGGCGTTCTTCTCGGCATACGATACGCACCAGCAGTTCGCCTCGACCGAAGGCGCCCGCATCGCCCAGCACATCGTGCAGACGGGCGGGGGCATCGCGGCCACGTGCATCGCCGACGGCCGGCTCCAGGTCCGGTCGTACCCGAACAGTTTCCGGGGCAATTTCGCGACGGGCGGTTTCGAATTCGTGGAGGCAATGGACCTGGTGGGCGAGGCGCCGCGGGTGGCGGAGGAGGCCGAGGCGCTGCTCGCCGCCCCGCCCTGCCCGGAGGGCCGACGGACCATCATCCTGGACGGCGGGCAACTCGCCCTCCAGGTGCACGAATCGTGCGGTCACCCGATCGAACTCGACCGTGTGCTGGGCATGGAGATCGCCTACGCGGGCGACTCGTTCCTGACGCTCGACAAACTCGACACCTTCCGGTACGGCTCGGAGGCGGTGCACATCGTGGCCGACGCCACGTGCCCCGGCGGCCTGGGCACGTTCGGCTACGACGACGAGGGCGTGCCGGCGCAGCAGACGCCGATCATTGAGGCGGGACGCCTGGTGGGGTACCTCTCGAGCCGCGAGACGGCCCCCGCCATCGGCCGGACCTCGAGCGGGACGATGCGCGCCAGCGGCTGGAACCGCATTCCACTCATCCGCATGACCAACGTCAACCTGATGCCGGGCGAGGCGGGGGCGCTGGAGGACCTCGTCGCCGACACCGACGACGGCCTGCTGATGATGACCAACCGCTCCTGGTCCATCGACAACAAGCGCCTGAACTTCCAGTTCGGCACGGAGATGTGCCGCGAGATCAAGAACGGCCGGCTCGGCCAGATCTACCGCGACGCCACGTACACGGGGCTGACGCCGGCGTTCTGGGGCGCGTGCGACGCCGTCTGCGGCCGGGAGGCGTGGCACCTCTGGGGCACGCCCAACTGCGGGAAGGGCCAGCCCGGCCAGACCGCCCGCGTGGGGCACGGCGTGGCGCCGGCGCGGTTCCGGAACGTCCAGGTGGGGGTCAAGGCATGAACACGTTCCCCGAGAAACAAGGCGACCCCTCGGAACGGGAGCAGCGGCTTCTGGGGTTCGGCCGGGCCATCGTCGAGGCCTGCCCCGCCGACGAGACGGAGATCCTCCTGGCCGACGGCCGGGAGTTCCTCACCCGGTTCGCCGGCAACCGCATCCATCAGAACGTGGGGACGGAGGAGGCGACGGCCGTCGTCCGCGTCGTCGTCGACCGGCGCGTGGGCGTGGCCACGGCCGACAGCCTTGAGCACGACGCGCTGAAGGCGGCGCACGATGCGGCCCTGGCGATCGCCGAGGCGTCCGAGCCCGATCCCGACTGGCCCGGCCTGCCCCCGCCCCGGACCGTGAAGCCGGCCAAGGCGTACCATCCGGCGACGGCGCTGGCGACGGCCGGGACGCGGGCGAAGTTCGCCGCCGACGTCATCGCCGCCGCCCACGAGAAGGACGGCGAGGCGGCCGGCATCGTCCAGACCGGGGAAGGCAGCCTGGCGGTCGTGAACTCGCGCGGCGTGGGCGTCGTCGCCAGTTACACCCGGGCCGAGGCCAACGCCCTCGTGACCAGCGGCGACGGGTCGGGCTGGGCGGACGGGGTGGCGATGCGCCTGTCGGACCTCGACGCCCGCCGCATCGGCAAACGCGCCGCCCTCACCGCCGAAAAAAGCCGCAACCCCCAACCCCTCGATCCCGGCGCCTACGACGTCGTCCTGGAACCCTCGGCCGCGGCGGAGTGGGTCCAGTACCTGGCGTACGTGGCCTTCAGCGGCAAGGACATCGACGAGGGGCAGAGCCCCCTTGCGGGCCGGCTCGGCGAGACCGTCACCGGCAAGCAGGTCACGCTGTGGGACAACGCCCGCGACCGCCGGACCCTGCCGCAGCCGTTCGACTACGAGGGCCAGCCGGCCCGGCGGCTCAGCCTCATCAAGGCGGGCGTTGCCGAGGGCGTCGCGACGAATCACTACCGCGCCCGCCGGCTGGGCAAACGCGTTTCCACGGGTCACGCCCTGCCCGCCTCGTCGCCCTACGAATGCATGCCGATGCACCTCTTCATGAAAGGCGGCAACGCGACCGCCAAGCAACTCGTCGGCGAGATGGAGCGCGGCCTGCTCGTCACCCGGTTCCATTACACGAACGTGCTGAACCCGATGCAGACCGTCCTGACGGGGATGACCCGCGACGGCACGTTCTGGGTGGAAAACGGCCGCATCGCCCACGCCGTCCGGAACCTGCGGTACACGGAGAACATCCTTGCGGCCCTGGGGCGGATCGACGGGATGACCAAGCGCCTCACGCGTGTGCCCGGGCCGTGCGTCGTCCCGACCGTCCGCGTGCGGGGCGTGCAGTTCAGCGGGGCGACGGAGTTCTGAACGGCCAGTGACAAAGCAGCGTAGTGATGGAGGAGGATGGAAACCGCCGGGGCAAGCGAAGGCGGCACGCGCATCGGTGGCCCCCTGCCGCATGGTGCGCGGTAAGGGCACGGCGCTCCGGAGCGGCATTGCAGCATCGCCCCGCCTCCGTTACTGCGTCATTTCGTTACTCCGTTACTGCTTCTATTCCCCCTCGGGATTCCTCGAATCGGCCCTTCGGGGCTCGCTCTTCGCAATGGCCGGACAGCCCAAACCACAACTCCCGGTTGCCTGCCGCCCGAAGCGCGGTAGAATAGGCGTGGAGCCGCAGGTAAGGAATCGGCCATGGACGTCCGCTGCGAACTCGTGCGGATCATGATCTCCGAAACGGACGATCACCAGATCATCGTCCTGAAGGAATCGGACGGCGCCCGGGCGTTTCCGATCGTCATCGGGTTCTTCGAGGCGGCCGCCATCGACCGCCGCCTCAAGGGCCACGTCCTGCCCCGGCCGATGACGCACGACCTCCTGGCCTCGGTCATCGATCAGATGGGGGGACGGCTGACGCGGATCGTCGTCACGGACCTGAAGCACCACACGTTTTACGCGAACCTGGTGGTGGAGCGGAACGGCGACGAGGTGCGGATCGACGCCCGTCCCTCGGACGCCATCGCCCTGGCGGTGGCGAACGAGACGCCCATCTTCGTGGCCGACCACGTGCTGGACCAGGCGGCCGGCCCGGGGGGCGGTCCCGGCTTCGCCGTCTGACGTTTCCCGTTGCCGCGCCCGCGGGGGGCGGCACGCATTCCCAAGTCTTAATGCGGAGACAGCATGCATCGCCTCACGGTTCTGCCCGCCGCCTTCCTCGTCGCCCTGCTGTTTGTTGCGCCGCCCGCGGCCCGCGCCGCCCATCCGGAGGCCGACCGCACGATCGTCGTTGCGACCGACACGGTGCCCGAGAGCGTGCCCGTGGCCCGTCACTACATGGAGGCCCGCGGCATTCCGGAGCGGAACCTGTGCGTCCTGCACGTGCCGGGTAAGGAAGTGATCGACCGCGAGACGTACGAGCGGACCGTCCGCGACCCGCTGTACCGCTTCCTCCAGCGGTGGGAGGGACGGATGGCGGTCCAACTGCCGGACGGCGTCGTGCGGTTCCGCCTGGAGCCCCGCCGGGCCAAGTACCTCGTGCCGGTGTACGGCGTGCCGGTGAAGATCGGCGGTTACGAGGACGTGCAGACGATGCACATGTCGCGGGCAGCGGCGGTGGACTCCGAACTCGCCCTCCTGCCGGGGTACAAGCACGAACTGGTGGGACCGCTGGCAAATCCGCTGTTCGGATCGGCGTCGACGGACGGGCCAATCGTCGGCGAGCAGATGCTGCTGGTCTCGCGGCTGGACGGGCCGACGCCCGAGATCGCCCGCCGGCTCGTCGACGACGCCGTCTGGGCCGAGAAGAACGGCCTGAAGGGCCGGGCGTACGTGGATACGCGCGGCCTGACGGAGGGCAACTACGCGGGCGGCGACGAGACGCTCCGCCGGGCTGCCGCCGTCCTCCGCCGCGCCGGCTTCGACACGGAAATGGACGAGCGGCCGGAGATCTGGCCGCTGGCCCATCCGATGCCCGACGCCGCCATTTATCTGGGTTGGTACGCCCAGGAAGCGGCGGGGCCGATGACGGCCACCGATTTCCGGTTCCGGCGGGGGGCCATCGCCTACCATCTCCAGAGTTTCAGCGGGGCCAGCATCCGCGACCCGAAGGCCCACTGGGTCGGGCCGCTGCTCGTCAAGGGGGCCTGCGCGACGGCCGGGGCGGTGTATGAACCGTTCCTGAGCGGCACGCCGCGCATCGATGTCCTCGCGCAGCGGCTGGTGCAGGGGCGCTCGTGGGGCGAGGCCGCCTGGATGGCACAACCCCAGGTCTCCTGGCAGATGTGCTTCGTCGGCGACCCGCTGTACCGGCCGTTCGGGG
>CAZNYC010000099.1:0-15155 GCA_964577175.1 uncultured Anaerolineales bacterium
TTGCCCGGCCGGGAGAACACGGATTGGCAAGCAATCCGTGGCACCGCATCAAGTGACCCGGCCGGTCTTGCCCGGCCGGGAGAACACGGATTGGCAAGCAATCCGTGGCACCGCATCAAGTGACCCGGCCGGTCTTGCCCGGCCGGGAGAACACGGATTGGCAAGCAATCCGTGGCACCGCATCAAGTGACCCGGCCGGCATGCCCGCCTCGGGCGGGTAAACTGTCGCGCCGACCGGAACGCATGCCTTGCGAATCGGATGGAGACACACCATGACCCGATGGGCAGCCCTTCTGCTCCTCCTGCTCCCCGGCGCGGCGCTGGGTGAGGCGTACCTCGTCGAGGACGGTCGGCCGCAGGCCGAGATCGTCATCGCCCCCGACCCGCCGCGCACCGTCCGCCTTGCCGCCCGGGAACTCCGGACGTACGTCGCGAAGATCTCCGGCGCCACGCTCCCCATCGCGACGGCACCGAGCGGAAAGGTGCCCGTCAGAATCTTCGTCGGACGGAGCCGCCACACGGACGACCTGGGTATTTCCGCCGAGGACCTGGAGGACGGCGCGTACCGCATCGTCTCCGGCGAGGACTGGCTGACGTTGATCGGCCGGGATACCGATTTCACGCCCATCGAGCCGTGGGCGCGCAGCCACAGCCACTGGGCGAGCGGCAAGGTGCTCGCCGAGTGGGACGCCCTGACCGGCGCCCGCTGGGGCAACCCCATGTCGCGGATGTACAAGGAGTACAGCGGCCGGGCGCACGAGTTCGGCAAACCCCCGTCCGAGCGCTCCGGCACGAGCGATACGGTCCACGTGTGGTCGTTCGACGAGCGCGGCTCGTTCAACGCCGTGTGCGCCCTTCTGCGGCGGCTGGGCGTGCGATGGTACATGCCGGGCGAGTTGGGCGAGATCGTTCCCCGCCGCCCGACGATTCCGCTGCCCGAGGTCGACGAGACGGTGCGGCCGGACTTCGCGATGCGGCGGTTCAACGTCCGCTTCCGCATCCAGCCGCGCGAGGTTTCGATGTGGTTCATGCGCCTCGGCGTGCGCGACCCGTACGGCGTCGAGGTCGCCCACGGTCTGGCCACGCTCACCGACCGCCGCGAGATGATGGACGCCCACCCGGAGTACTACGCCCTGTACGGCGGCAAGCGCGACACGCAGGCGGAGAAGAAGAACAACCAGTTGTGCCTCTCCTCCGACGGCCTGTTCGACGAAACCGTCGGGTACGTCCGTACGCTTTTCGATCACTACAAGATGGACGTGGCCTCCGTCATGCCGCCGGACGGCTTCACCGCCATGTGCCAGTGTCCCCTGTGCAAGGGCAAGGACACGCCGGACCGGGGGTACCGCGGGCGGCTGTCAGACTACGTGTGGGACTTCGTCAACCGCGTCGCCAAAGAGGTGGGCCGCACGCATCCCGAGAAGAAGGTCCTGTGCTGCGCCTACGGCGCCTACCGGGATCCGCCGCTCGCGATCGAGAAACTGGAGCCGAACGTGCTCGTCTGCATCGTGGGCGGGCGGCGGCCCAGGGCCGACCGTCCGGAGGAACGCGAGGCCATCCGAAACCTCCGCCGGGCCTGGCTCAAGAAGACGGACAACCGGATTCTCATCTTCGAGAACTACCCGTTCACGAACCGCGGCTGGTACCTGCCCGCCTACCAGCCGCACGTCCTGGGCGACAGCATCAACGCCGTCAAGGGCATCTCGGCGGGCGAGGACATCTGGCTCTCGCTCGGCCACGACCTCCACACGCCGGGTTACAATCACTTCCCCGTCTACTTCACCGCGCGGATGTACTGGGGCGGCAAGGAGCGGGACGTCGACGCGCTCTTCAACGAATACTGCCGCCTCTTCTACGGCCCGGCCGAGAACGAGATGAAGGCATTCTTCGCCTACTGCGAGGCGAACTGGCGGGACATGGCCAAGGAGAAGCCGAAGGCCGACCGGGCCCTCGCCCTCTTCGCCGCCGCCCGGGCCAAGGCCGACCCGGATTCCGTCTACGGCCGGCGCCTGGCCGTGGTGGCCGACTTCCTCAAAGCGCTGAAGGACCGCAGCGCCCAACTCGCCAAGGCGAAGCAGCGCGCCGACGTCCGCGAGATGCGCATGTGGCGCGGGGCCGACAGCGTCCGCATCGACGGCCGACTGGACGACGAGTTCTGGCGCACCTGCCCCCGCCGGGCCGAAGGGCACCTGAAGGACCTCCGCACCGGACGCAAACCCCGGTTCCCGACCTCCTTCAAAGTAGCGTGGGGACGCGAGGCCGTCACCTTCGCCATCCGCTGCCGCGACGCCAAGGGCGATGGGCCGAACGTCACCACGAAGCGGAACGACGACCCCGCCCTCTGGATGGGCGACTGCGTCGAAATCCTGCTGGAGACCGAGCAGCACGCGTACTACCAGATTGCGATCAACCCCGCCGGGGCGGTCTGCGACCTCGATCGCGGGGCGTCGCGGGACGGCTGGTATCAGTGGTCGGCCCAGGCGGAGGTGGCCACGCACGTGGCCGAGGACGGCTGGACCGTCGAGATCCGCATCCCCGTCGTCCCGGAAACGAACGACCCCCTGCACCAGGTGGTGGGCCGCAAACCACTGAAGTCGCTGCCGTGGTATTTCAACGTGTGCCGGCAGCGGGTGCGGGAGGACGGGGCGGAACTGTCGGCCTTTTCGCCGACGGGCGAGAAGAGGTTTCACGTGCCGAACAAGTTCGCGCGGCTGTATGAACGGTAGGGTCGATTAACACTACAACGCCAAGTCGGCCGTTTGCGCGGCGGGTCTCCGCACCCGCCGCGCGAAGGGCCCGGGCCTGTGTGCCCCGGCCGGGAGAACACGGATTGGCAAGCAATCCGTGGCACCGCATCGTGTGGCCCGGCCGGCAGGCTTTCGAATTCCCGCGCGGCGGCCCCGGTCCCCCGCCCTCACGCCGCGCGGTACCCGCCGTCCGCGCCGCCGTCGACGGCCGGGGCGGGGTGGTCGGGGTTCCGCTTCCACTCCGAGAGGCGGTGCATCTCGCGCACCAGGTCGATCTGCCGCTGCGTGAGGCCCTCGGCGAGGAGTCCGTCGTCCGGCCGGCCGCGATCGATCCAGTCGAGCACGAGGTCGATGCGGCCGTAATCCAACCCGAGGGCCACCTCGTCCGTAATGCCGCGCATCATGTCCGGCGAGGGGGCCTGGTCGATGATGTCCTCCGGCAGGCCCAGGTGCCGGGCCAGGTGCCACACCTGCGTCTTGTACAGGCCGGCCAGCGGCGAGTCGGGCACGTCGTCCACGCCGTCCTTGACGAACCACCCGGTCATGACCTCCGTCCGGTTGCCGGCGCCGACGAGGCGGGCCTCGCGCTCGGCCGCCATCTCCTCCAACCGCTCGCGGCGATACAACTGGCGGCCGTTGAAGGCGTTGACCACCTTCGCCCCCGTCAGGCCGTACAGAAACCGCCGGACCGGCGCGCCCTCGAACCGGTGCCGGCGAAGCGTCGACATGAACGGCGTCTCGCCCGTCACGATCTTGTGCAGTTTGTGGACGACGCTACGATTCAGGAACCGCGAGAGGCGGACGAGGCGCATGATCAGCGGCGCGTAGTGCCCCCGCTCGCGGATGGCTTCGGTGATGTTCTCGACCTCCAGGTCGAGGTCGAGCCACTCGGCCATCCGCTCGGCCTTGACCTGGGAGGTGGACTCGTTGTCCCGCTCGCGCAGGAACGCGACGTGCAGCGCCCCGGGCCCGAGGGCGCGGACGACGAGCGTGGCCAGCAGGGCCGAATCCACCCCGCCGCTCAACCCCATCAGCATGCCGCCGGGGTAGTCCGGCGTGCGGAGGTCGCGGACGTGGGCCTCCAGCGCCGCGACGGTGCGGCGGGCGTCGAGTTCCAGAACCGGCTCGGCCGACACGGTGGCGGGCATGCGGCGTCTCCTCGTGAGACGGCGTCGGCCCCGGCGGGGCTCAGGCGTCGGGGGCCTCCCCCGCCGCACGCACATCCGCCTGCACCGGGACGGTCATCAGCATAGCGAAGCGGTCGGACCCACACAATATCCGGGCCGCCCCATCGCCGCCGCGGCCTTGCACCCCAGACGGCCGGGAGGGTGCAGGTCCGGAATCACTTCCCGACCACCACCGCCGGCGTCGCGGGCGAGGCCGCCGTGTCCGAGTCCTTCGCGTCGCACGCCACCACGCGGTACGCCAGCGGCTTGCCCCGCGGGGCGGCGAAATCGATCCACGCCGGCGGATTCTTCGCGTGCCCCTTGCTACGCCGCGGACGATAGGCGATCGTGTGCCACCCGCCGCCGTCGATACGCCGGTCCACGCGGAACCCCAGTTCGGCGTCCGAGGTGTCCTGCCAGGTGATGCGGACGGCGTCGCCCTCGTGGGGCTCGGCGGCGACGTCCGCGGGCGGCGTGGGGGCCTTCGCGGGCACCTCCGTCAGCACGTCCTTGACGCCGGGCGTGCCCGTGTGTTTGCCGTCGCGTTTGCCGGTGTACTCGCTCCACTCGGCCACGTTGATCTTCTTACAGTCGTTCGGCACGAACGTGCAGTCGTACTGGCGGCCGGCCTTGGCGTTGCCGACCCATCCGGGCGTCTCGTTCCACGCGATCATCAGGCCGTAGCAGTGGACGTCGTATCCGCCGAAGTACCCCGGTTCGCCGTCGCGCTGCTCGTGTGTGTTATGGGTAATGGCCCATGAGTAGATTTCGGTCCCGCCGTGGCGCTGGCACAGGATGCCCTCGCCGTCGTTGCCGGGGTCGGAGCCCGTGTTATTGAGCGTGCATCGGTCGATCCAGAGGGGCCCGCCGCCCAGGTCGTAGGCGCGGGACATGTTGTCCGAGGCGCCGCCGGAGGCCTTGCGGCCGTCGATGGTGAGCGTCCAGCCCCCGATGCCGTACGCCTTCGGGCTGCCGCTCTTCAGGTAATCGCGATCGTTGTGGTTGCCGCGCAGGGTGACCCACGCCCCCGCCACCTCGTATCCTTTGTTCGCATGATTATACACCCAATTGTCGCGGACGACGACGCCCGGCTCGAAGTAGCCGGGGCACCGGCCCTCGTCGCGGCAGAGGCCCAGGAGGTTCTTGTTCACGTCGATGCCGATCGGCTTGCCGTAATCGTAGAGTTGCGTCATGCCGTTCAGTTCGTACGTGAAGCACCGCTCGCTCTTCGGCAGGACGTTGTTCGCCACCAGGACCCGGTCGCCGTAGACGGCGCACCGCGCGGTGAACCGCAGCGGGTGATGCCCGTACTCCAGGAACCCCGAGTCGACCGTGCCGTCCTGGAGGACGCATCCGAAGACGAGCCGCCCGCTCCCCGCGCCCACGTACTCCTTGCCGCCCCCGACGAACGGTTCGTAGGGGTGGGTGCCGTCCGGCCGGCGCCGGCGCCACGGGCCGACGACGCGGCCGCTCATCCAACTGCCGGCCTCGGCCCAGGTGGGTCCCCAGTTGACCTGGGGCCCGAAGTAGACGACCGCCCCGACGGTGTGAACCCAGCAGAGACCGACGCGGTCGACGTCCGCGACGCCCTCGCCCTCCTCGGGCATGAGGCCGATGACGTTCCAGTCGCGGGGAATGTCGCCGCCCTCGATCGTGCGGAACCCGAAGACGAAGCGGGTGGCGAGGTCCAGTTTGCCGTCGCGGGCGGCGACGGGCCGGCCCTTGGGCGCCTCGCCGCGGATGACCACGCCCTCGCGGAGCATGAGACCGCGGCCGCCGGGGCCGTCCATCGGCGCGTCGGAAAAATCGTACACCCCGGCCGGATAGTACAGGACGCCGCCGCCCTTCTCGGCCAGGGCGTCGCGGGCGTGCTCGAACTTCTCGAAGGCGGTGCGGCCCTCCGGGTACGCCGACATGTCGATGACCCTGTCCCAACGGATCGTGTCGGTCCAGGCGGGGCAGGCGGCGTCGCCGCCGTAGTAGGCGGCTACCGGGTTGTCCGTCGGCGGCGCGGCCCGGCAGGCGGTCGTCCCGCCCGCCACGCACATTGCCAGGAAAACGGCCCACGTCACCGGGCGTGTCGCGCACATCCTCTGAGCCCTCCACTGGCAGGGGTCGGTTGCGGCCGGCGCACGTTATCGTGCGGCGGACGGGGGGATGCCGGCAAAACCGTCCGCAAAGCCCCTGCACTTTAACCGCGCGGTGCGGCAGCGTTCCGGCGAAACCTTGCCCGACGTCGGCGGCCGGGCCTATAATCGCCGAAACCGGGACGGGGGGCGTGCCGGTGCGGCGCGGTCCCGCACGAGCCAAGGGAGAACGCGATGAACCTCAGGGATTACTTCGAAAACCGCAAGGGCCTCGGTGTCCTGGCCACCGCCGACGCCGAGGGCACGGTCGACCTGGCCGTCTACGCCCGGCCTCACGTCGTCGACGACGAGACCGTCCGGCTGATTATGGCCGACCGCCTCAGCCACGCCAACCTCCGGTCCAACCCCCACGCGGCCTACCTGTTTCACGAGCAGGGGCCGGGGTACGAAGGGGTGCGGCTGCACCTGACGATGACCGGCAAGGAGACGTCGCCGGCGAAGATCCAGGAAGTCCGCCGGCGGACCACGCCGGAAATCTGCAAGGGGGAGGAGGAGGAGGATCAGCGGTTCCTCGTGACGTTCCACGTGGACCGCGTCCGCCCGCTCGTGGGTGACGGCGAGGTGGAGTGAGGCCCCCGTGTGGCGCGGTCGGCCGTCCTGCCCACCGCGCGACACGCTGTTGCTGAGCCGGCGACCGGAGATCGCCGAGACACGCCCATGCCCTCCCGGCTCGCCGGAACGGCGCGCCGCCCGCAAGCGGGCCGGCGAACACGGGCCGCGGTGCGCCGCTCGGCCTCGGGCCGACGAGGGGTTATTCGGACAGGCGCTCCGTTCGGATGGCAGCGCGCCGGGGCGCCGCGCGCCAAGTGTGGAAGCGCGGTGGGCGCGGAGACCCACCGCGCCTACCGGTGTACGGCGCCAACAAGCGGCGACGTGCCGTCGCCCGCCAACGGCGCAGAACAGGGGTTCTGCCATGCCGCAGGTCCGCATCACGGTCGTCAAACGGCTGGACCGGGACGAGATTCTCGCCGACGTCGACCCCGGCTGCTCGTGCCGCGGCGAAACGCAATGCGACCGCTTCAAGGACGGGCAGACGTTTCTGGCCGAGTACACCCGCATGCCGGACGGCTTCTGCCCGGGCGCCTGGGCGGACCTGTTCCGCTACGTCGTCGGTCTCCAGGCCGGGGCGGACTACCCGTGGATGAACGAGCCGGGCACGGTCCTCGCCTGCTGCAACGACGGGTTCCGGCCGGTCATCTTCCGGCTGGAGCGCGTGCCGTAACAGACGCTACGCGTCCGCACAGGCCGCCTCGCGGTACAGGCGGAGCGTGAGGCACCGGAGGCTCCCCCCGCCGGCGAGCAGCGCGTCGGGATGGAACAGGACGAACTCGACGCCGCGCCGCTCCAGGCGGCGGCGCGTCTCGGGCGCCAGGGCGATGTCGTAATGCAGGACCACGCCGGGCTCGAGCGGCACGAAACTGCACGCCCAGCGGCGCTGTTCCTCGCCGGAGACGTCGACGATCTCCACGCCCCGGCCGGCCATGTGTCGGCGGAAGTCGATCTCCCGCACGCCCGCCCGCGTGTGCAACTGCGCCGAAAGAAACGCCGGCAGGTACGCCAGCGCCAGGTCGCGGTCCACCCGATTGTAGATCATATCGGGATGCATGAACCGCCGGGCCTTCGGCACCGACACGTGGATGACCTCGGGGAAGATCGCCAGCGCCCGCGGGATGAACCGGGCGATGGTGGCGGCCGTGTGCCGCTCCGTGTCGGCCACCAGGAGCGTCTCGGGCGAAAGGAGAAGGCACCCCTCGAACGCGTCGTCCGGCCCGTCGAACGCGTGCGCGACCGGGACGCCGAGCGCCTCCAGCGCCTCGCGGACCAGGTCCTCCTCGCCCCGGCGGGCCGGGCCGGCCATCCGCGACACCAGCGCCCCCCGCCGGCTCACGACGGCCGTGTCGTGCAGGTAACTCAGGTTCGGCAGGCGGGCGATGCGGGCCCGGCCGTCCCGGAGGCAGTCGCCCAGTTCCACGACTTCCACCCCGTGCGACGCCAGCACGTCGCGGTACCGGTCGTGCTCGTCGATGAAGCGGGCGACGTCCGGCACGCCGTCGAAAAGCCAGCGGCGGTAGTTGCCCGCGCCCACCAGGCGCAGCGCCTCGCCGGGCCGGTGCAACATGACGCGGCGGAGCCGGCCGAAGTACTCGCACCCGTAGTCGACGGCGGCGTCGGTCCCGATGGAAGGCATCCGGAGGCTCCCGCGTCTAGTCGGCCAGGACGAGGAGGTTTTTCCCGGCGGCGTCGGCGAACGTCTCGACCACGCGAAGGCCGGCTTCCCGCACCCATCCGACCACCTGGCGGCACGTGTGCTTATACGTGAAACCCATGTGCACCACGTCGCCGGCGTGCAGCCGGACGGGCCCGCCGGGGAACGCCACCTCGGCGTCCCGCAGTATCTCGATGCGTTTACGCGTGCGCCACGCGGGCCCGAGACGGGTCGGCACGCGCACCACCCGCAGGGAGAAGCGGGCGGCGTCGGGCGGCAGGCCCCGGGCGATGAGCGGCCCCAGGTTGAACCGCGCGTTCTCGGCCGACCCGTAGGCCCGCTCCACCTCCTGCCGCCAGGCGGCCTCGTCCACCCCCTTCCCCGGACCGAGGTGGCAGTCGAACAGGAACAGGTCCGACGGCCCGAGGGCCGACCGGGCCTGTTTCAGCAGCGGGCCCGGCTCGAAGTTCGAGAACGTGTTGCCCAGCAGGCACAGGAGGCTTGGCGGCCGGGCGTGGCGGAGGAGGCGCGGCAGGTCCGCGATGCCGGCCGTCGCCCCGACCGCGTCCAGGGGCAGGTCGGCCACGGCCGTCAGCGCCGACTCCACCAGCGGGCGAGAGACATCGACGGCCAGGTACCGCCGGCCCCGGCCGTTTTGCGGCAGCGCCTCCAGCAGGAGCCGTTCCTTTCGCCCGCTGCCCACGCCCAGGCTGACGACGCTCGCGCCGGGGGGCACGTACGACGCCACCGCCGACGCCTCCGCCCGGAGCAGGTCCGTCAGGTCCGACGCCACCGCGAACGACGGCGAGTCGTCCAGGTCCAGCCAGTGGCCGGCCCCGTCCGTCCCGAGATAGAGGAAGGCGTCGGGCATCTCCCGGCGGGCGAGGTGGTCCCGCAGGGACGTTTCGAGGCCGTCTGCGTCGAGGAGATTGATGATCGTCATGGGCCGCACGTGCCCTCGCCCGGTTTCGCACACTGGAGACATTCCCCTCGCAGGGCCACGTGGGGCGGCTTGCCTGCGTTGACGCCCACCGCGTACGCATACCCGCGGCAGCCGATGCACTGGTCCAGGTGCTCGCACCCGGCGCACTTGCCCTCCAGGTGCTCGTCGATGTGCCGCACGTAACGGAACAACGGCGAGGAGTGAATCTCCCGAAGCGTCATCAGGTGCGTGTTGTACGGATAGGTGCCGTCGACCTGAAGGCCCGGATGCTCGTCGAACTTCGTCGGCGCACACGGCCGGACGTTCCCCTCCAGCGTCACGTACAGGCTGTAGAGGTGCTGGAGGCATCCGCTGCCCGCCAGGGGCGTGTACGGAAGCCAGTCGTACGCGAACGCGTTTCGATCGAGGTCCAGCAGACCGAACTTGTAGTCCTGGATCTGGTGCGTCTCCAGGCCCTGGTCGGGCAGGGTCTCCTTGGCGCGGCCGGTGGGCGTGAGGACCTCCATGTTCGGGAAGATGTTCCGCTCGCGGCAGAAGCGCCAGATGTCGGCGATTTCGTCGCGGTTCAAGCGGCAACTGACGAACGAGGCCCCCAGGCGGAGGCGCCGCGGGTCCTCCGGCCGGCCGAAACCCGCCTCCAGCAGATGGTCGATGCCCCGATGGATGCGGTCGTACGCCCCGTCCAGACCGGCGAGGAAATCCTGCCGGTCGGCACGCAGGCTGTCGAGTTTCGTCATGACCGAGGCGCCGCGGTCGAACAGAAAAGCCGCCAGACCGCCGTCGATCGCCAGGCAGTTGCTGAAGACCATCGGCACCATGCCGAGCGCGTGGATGCGGTCGATGAGGTCGCGGAACCGGGGATGGATCGTCGGCTCGCCCCCGCCGATGACCACGATGGACGAGGCGCCGAGCCAGTACGCCTGCTCGATGCGGCTCTCGAGCACCTCGAACGGGGCGACGGCGTCCGGGGCCACGCCGCTCTCGGCGTAACAGTACCGGCACCGCAGGTTGCAGGTGCGATTGGTCTCGAGGCGGATGGCGAGCAGGCGGTCGGCGTCGCGGGCGCGGTACGCCTCGGCCGGGTCGAACGTGTACCCGGCGAGGATGGGCGGGCGGCGGGCGGCGCCGCGGCGCCCGCCGGCCGGACGCGAGGTCTTTGTGTCCATAAGGCACCCCTGGAAATGCAGGCCATTCGCGTGGCCCCGCGACGAATCGGCACCGGGCCCGACATTGATTATAGAACGAGCCCTGCGCGGCCGCACAAGGGCCTTCCCATTTTCGGGGACAGCCCTCCCGCCTGTCGCGCGGGGGGCGGTCTTGCGCCCCCGGCCGTTCTCGCGGCCGGTGCCGCCCTTGACGTCCCTTCGCTCCGCCGGTACGCTCCATGGCAGCCTTTCGGCGGGACGGACCCGTGCCGGTCGGGTTGAAACCGGCGCTGCCCCATCACGGGGCCGGGCTACGCCCCCGCCCCCGAACCTCTCGCAGGAGATGACCATGCGACATGCGATCCTCGCAACCCTGACGATAGCGGCGGCGTGCCTTCCCGCCGCGACGGCCCTCGCCGCGGACGCGGGCGCCATCCTCGACGCCGCCGGCAGCGCAGGCGGACTCGTCGCCGTCCTCGGATGCGACGACCCCGCCCTGCTGGCCGGCCTCCGCCCGAGCGACGCCTACCTCGTGCACGGTCTCGACACCGATCCCGCGGCGGTCGCCGCCGCCCGCAAGCACCTCCGGGCCGAGGGCGTGTATGGCCGCGTTACGGCCGGCCACCTCGCCGGCGGGCGGCTCCCGTTCGTCGACGACCTCGTCAACGTCCTCGTCGTGGCCGACGCTGACGCCGCGGTCCCGGAGGCCGAGATGCAGCGGTGCCTGGCGCCCGGCGGCGTCCTCGTCGACGCCCGCCGCGCCGACCTCCAGGTCACCCGCGCGCCGGTGCCGGCGGACATCGACGCCTGGACGCACTACCTGTACGACGCGTCGAACAACGCGGTGTCGAACGACACGGCGGTGGCCCCGCCGCGCGGCCTGCGATGGACGTGCGGCCCGCGGTACGCCCGCAGCCACGAGCACCTGGGCAGCGTGTCGGCGATGGTGTCGGCGGGCGGCCGGGTGTTCTACATCCAGGATGCGGGTCCGATCAGTTCGGTCTTCCTGCCGCCGGAGTGGGAACTCGTGGCCCGCGACGCCTTCAGCGGCGTCCGCCTGTGGCGCCGGCCGGTGGAGCAGTGGGAATCGCAGTTGCGCGGGTTCCGCAGCGGACCGCCGGAGATCGGCCGGCGGATGGTCTTCGGCGGCGGCAGGCTGTGGGTCGCACTCAATTACGCCGACCCCGTCATCGCCGTCGATCCCGTCACCGGCAAAACGCTCGCCACCCTCGACGGCAGCGAGGGCGCCCGCGAACTCCTTTACGCCGGCGACACCCTCTACGTCCTCGCCGACGACATGACCGCCGACGACCACGAGGCCCGCAAGCGGTGGTTCAACACGCGGGCCCCCGACCTCAGGGGATACCAGTTCCCCAAAGAGCCGCTGTCGATGTACGGCACCCAGCGGGTGACGGCGTACGATGCGGCGTCCGGCAAGCAGCGCTGGTGCGACCGCGACGACCGGCCCGCCGCCGAGATCATGCCCGCCACCATGGCCGTCGACGACGGACGCCTCTGCTTCCAGACCACCGACGAGGTCGTCTGCCTCGACGCCGCCTCCGGCAAGGAGCGGTGGCGGGCCGAACGTCCCGTGGCCGTCAGCCGCTACTCGTGGGCCAGCCCCACCCTGGTCGTCGACGACGGCGTCGTCGTCACGGGCGACCGCATGCCGGACGACAACATCGGCGACCCGCCCGAGGCGGGCAGCGCCTGGATCATGGACAACCGTCACCAGATGGACCCACAGCCCGGCGAACTCATCGCCTTCGCCCTGGACGACGGCAAGGAACTGTGGCGGGCGCCGGCGTTCGAGAACTACACCATCCCCATGGACATCTTCGTCGTGGGCGGCCTCGTCTGGGCCGGGCACGTGCGGAGCAGGAATCACCCCGGATTCACGAAGGGCCGCGACCTGAAGACCGGCGAGGTCAAAGTTGACGTTCCGCATAACAAAGAACTCTACAACCTGCGGATGGGCCACAACCGCTGTTACCGCAACAAGGCCACCCGCCGGTTCCTCATCCTCGGCCGCGACGGCATCGAGTTCGTCGACCCGGCGAAGGGCACCGGCTCCGGGCACTGGTGGGTCCGCGGCACGTGCCAGTACGGCGTGATGCCGGCCAACGGTCTCGTCTACGCCCCGGTCCATTCGTGCGCGTGCCACGTGGAGGAGAAACTGAGCGGCTTCAACACCCTCGCGCCGGTCTCGGCCGCCCCGGAGACCGAGGCCGACGCCGCCGACCGCCTCGTGAAGGGCCCCGCCTACGGCGCGACGGTCGGCGCCGAGGCGTCCGACGCCGCCGACTGGCCCACCTACCGCCGCGACACCCGCCGCAGCGGCTACCAGGCCCTCGGCGCACCCAAGGGACCGAAAGCCGCATGGACCGCCGAATGCACGGCGCCGCTGACGGCCCCGGTCTTCGCCGGCGACACCGTGTACGTGGCCGAGACGGACCGGCACACCGTTCGCGCCTTCGATGCCGACGACGGGACGGACAAATGGACGTTCGTCGCCGACGGCCGCATCGACTCCCCCCCCACCGTGTGCGGGAACCTGGTCCTGTTCGGGACCCGCGGCGGTTCGGTCTATTGCTTGCGTGCCGGCGACGGCGAACTCCTCTGGCGGTTCCGGGCCGCGCCGGCGGGCCGCCGGCTCTTCGCTTACGGCCAACTGGAGTCCGCCTGGCCGGTCCACGGGGCCGTCCTCGTCGACCGCGAGGCCTCCGGCGGCAAGGCCACCGTCTACTGCGCCGCGGGGCGCTCGTCCCACCTGGACGGCGGCATCCGCCTCTGGGCCCTGGACGCCGAGACCGGCGAGCCGCGCCACACCGCCGCCATCACCGCCGACGAGACGGCCGACGAGACGGCCGGCGGCAAGAACGCCGTCAAGGCGGCGACCCTGCCGGACATCCTCTCGATGCAGGACGGCAACGTGTACATGCGTCATATGCGCTTTCTGCCCCGCCTCAGCCGGCAGAACAAGGGGCTCCCCCACCTCTACGCCCCGGGCGGGTTCCTCGATGATACCTGGTGGCACCGGACCTACTGGATCTACGGCACCCGGATGATGAGCGGCTACGGCGGCTGGCCGAGGATCGGCAACGTCACGCCGTCCGGCCGGTTGCTCGTCTACGACGGCGGCGAGATGATCTACGGCTACGGACGCATGACGTACCGCGCGGGGGCGGGGCACGTCCGGCCCGACGCCGCCAAGGACTACAAGGTCTTCGCCGAGGTCCGCTCGCCCAAGCCCCGGCCGGAGGACAAGAAGAAGCGCGGCCCCGCGGGACGACGCGAGATCACCTGGGCCGAACCCTTGCCCTTCGTCGCCCGGGCCCTGGTCCTGTCGCGCGACGCCCTGCTCGTCGCCGGCGGAGACGGGCTGCCCGGCACCGACGCCGACCGCGAAGCCGGCACGTTCTGCATCGTGTCGCGCGCCGACGGCGGCCGGCGGGCCGCCTGCCGCCTGCCCGCCCCGCCCGTCCTGGACGGCATGGCGCTGACGGCCCGCGGCATCTTCGTCTCGACCATGGACGGCAAGGTGGTGTGCCTGCGAGACGCATCGTCCGCCGAGTAATCGCGGCCTCACCGCCGCCGTCGGGCCGAGCGAGGCCTGCGCAGCGGGTGCCCCTCGGCTTCGCTCGCGACAGGCGCCGACCCGCCGCGCACGAGTTCGCGGGTATCACGGGGAAGACAACGAAAGGCCGATATGCGAAACGCCCTCATCCTCGCGTCCGTGTTTGCCTGTATGTGGCTTTGTGCGGCGGCGCCTGCGAGCGCGGCGGAAAACGGCGAGGCCGCCGAACCCGTGCCCGTCCTCTTCGACACCGACATGGATACCGACTGCGACGACGCCGGCGCCCTGGCGATGCTGCACGCCCTTGCGGACCGCGGCGAGGTCCGCATCCTCGCCACCCTCGTCAGTTCGCGGTACGCCTACTCGGCGCCGTGCGTGGCGGCGATCAACCGGTACTTCGGCCGGCCCGGGCTGCCCATCGGCGTGCCCAAGGGCGACGGCGCGAGCACCCGCCGCGGGTCGCGCTACGCCAAACCGGTGGCCGAGGCGTTCCCCGCGCCGCTGGAGTCAAACGCCGACGCCCCCAGCGCCGCGACCGTCTACCGCAAGGTCCTGGCCGCCCAGCCGGACGGCAGCGTCGTCGTGGTGACGGTCGGCTACCTGACCAACCTCCGCGACCTGCTCGCCACCGGGGCCGACGCCCACGCCGACCTGACCGGCCGGGAACTCGTCGCCCGCAAAGTCCGGCACTACGTGTGCATGGGCGGGCGGTATCCCCGGCATCGGGACCACGGGGAGTACGGCAACTTCATGCCGGACCCGCGCGCCGCCGTGACCGTGGCCCGCGACTGGCCCGGCCCGATCACCTTCTCCGGCGACGGGCGGAAGGTCCAGACCGGCCGCCTCCTCCGCCGCGAGGCCCCGCAGACCAGTCCCGTTCGCCGCGCGTACGACCTGTACCTGGGCGACCGGCCCACCCGGTCGAGTTGGGACCAGGTCGCCCTGCTCTACGCCGTCCGCCCCGGCGCCGACTACTGGCACGTCACCACAGAGGGCAGAAACCACATCTTCCCGAACGGCACCAACCAGTGGCGCAAGGAGCCGGACGACCCGCGGCATCGGCTCGTGACCGTCCGGCGCGAAAAGCGGGACGCCGTCCAGTCCCTGATCGACCGCCTGATGGCCCACCAGCCCGACGGGTCCGAGTGAGACCTTTCAGGGCCTCGCGCGGCCCGGCCGCTGTTGTGTGGCCCGGCCGGCTTGCCCGGCCGGGAGGATGCGCCG
>CAZNYC010000100.1:0-15127 GCA_964577175.1 uncultured Anaerolineales bacterium
CTCGAGACGACCCTGCGCCGGGTCCTCGGCGCCTGACGAGCGTACGGCGACGCGCAAGCGGAGCGCGTGCCGTGACAGGTTGGGTGCGGCGATACCCGCGCCGCGTTGAGCCGCGACGCGCAGCAAAACGGCCGCGGAGGTCCGCGGCCGTTTCAATACATCTCGAAGCCGAAGAAGAGCCGGCCTTTGTGTCAGCGTTTCCGGCGGCGCAGCACCATCGCCGTTGCCCCGACGCCAAGCAAGGCGAGCGTGGCCGGCTCGGGCAGGAGCCGCACTTCGCCGATCTGCATGCTGTTGTCGCTGCCCTTCACCGTCGGGAAGATGACCTTGTACGTGCCGTACGGGCCGGCCGTCTCGGGCGTGAAGCCGAACTCCGACTCGACAAACCGGTCGTCCGGCAGCGGCGTGGCAAGGTCGGTGATGATGGGGTCCCAGTCGACGCCGTTGTTCGACCCGGTGACGGTGACGCTGGCCGGGTCGCGCCCCGGCGCGTCGTTGGCGGTTGTGAGGGCGATGCCGATGAGTTCCGCCGGGCCGTAGTCGTCCAGCGTGACCTGGAATCCGGACTCGAGGTCCAGGAAGTTCAGGTACTTGGTGGCATCGTCGTCGTCGATGACGTTCTCGACGCCCTCGGTCGCGGGCGGGTTGTCGCCGCCCGGCGTGCTGACTATCCCGTCGCCGTCATCGACCCCGTCGATACGGATGATCGTGTCGGCGGGGCTCGTGACGTCGAGGCCCGTGACCGGTGCCGCTCGCCCGGGCGCGCTGGCCGCAAACACGAGGGTGGCGGCGAGCAGTGTCGTGAGCGTCCATTTCATGCTACGGCTCCTGAAAGAGCGTCCGTTCTGACATACCGTGACGCCGCGGCGGCTGCGGATCGCCGACCGCGTTTACGTTAGCCTTATGATTATAACCGAGAAAGGCGGCGCGTCAAATTTTTTTCGGGCAAATTCGTTTCGTGAAGATGGGTAACCTGGGGCGCCCAGCGCGCCGTGACCCCGTTGATAGCCCGTCGGGCGGTTCGGGCGCCACGCCGGGACGTGTGCCCCCGTCTTGCCGCCGAACGTTCTGTGGCGGTCCAAATCGCGGCCGCGCCCTTTGACACGCCGCCTTCCCGTGCGTATAGTGCTGAGGTTGACGAGCAGAGATTCAAGAGGAAGGGGAACCCATGGCCGATTGTCCCAACAAAGAGAAGAACCTCGCCTCGTGTACATGCACGTACTCGTGCGGCAAGCGTGGTGTGTGCTGCGAATGCGTGGCCCAGCATCGGGCGGCGGGCGAGTTGCCCGGCTGCTTCTTCCCGCCCGAGGCCGAGCGGACCTACGACCGCAGCATCGGCTACTTCGTCCAGGTGGTGCAGGGGCGGGCGTGATACGACAGGATGCCGCGCGGTGTCTCTCCTGATGCACCGCGCCAGACGCGCCATGGGCCTGTGTGGCCCGGCCGGCTTGTCCGGCCGGGAGGACACGTCGCCCCGTTTGGACGGGTGACCCAGGCCACGCGCGCGGCGGGTACGGAGACCCGCCGCGCAAGATGCGGGAGTGCGGGGCGTGATCGTCGTCATCGACAACTACGATTCGTTCGCTTACAACCTCGTCCAGCGGCTCGGGGAACTCGATCCGTCGATCGACATCCGTGTCTTCCGCAACGACAAGGTCACGCCGGAGGAGGTGGCGGCGCTGGCGCCCAGCCACGTCATCATCTCGCCGGGACCCTGCACCCCGCGGGAGGGCGGCGTCTCGAACGACGTCATCCGCCACTTCGCCGGCAAGCGGCCCGTGCTGGGCGTCTGCCTGGGGCACCAGTGCCTCGGCTATGCGTTCGGCGCCGAAATCATTCGTGCGGACCGGCTCATGCACGGCAAGACGAGCATGATCCATCACGACGGGAGGACGATTTTTGAAGGCATCCCGAACCCGTTCGAAGCCACACGGTACCACAGCCTCACCATCCGGCGGGACACGCTGTCGGAAGACTTCGAGATCACGGCCTGGACCGACCAGGACGAGATTATGGGCATCCGCCACCGGCGGTGGCCGATGGAAGGCGTCCAGTTTCATCCGGAGAGTTTTCTGACGGGCGACGGGCCCCGCCTCCTCCGGAATTTTCTGGGCCTGGGGTAGGCCCGGCCCCGATACATCCGATGGGCCGCCGCGGGGGCCGACGTGCGCACCGGTCGCCCCGGTCCGTATAAGCGAATGCTTTATCATCCGTTCTCCCTTGAGGAGCGGGTGGCGGTGGGGGGAAGGCTACAGGCCGAAAGCCCCACGCCGCAAACGACGGCAAGGCCTGTGTGGCCCGGCCGGCTTGTCCGGCCGGGGGCGGCGCAGGGGCGTTTCAGCGCGGCGGGTACGGAGACCCGCCGCCCAGCGGGTTGTACCCACCCGGAGGCCGGCAGTGATCGAGTTCCGTTGCACGTGCGGCAAGCGATTGAAGGTGGACGAGGGCCTGGCGGGTCAGGCCGTCCGGTGCCCGGCGTGCCAGGCGGCCGTCCGCGTGCCGGCGCCGGAGGACGATGTCAGCGGCCCGGAGGCCCTCCAGGCCGCCATACGCGATTACCGGCGCGACCGGGCCGCCGGCGTTCCCGTGGCCGAGACCGCCGACACGCCGGCCGACCTGGACGAGGCGGCCCAGGGGCTGGACGCGCTGGCGCAGACGGCGGGCGGCCGGCGGGCCGCCTCGCGCGGAACGCCGCGGACGCCGCGCCGCTCGCGTTCGGCCCGGCGGGCGCCGGGGTCCTCGCGCGGCCGGAAACCGGCCCGTGCCGCCAAACGGAAACCGCGCAAGCCCACGCCCCCCTGCCCGCGGGGCCAGGGACCTCGCAGCAGCATCGGCACGGCCGGTCCGTCGGAGGCGAAACGGAAGCAGGCGATGATCGTGGGTGGGTTCGCCGCCCTCGCCCTCCTGCTGGTCATTGTGGTCGTGATCCTGGCCAGGCGCGACGACCCGCCGCCCCCGCCCCCGCCCGAGGAGACCGCCGTCTACGAGGTGGAGACGGAGCCGCCGCCCTCCCGCCGCCCGTACACCGGCCATCAGCCGGGCGAACTCTTCGACAACGTTCCGTTCGAGGACGAACGCGACGCCGACGACGGGTCGTAGGCCGCGCGTACCGTCGGCCTGGATTGTCAACATCCGGCCGAGGCTATTCTGTTGCACGCCTCCGGCGGACCTGTTAGGCTGAGTTCGAGCCCCAGATTTCTGCGGAGTCCGATGGGTCAGGCGGCATCCAAGCCGGGAATTCGTGGCGAGCCGGGATCGCGACGCGTCGCCAAAGCCTGCAGTGGCGGGCATGCGGTACGTGGTGCAAGGGAGGCGCGCATCGAAGAGAAGTTCGGCGCCAAGCAGAAGGCGTGGGCCCGGCGGGGTGGAAGTATTAAGACGACCCACCAGGTGTACCTGGGCGACGCACGCACGATGCCCGGCTTGGATTCCGAGACGGAAGTGCATCTGGTCTTGACCTCTCCCCCCTATTGGAATCTGAAGCGCTACGCGGATGACAGGTCCGGGGCCCAACTGGGCCATATCGACGACCTTGACGCGTTCCTTGCCGAGTTGAACAAGGTCTGGTACCGCTGCTTCCGGATGCTGGTGCCGGGCGGGCGGATGTGTGTGGTGGTGGGCGATGTGTGCCGGTCCCGAAGGAAGCACGGCAGGCACCGAGTTGACCCGTTGCACGCGTATTTGCTCGTCGAGTGCCAGAAGATCGGCTTCGACCCGTTGGCTCCAATCCTTTGGAAGAAAATAGCGAACCTGAAAACCGAGGTGGCCGGTAACGGCAACGCCTTCCTGGGCAAGCCGTACGAGCCCAACTGTATCGTCAAGAATGACGTAGAGTACATTCTTATGTTCCGCAAGCCGGGTGGTTACCGGCACCCGACCCAAGAACAACGGGACCTCTCGGTCATTGACAAAGAGGACTACGACGCCTGGTTCCAGCAGGTTTGGGAAGACGTTCCTGGCGACCAGCAAAAGGGGCATCCGGCACCTTTTCCCGTCCGCCTGGCGAAGCGACTCGTCTCAATGTTCTCGTTCGTCGGCGATACCATTCTGGACCCGTTTCTTGGCGCAGGCAACACCACACTGGCCTGTATTCAGACGTGTCGCTCTTCAATTGGTTTTGAGGTCGAACCCAAGTACCTGGACTTGGTGAAGAAGCGACTGTACCAGCCCCCGCTGAATGCGGAAGTCAACTTCTATGAGCCCCAATCCTGACTCCTTTCTCCGCCACCTCCGGACGAGCGGATACCATTCCCGCTCGAACAAACATTCCAACGCCTTGGCCGAGGCTATCGTGCGTGACTTGCTCGCTGGATGTCCGGCGATGTCCAGAATGGCGAGCGAGGCGCGCCTCGTCTACGAGTTGAACTTTACGATCAATGCCGGTACGTCCGATTGGAACATCGATTTGGTTCTCGGGGCGCCGCCGCCGGGGGCGAGTCCCCCGATTCAAGGCAGCGATATCGTGCGGAGCCGCCCATCAACCGTGCAAGTGGCCATCGAGATCAAGAGCATCATGACCGAGCACCAGAAGGCGATGCGAAATCGCAAACGCGATTTGGAGGCCCACCATGAGCACGTCCATCGGTACAGCGACCAAGCGATTGCAGGCGGTGTGTTCGTCGTAAACCAGGCCGCTACGTTCAAATCTCCGCTTCGGGCGGGTGTGAGCGAACACAAGCAACCCAGTGCATTGGTCGAGAAGTGCGTCCAGCAAATGCGTGGAATCAGCAGCAGGCCGGGGCTTCAGGGGGCCGGCTTGGAGTGCAAGGCGGTTCTCGTCGTGGACATGGACAATCAAGATCTAGCGGCTACCCACTACGTCCTACAGCCGCCGGCACCGCAGGTGGGCGATCAACTGCATTACGATGCGTTCATCCAGTCGGTGTGCGCCTTTTATGCGCATCGTTTCGCTTGACCTGTCCTGGCCTTTTCGTTGTCCGCCCGCCCGGGCATTTCTATTGACACGCCTTTCCGCCCGTTTCTATACTCAGACCCCGAATGGGGTGTTCTGCGCCTGTAACCAGCCGCCTTTCCGCGGGAGCAACGTGAACAGCCTTCGACGCAGCCTTGTGACGGCCCTGGTGTGTGCGGGGTGGATGGTGGCGGTCGCGGGAGGTGTCTGCGCCGCCCCCGCCCCGGCCGACATTCAAGCCCGGCCGGCCGACGAGGCGGCCGACCCCGAGGCCCCCGCCGTCCCACCGGCCGCCGGCGCTCGGGACGACCCCGCCGGTCGCATCGTCCAGATCTCCGGTCGCATCATCCACAGTTGGCGCGATGCGCCGGAGGCCCCCAATCGCCGCATCCTCCTGGTCATCGACGGCTTCACCGTCCTGACGGGGACGGAGCAGTTGACGGCTCGCGACGGCG
Source organism: uncultured Anaerolineales bacterium (assembly GCA_964577175.1). Lineage (GTDB taxonomy): Bacteria > Planctomycetota > Phycisphaerae > FEN-1346 > FEN-1346 > BS750m-G62. The sequence goes on from CAZNYC010000100.1 coordinate 5,368, forward strand.
TGGTGTGGTACGACACCGCCGCCGCCCGCGGCCCCGGCCCCGTCCGCCTGGGCGTCTACGCCGAGACGGGCGTCGAGTACCGCGACGCCTCCGGCAAGATCGAATCGTACGACTCGGTCTACCTCGTCATCGAGGGCGAGGGGAAGGTCGAGGTCCGGTCCGACCAGCCGGTGCGCGGCAAGGCGGAGGCCACCGAACTCTTTCTCCGCGCGAAGAAGTTGCGGACGGAGTACCTGGCCCAGGGCCGCCGCGAACGTCCCACGGCCGTCACGGAACCCCCGCCGCCCGCGCCGCGCGTTGCCCCGCCCGGCGTCCGCGAGGCCGGCGTGCCGCAGGAAATCACCATCGTCGCCCAGGACGACGTCCGGCAGGTGAACTTCACGAGTTTCGTTGAGGCGGGCATGCGCGTCAGCGTGTGGACGGGCGGCGTGTACGTGATACGCGGCCCGATGGAGATGGCGGCCGACAGCATCGTCATCTGGACGCCGCAGCAGGCGCTGCGCCAGGCCGCCGGCGCCGAGGAAGACGCCGACGAGGCCCCGGCCGAGACGCCCGCGCCCGAGGGGGCGGCCCCCGATGAACGCCTGCCCGAACCCGCCGGCGCCCCCCAGGCCGGCGGCGGCACCAGCCTCGCCGCCGAGGCCTACCTCGAAGGCCACGTCCGCGTCACCCTCGGCCACAGGACGCTCACCTGCAGCCGGCTGTACTACGACTTCCGGCGGGACCAGGCCCTGGCCATCGACACGAAGATCCGCACCTTTTCCTCGGCACGCAACGTGCCGGTGTATTACTACGCGAAGGAGGTGCGGCAGTTGGGGAGCGGCATCTTCCGCGGGACCGACGCGTGGATGACGACGTGCGAGTTCGGCCATCCGCACTACAAGACGGGCGCCTCGGAGATGACGCTCACGGACCTGACGCCCGAACCCGCCGAGGACGAACCGCCCCCCGAGTACCGCCGCGTCCGCTTCGCCGGCGAGGACGTCCAGGTCCGCGTGCGCGACCTGCCGGTCACGTACTGGCCCCGCCTGGCCGGCGACGTCGAGGAGAGCCCCACCGCCCTGCGGACCATCCGCATCGAGAGCCGCTCCAATCGCGGTACGGGCGTCGCGACGCAGTGGCACCTGATGAAACTCCTGGGCCTGGAGCGCCCGCCCGAAGGGTTCGACTTCTACCTCAACGCCGACGCCTGGTCCGAACGCGGGCTGGCCCTCGGCGTCGAGAGCGAGTACGCCCGCAAGGACTTCTACGGCGACCTCATCACCTATTACCTCCGCGACAGCGGCAAAGACAGCGTCGCCGGCGACGATATCGAACCGCCCAGCAAGGACCGCGGCCGCATCCGCTGGCGGCATCGGCAGTACCTGCCCGACGACTGGGAACTTACCCTCGAACTCTCCAAGATCACCGACCGCAACTTCCTCAACGAGTTCTACGAGGAAGAGGACGAGACCGAGAAGACCCAGGAATCCCTCCTCTATCTCAAGAAGCAGGACCAGGAGCAGGCTTTCACGGTCCTCGCCACCTGGCGCCTCAACGACTGGCAGACCCTGACCGAGTACTACCCGCAACTCGGGTACAACGTCATCGGCCACAGCCTGTGGGACGACCGCCTCACGTACTTCCAGGACAGCGAGTTCTCCGTGGCCCGCTACCGGCCGGATACCGACCTGGGCGCCCGCGGCTCGCACACGGAAGTGGTGGCCGACACGATTCATGAGATCGACATCCCGCTGAAACTCGGCCCCGTCAACCTGGTGCCGTTCGGCGAGGTCCGCCTTTCGTACTTCAGCGAGACGGCGGACCGGAGCGGGTCGGAGGACCGCTTCGCCGCCCGCTTCGGCGGCCGGGCCGCCGCCCACGCCTGGCGCGTCTACGATGGCGTCGAGAGCGACTTCTGGGACCTCCACGGCCTGCGGCACATCCACGTCTTCGACGCCGGCGCCTACGCCGCCGCCAACAACGTGCGCAGCATCGACCTCATCCCGTTCGACGTGGCCGAGATGGGCACCCCCGTCGTCCAGGGCGTCGACGAGGTCGGCGTGGTCGACCTGGGCTGGCGGCAGCGATTCCAGACGAAACGCGGGGCTCCCGGCAACCGCCGAAGCGTCGATTGGCTCGTCCTCGACCTCGAGGCCGTCTTCTACAACAACCGCGAGACGCCCGAACTCGCCCCCGACGGCCGAAAGGCCAACAACCGCATCGACTTCGCCGCCGACTGGCAGGTCACCGACTCCGCCTCCGTCTGGAGCGATACGAACTTCCACCTGAACGACGGCACGCTGGACGTGTTCACCGTCGGCACGACCATCACCCATACGCCGCGACTCAGTTACAGCGTCGGGCACCGGTACATCCCGGACGCCGACTCGGCACAGACGCTGGTCGGCTTCGACTACCGCATCAACCGGAAATGGCGGCTGCGGATCCGGGAGTACTACGATTTCGACCACGGCCAGAACGCGCAGACCGATTTCATCCTGAGCCGACGCCTCCATCGCTGGCTGATGCGGGTCCGCATGGAGGTGGACCCCGGCGAGGACGAGTCGTTCATCGGCCTGGAGTTCCTGCCGATGGGCGGCTCGGAAATCGAGATCGGCGGGTAGGGCGACCCCTGGCAGCCCGCAAGGGGATTCCCGCGCGGCGGGTCTCCGCACGCGCCGCGCAGCCCTGGAAAGGCCGTTTCGAGCGCGGTGGGTGCGGAGACCCGCTGCGCACGGGTTAGCGTTGTCGTGCTAATGCCCAATCCCGAATCCCTATGGCTTTCCGTTGCCGTTCGCCGCTCCTCGTTCCCTGTTGCTTGTTTTTCGTTCTTGACACCCCCGCCCCGGACCTTATACTAATCCCTCTGCGTCGCCCGGCGGCGCCCAGGGTACGGGTGTGCCATTATGCACCACCCGGCGGGCCGTTCGAGGGGGCGTCGTTCGAGCCGGCCGCGGGGGCGGCCGGATATCTCCATCGGCCCTGGCTGCCGCGCATCGCCGGGCCGCTGAGTATTGCACCACAAGCGAAGAGTAAAGAGCACGAAACCCATGAACGCCAAGACCCCGTTTCTGACCGCCGACCAGGTCGACCGCACGTGGTGGGTCGTTGACGCCGCCGACCAGGTCCTCGGCCGCATCGCCACCCGCATCGCGCCCATTCTCCAGGGCAAGCATCGCCCCACCTACACCCCCAACGCCGATACCGGCGATTACGTCATCGTCGTCAACGCCGAGAAGGTCCGCGTGACCGGCAACAAGCGCCTCGGCAAGACGTACGACTGGTACACGTATTACCCGGGCGGCCACAAGGAAATGACGTTCGAGCAACTCCTGGAGAAGCATCCGACGCGGCCGGTCGAACTGGCCGTCCGACGCATGCTCCCCAAGAGCCGCCTCGGCAAACGGATGTTCATGAAACTCAAGGTGTACGCCGGGCCGGAGCACCCGCACCATGCCCAGCAGCCCCGGCCGCTTGAACTCGACGCGTGACGCCGCGCCGCGCGTCCAAGGAGGATAAGCCGTGACTCAAGCCGTCGCCCAGCCGACCCGCGTCAACCCCATCTGGGGTGTGGGCCGCCGCAAGACCGCCATCGCCCGCGTCCGCGTCTGGACGGGCCAGGGGCAGATCACCATCAACGGCAAGACCGTCGAAGAGTTCTTCACCGAGGACAAGGACCGCCAAGCCGTCTACGCCCCCCTCGTGGTGACCGACAGCCTCAAGTCCTGGGACGTGGGGGTGAACGTCAAGGGCGGGGGGCACACCGGCCAGGCCGATGCCACCAAACTCGGCATCGCCCGGGCCCTGGTCAAGGCCGACCCGTCGCTCGAGGCGGGCCTCCGCGACGCCAAACTCCTCACGCGCGACCCGCGGATGATCGAACGCAAAAAGCCCGGCCAGCCCGGCGCACGCCGCAAGTTCCAGTTCTCCAAACGGTAACGCGCCGTGGGTGCTCCCTCTCCCCTGGCGGGAGAGGGGTGGGGTGAGGGGGAGAAGACCGCAGGCTCCGAGCCCCAAGCCCCAAGCCATGGGTGCCACGGCCGGTCTTGCCCGGCCGTGCGGTTGCGGGCGGCGGTGGGGTGCGCGAGCCGGCCCACGGCGTCCGACGCGCCGTCCGATTGGCGAGACCCGCGAGCGGTCCGGCGCCGGACCGCTCGTTCTTTCTTACACCGCCGCGGAAACCGCCACGCGGCTTGCCGTTCGAACCCCCCGCGGACTCGGCTCCCGCCGCCCAAACGGCGAAGGCGGAAGCGGCGGCGGACCTCCGAATCCACGTGACGGGTACACCCCCCCCCCGAGGGCGCCCGAAACAAGGAGCCACCCATGCCCACACGCGTCGGCATCATCGGCGCCAGCGGTTACGCCGCCGCCGACCTCATGCGCCTCCTCCTCGGCCACCCGTCGGCCGAAATCGTCGCCCTGGCCGACCTGCCGGAGAAGTGCGGCCCCGTGTCGGACCTGTGGCCCCGGTTCGCGGGACGCCTCGACGTCCCCATCGTCCCGGCCGATGCCGAGGCCCTCGCCCGCGCCGCGGACGTCGTCTTCCTCGCCTTGCCGCACACCGCCAGCATGACCTACGCCGGGCCGCTGCTCGAGGCCGGCACCCGCGTCATCGACTTCTCCGCCGACTATCGCCTCCAGACGCCCGGCCTGTACGAGAAGGTCTACGGCACACCGGCGGACGAGGCGAACCTGCCGGAGGCCGTCTACGGCCTGCCGGAACTCCATCGCGACCGCATCCCCCCCGCGCGACTCATCGCCAACCCCGGCTGCTACCCGACGGGGGCGATCCTCGGCCTCGCGCCCCTGGTCCGCGAGGGCCTCGTCGCCCCGAGCGACATTATCGTCGACGCCAAGAGCGGCGTCTCCGGCGCCGGACGCACGCCCGGCCTCCTCACCCATTACCCCGAGTGCAACGAGTCGCTCAAGGCGTACAAGGTGGGCACCCATCGGCACCAGCCCGAGATCGCCGAGCAACTCGCCGGCGTGGCGCGGACCGACGTCGAGGTCCTCTTCGTCCCGCACCTCACGCCGATGGACCGCGGCATCGAACTCACCCTCTACGCCAAGCCGCTCCAGGACGTGACGGCCGAGCGCCTCGCCGACCTGTACCACGCCACGTACGACGCCGAGCCGTTCGTCGTCGTCCGCGACGAGCCGCCCGCCACCAAGGACATCGCGGCCACGAACTACGTGCACGTGCATCCGACGGTGGCCGGCGGGCGCGTGGTCGTCTCGTCCGTCATCGATAACCTGACCAAGGGGGCCGCCGGACAGGCCCTCCAGAACATGAACCTGATGTTCGGGCACGACGAAACGGCGGGCCTGCGATGAGCGGTTCCTCTCTCCCCACCGTCGACCGCGGCGTCGGCGTGACCGTCCCCGCCGGTTTCCGGGCGGGCGCGGCCACCTGCGGCATCAAGGCGAGCGGCCGGCCCGACCTGGCCGTCCTCGTCGCCGACCGCGACGTCCCCGCCGCCGCCGTCTTCACCACGAACCGCGTTACCGGCGCGGCCGTGCAGGTCAGCCGCGACCACCTGGCCCGCCGCCGGACGATGCGCGGCGTGGTGGCCTCGAGCGGCAACGCGAACACCTGCACGGGCGAACAGGGCCTGGCTGATGCCCGGGAGATGCTCCGCCTCGCCGCCGACGAACTCGGCTGCGACGCCGAGGCCCTCCTCATCGCCCAGACCGGCGTCATCGGCCGGCCCCTGCCGATGGAGAAGGTCCGCCCCGGCGTGCCGCAGGCCTGCGCCGCCCTGGAGGCCGGGCCCGACGCCGACGCCGCCTTCGCCGAGGCCATCCTCACGACCGACACCCGGCCGAAGCAGGCGGGCGTCCGCCTCGACCTCGCCGACCGCACCGTCACCGTCGCCGGCGCCACCAAGGGCGTGGGCATGATCGAGCCGAACATGGCCACCACGCTGGCGTTCCTCACGACCGATGCGGCCGTGGCGCCGGACGACCTCCAGGCCATGCTCGCCCGGGCGGTCGCGGACTCGTACAACGCCCTGACGGTGGACGGCCATCAGTCCACCAGCGACACGATGGCCCTCTTGGCCAGCGGCGAGGCCTTCGCCGGCGCCGAGCCCGTCGCGCCCGGCTCCGCCGAGGCCGAGGCCCTGGAGCGGGCCCTGGCGGCCGTCTGCGCCGACCTCGCCTGGCAGATCGTCGACGACGCCGAGGGCGGCACGAAGGTCGTCACCGTCCGCGTGACGGGGGCCGCCACCGCCGAGGAGGCCCGGGCCGCCGCCCGGGCCGTCGCCAACTCGCCGCTCGTCAAGTGCGCCTTCTTCGGCGGCGATCCGAACTGGGGACGCATCGTCTCCGCCGCCGGCGCCGCCGGCATCACGAGCGGTCCGGAGACCATGCGCCTCGCCCTCGGCGACGTGACCGTCTTCGATGGCGGCACGCCGGTGGCGGCCGACGCCGACCGCCTCGCCGCCGTCATGGCTGCCCACGACGTCACCGCCCACCTCGACCTCGGCGCGGGCGCCGCCGCCGCCCACTGCCTCACGTGCGACCTGTCGTACGATTACGTCACGATCAACGCCGAGTATACGACCTAGCCGCACGCCGGGTGCCACCGATTGCTTGTCAATCGGTGCGCTGAAAGTGAGCCGCACGGTTTGGCAAGCAAACCGTGGCACCGGCGTATCGAGCCGCGAGCATTGAGCGGCGCCATGCGCGACGTTGCCCATTTGCCCGCCGCGCGTGCGCGGCGCGTTTCATTCCCGCGCGGTGTATCTCCCGATGCACCGCCCGATGAAAGGCCGCGCGTGTCCGGTCCCGTCCACATCCTCCGCGCCCGCTGGCTCATCCCCGCCGAGGCCCCGCCCGTGGCCGACGGGGCGGTCGTGGCCGCCGGCGGCCGCATCGTCCGCGTCGGTCCGTGGCGGGCGGTCGAACCGCACGTCGCCCCGAGCGACACGGTCGAGCACTTTCCGGACGCCGCCGTCCTGCCGGGCCTGGTGAACGCCCACACGCACCTGGGCCTGACGGACATGGCCGGCCGGTTCGAGCCGACGTCGAACTTTCCCGCCTGGATCGGGCGTCTGACGGCCCGGTTGATGCTCCGCTCCGCCGGCGCCGCCCGCCGGGCCGTCGCCGACGGGCGCGACCGCTCCCGCGCCGCCGGCACCGTGGCCGGCGCCGACGTGGCCCACGACCCCGCCACGACCGACCCGCTCGACGAGGCGCCGGGCCGCTGGACCGTCTTCGGCGAGTGCTTCCGCTTCGGCGAGGCGGGCCTCGCGCGCCTCGGCGAGACGGTGGCGGCCCTGGAGGCGCGGGCGCGCGGCGGCGGGGTGAGGGTCGGCCTCGGTCCCCACGCCCCGTACAGCACGGGCCCGGCGGTCTACGCCGCCGCCCGGCGCGAGGCCGACGCCCGCGGCTGGCCCGTCACGACGCATCTCCACGAGACCGAGGACGAGATCGCCTTCACCGAGCGCGGCGAGGGGCCGTTCTACGACTGGATGCGCCGCCTCCGCGTGCTGCCCCGCGACTGGCGTCCGCCCGGCCTCCGTCCGATCGCCGTGCTTGCCGAGGCCGGCTTCTTCGACGGGCCCGTCCTCGTGGCGCACGGCAACGACCTGGCGGACGAGGAGATCGGCGTCCTGGCGCGCAGCGGGTCCACGGTCGTCTACTGCCCGCGGAGCCACGCGTTCTTCCGCCATGAGGATCACCCGTGGCGGCGGCTGCGGGCGGCCGGGGCGGGCGTCGCCCTCGGCACCGACAGCCTGGCCTCGTGCCCGAGCCTGTCGATGCTGGAGGAGATGCGGTTCCTCTTCGCGCGCGAGCCGGACGCCGACCCCCGCGCGATCCTCGCCATGGCGACCATCGCAGGGGCCCGCGCGCTCGGCCTCGCCGGCCGTCTCGGCGACCTGTGCGAGGGCCTCTCGGCCGCCGTATGCCTCGTCGGCCCTCTGCCGGAGACCCACGCCCCCCTCCGCGCCCTCCTTGCCGGGGCAGGGGACCTCGTGCGGGTTTTCCCGGATTGACGCCGCGGACGGACAACACGCCGGCATGCCGGGCGGGTGCCGCTGGAGGTGCGATGCCGGGCACGGCCGGCGGCGCCGCGCACGCTCCCCCGATTTGACTTTCGCCCCGGACAGGCTATAGTTCCGATGGAGAAGCGAGGGCGGGGCCGTGGCTCCGCCGGCGGTGACACCGTCGTGTTTCCGCGTTGTCAGGCCTCAGCGCTTGTGGCCGGTGGCGATGCGCGCGGTGCGCCGCCGCGAACCGTCCGGATTCGGGGCGGGCGGCGGAGGTCACCGAAATGCAGTCGCTGCGCGCCTTTGCCTTTGCTCTTGCCGGCTTCCTGGGTCTGGCGGCGGCGTCCGCGGCCGGGGGCGGCGTCGCGATCGAGTTCAACTACGCCTACGACGGCGGGTTCTTTACGGGCCACCCCGAGCGGCAGGCCACCCTCGAGTTCGCCGGCGCCTGCCTCGCCCGCTTCGCCGACGACCTCGACCCCATCGTGCCGGGCGGCGGTAATACGTGGGAAGCCAAGTTCTACCGGCCGGATAACGGTGACTGGCACGCCGTCTCGAATCCGATCGTTCCGGCCGACACGCTCATCGTCTACGCGGGCGGCCGCGACCTGGTCGGCTCCCTCGGCCGGGGCGGGCCCGGCGGGTACGCGGCCAGAGGCTCGGTCGACTGGCTTAAGACCGTCGGCGCGCGAGGCGAACACCTGGCGCTCGAGCCGGAGCCGACCGACTTCGGCCCGTGGGGCGGCCAGGTCGCGTTCACCACCGCCGCGGGCATCGACTGGTATTTCGGCATCGACCCCGCCGGCCTCGGGGCCGGCCAGTCGGATTTCCTGTCCGTCGCGCTGCACGAACTCGCCCACGTACTCGGTTTCGGCACCGCCGATGCCTGGGACACGTACGTCGCCGGCGCCGTCTTCACCGGCCCCGCTTCCGTCGCCGCCTACGGCGGCAACGTGCCCCTGCAGGTCGGGGGGCGCCACTGGGCCCCCACCACGGAGAGCCAGGTGGACGGCGCAACCCAGGAAGCCGCCATGGATCCCCAGGTGACCCAGGGCACGCGGAAGGTGTTCACGGTCCTCGACTTCGCGGGCCTCGACGACGTGGGCTGGGAGGTGGCCGCCGCCGTGGACGCCTGGGCGGGCGCGCCCGGAACGGCCTGGTCGGCCGACGGGAACTGGTCCGAAGGGGTGCCGCCCGCTGCCAGCAGCACGGCCGTCTTCGACGGCCCCGCCGGCTCGCTCGCCCTGGACGTGGCCGCGGGCGTCCGGCGCATCGAGTTCCGCTCCACCGGATGGACCGTGAGCGGCGCGGGTACACTGACCGTCTACTGGGGCGGGGCCGACAGCGCCGCCGGCGGCGTCAACACCCTCACCGCCCCCGTCGGGATGGGCACGGCGTCCACCTGGACCGTCGGGGCGGACGGCACGCTGGACCTTGCCGGGGGCCTGAACGCCGACGGTTTTGCGCTGACCAAGGCCGGCCCGGGCACGCTCGATCTCGCCGCCGCCGCGAACCTCGGCGGCCTCGACGTCCAGGCCGGCACCGTCCGGACGGGCGGCGGCCTGCTTCGGCCCGCCGGCGACCTCGCCCTGGCTGCCGACGCGACGCTCGACCTCACGGCCGGCAACCTCGTCCTCGACTACGACCCGGGCGCCGGCCCGTTCGGCCAGGTCGAGGCCTGGGTCGTCTCCGGTTACGGCGGCGGGACGTGGGACGGCACCGGCATCGGCTCCAGCACGGCCGCCGCGGACGGCATGCCCACCGCCCTCGCCGTCGGCGACAAC
>CAZNYC010000101.1:0-14994 GCA_964577175.1 uncultured Anaerolineales bacterium
GCCGCCACCACGTTCTGGAGATAGGCGACGATCTGCCGGCGGCCGCCGACCTCGACGGGCAGGCACGGCGTGTAACTGGCGGGCCAGTCGCCGGCGCGCCACCGGAGGGAACCGTCGCGGGCGTCGAGGGCGACGACGGCCGCCCCCTTCCCGCCGACCGGCAGGTAGACCGTGCCGCCGACGACGAGCGGCGAACACGCGTAGCCGTACTCCGTGCCGCGCGCCTCGAACGCCTCGACGATGTTGCGGTCCCAGATGCGGCGTCCGTCGCGGGCCCGCAGGCAGCCGACGTTGCCGTAGGCGTCGGCGAAGTAGAGGCGGTCGCCGGCGAGGGTGGGCGTGGCCATGGGGCCGGGCCAGTGGCCTTCCATCTGCCGGGGCAGACCCGTGCGGCGGCGCCAACGTTCGCGGCCGGTGTCGGCGTCGAGGCAGACGACCGACTGGCCGTCCGGCCACTGGGTGTGGGTGTAGGCCCGCCCGCCGGCGACGACGAAACCGGAGAACCCCTGGCCGAGGGGGCGGTGCCAGAGGACGGGCGGGCCGTCGGCGGGCCAGGCGTCGGCCAGGTCCGTCTCGTCGCTCGTGCCGGCCCAGGACGGGCCGCGCAGGTGGGGCCAGTCGTCGGCCGCAGCGGAGGCGGCGACTGCGAGGAGCGTCGCGAGGAGGATCGTGACGGGCGGGGCCTTCGAGCGACCCATCATCATACTTAGAGCCTATCCGGGTTGACGACGCGCGCCAGCCACGGGCCGTAACGCCTGACCAGCGACCGGGCGCGGAAGGTGTCCTCCATGACCTTGACGTCGCCCTCCAGGATATACGCCGCCCCCGCCGTGCCGCGCACCGGTTCCATCGTCATGCGGAAATCGAAATGGAGGTGGCGCTTGGCATCGGCGAACCGCATCTTGACCTGGCCGGCGGTGGCGAGCCAGACGTGGTCCTCGCCGGCGGCGTGGACCCAGCGGTAGGCGGGCACGCGGTCCTCGCGGAGCCAGCCGTACCGCTTCTTCTCGGGCAGTTCCAGGAAGACGTACTCGAAGTCCGGGTCGGCCGTGCCGATGGGGGCGGCCTTCTGGCGGAAGAAGACGATCTGGACCTTGTGCTCGCGGGCGAGGTGGAAGACGGCGGCGTCGTATCGGACGGTCTCGTCGGGCCCGCCGGTGGTGTACCGGATGACGGCCTCGGGCCGGCCGCAGCCGGCCGCCGCCAGGGCGAGGGCGACCGCGATCGTCACCATCGAGGGCGAAGCGATGCGGGGCATGGGGTGATCTCCTTAGCGGCGCGGGGCGGCGGCCTGTCACCGCGCCTCCACTATACGGTTGGTGCGGGCGGGTGCAACCTTTCGCCGACCGTTAATACTACAACGCTAACTCGTGCGCGGCGGGTCTCCGCACCCGCCGCGCAGACCTGGAAAGGGCGTCTCGAGCGCGGTGGGTGCGGAGACCCACCGCGCAAATCGCCGACTTAGCGTTGTCGTGTTAACGCGGGGCGCATTGCCCTGCCGCGCCGTTCGGGGTATGCTTGGCACAGCGGCCGGGCCGCACACGGAGTGCCGCGGCACGCCGCGGCCTACGGGCTTGTTCAACCGGGAGCCGCGTTTCTCCCGGCCGGACAAGACCGGCCGGGCCACACAGAGGTTGAGGCTCAGGCTCGAACGCAGGTTCAGCCCCGCCGCCCATTCAGCCGATATCGACAGACGGACCGCCGGCCGCCGGCACGCAGCGGCCGCTCAACCGATAAGGACATCCCATGTGCGGCATCGTCGGGTATCTGGGCACGAAGCAGGCGTATCCCATTCTCATCGAGGGCCTGAAGCGGCTGGAGTACCGCGGGTACGATTCGGCGGGGGTGGCCCTCCAGCAAAACGATGACGGGCACCTGGCGGTCGTCAAGGCCCAGGGCCGCATCGCCCGCCTCGAGGAACGCATGCAGGGGCAGGACACGAGCGGTCGGCTCGGCATCGCCCACACCCGGTGGGCCACGCACGGGGCGCCGACGGACGTCAACGCCCATCCCCACACGGACGCCTCCGGCCGGCTGGCGGTGGTGCACAACGGCATCATCGAGAACTGGTCGGCGCTGAGGCGGCTGCTGGAGTCCGACGGCGTCGAGTTCGCGAGCGACACCGACACGGAGGTCCTCGCGCACCTCTTCGCCCGGTACTACGAGGGCAACCTGGAAAAGGCCGTCCAGGCGGGCCTGGCCAAGGTGCGCGGGGCGTACGGCATCGCGGTCGTGCACGCCGAGGAGCCGGACGTCCTGGTGGCCGCCCGCAACGGGTCGCCGCTCATCGTGGGCGTGGGCGAGGGGGAGTACGTGGTGGCGAGCGACGCCGCCGCCGTCATCGAGCACACCACCAACGTCATCTACCTGGACGACGGCGAGATGGCGGTGATCCGCCGGGACGGGCTCGCCACGGCCACCGTCGACGCCGTGCCCACCCACAAAGAGATCCAGCAGGTGGAGTGGAGCCTGGAACAGATCGAGAAGGCGGGCTATCCGCACTTCATGCTGAAGGAAATCATGGAGCAGCCCGACAGCCTGGCCGACACGATGCGCGGCCGCCTGGAGGTCGAGACGGGCGAGATCCACCTGGGCGGCATCCGCGACGTCGCCAAGACCCTGGCCCACGCCCGGCGGGTCATCCTGACGGGCTGCGGCACGGCATGGCACGCGGGCCTGGTGGGCGAGTTCCTGTTCGAGGGCCTGGCGCGGATTCCCACCGAGGTCGAGTACGCCAGCGAGTTCCGCTACCGCAACCCCATCATCGACGAGGGGACCGTCGTCATCGCCATCAGCCAGAGCGGCGAGACGGCCGACACCCTGGCCGCCGTCCGCGAGGCCCGGCTCAAGGGCGCCCTGACGCTGGGCGTGGTGAACACGGTGGGGTCGACCATCGCCCGCGAGACCGACGCCGGCGTGTACCTGCACTGCGGGCCGGAAATCGGCGTGGCCTCGACCAAGGCGTTCACGGGGCAACTGGTGGTCCTCATCATGGCCGCCATGTTCATGGGGCGGCGCCGGCACCTGGCGCCGCAGGAGGCGCGGGAACTGATCGGCGGCCTCCAGGCCGTGCCGGACCTCGCCCGGACCGTCCTTGCCCTGGACGAGCCCATCCGGCAGGTGGCCGAGGCCTACAAGGACTGCCCCAACTGGCTGTACCTGGGCCGGGGGTACAACTACCCGGTGGCCCTGGAGGGGGCGCTGAAACTCAAGGAAATCAGTTATGTCCACGCCGAGGGGCTTCCGGCGGCCGAGATGAAGCACGGGCCCATCGCCCTCATCACCGAGGAGATGCCCGTGGTGTTCCTGGCGAACCGGGGGCTCCAGTACGAGAAGGTCCTCTCGAACATGGAGGAGGTACGGAGCCGGGGCGGCCAGGTCATCGCCATCGCCTCCGAGGGCGACTCTGGAATAGCCCGCCTCGCCCGCCACGTCCTGCACGTGCCGGACGTGGCCGAGCCGTTCCAGCCCATCGTCAACGTCGTCCCGCTCCAACTGCTGGCCTATCACGTGGCGGTGCTGCGGGGCTGCGCGGTGGACAAGCCGCGGAACCTGGCCAAGAGCGTGACGGTGGAATGAGTGCGGAACGCGGAGTGCGGAACGCGGAAATCGGAACGAACAGCGGCACCGGAGGCGCCTCTCGTACGCGCGAAGGCGCTGTCGTCGTTCGAGCCGGCCGCGGAAGCGGCCGGATAGTCTCATCCGCCATGGCACATGCCAAGCCAGATGACAATGTCCCGCCGCTCCCGCAGCGGGCTCGGCCTCACCCGGCCTGAATCTTCTCCACCAGGTCGGCATCCACATCGACGTTCGAGTGGACCTTCTGCGCGTCGTCGTGGTCGTCGAGTTCCTCGAGCAGGGCCAGGGTTTTGCGGGCGTCGGCCTCGTCGAGCGAGACGTAGGTCTGCGGCACCTGGGAAATCTCGGCGCCGTCGACGGGGACGTCGGCGGCCTCGAGCGCCTGCTTCACGTCCTGGAGGGCGTCGGGCGGGGTGTAGATTTCGTAGCCGTCCTCGGTGACCGAGAGGTCCTCGGCGCCGGCGGCGAGGGCGACCTCCATAAGGGTTTCCTCGTCCTGGCCGGCGGGGCCGGACACGAGGCCTTTCTGCGAGAACATCCAGGCCACGCAGCCGGGCTGGCCCATGTTGCCGCCGTGCTTTTCGAAGATCTTGCCGACCTCGCTGGAGGTTCGGTTGCGGTTGTCGGTCACGGCCTCGACGAAGATGGCGACGCCGCCGGGCCCGTACCCCTCGTAGATGATTTCCTCGATCTGGGAGCCGTCGTCGAGTTCGCCGGTGCCTTTCTTGATGGCCCGCTCGATGTTGGCGCCCGGCATATTGACGGCCTTGGCGTCGTCAATGGCGTAGCGGAGCCGGAGGTTCATGTCCGGGTCGCCGCCGCCCGTCCGGGCCGCCACGATGATGGCCTTGGCACACTTGGAGAACTGCTTGCCGCGCTTCGCGTCCTCTCGGCCCTTCTTGCGTTTGATGGTGGCCCAGTGGGAATGTCCGGACATCCGATCCTCCTCGACTCGACTTCCTGGCGGATTGCCGCGCGGCGGCCTGCGCAGGCCGCCGCGACTCTCGATCGTCTCCTGAGCATGGCGGGCCGGGCAGGCCGCCGCGCAGGAGTGGCACCTTCACCGTCTTCCGCCACCCCGGTGGGTACAAGCACCCACCCTACGGCCGGGCCGCATCCGCGGCCGAGCGGTCGGCCTTGTCGGCGACGGGGGCGACCTCCGGCCGGCCGCCCGACCGCAGTTGCTCCAGTTTCTTTCGGACGCGGCGGAGGTCGTCGGCGCGGTCGGGCCGCTCGCTGCGCTGGAGGATGTCGGCGGCGTGCTTCCAGGCCTCGCCGGCCTTCCGGGGACGCCGCAGACGCCAGTACGAATCGCCCAAATGGTCCCACAGGACGGCGTCGAGGTCCGGCGCCAGGCGGGTCGCCTGTTCCAGGGCGCCGACGGCGTCCTCGTACCGCCCCTGCTTGTACAGGACCCATCCGAGGCTGTCGAGGTAGGACGGGCGTTTCGGGTCGGCTTCCAGGGCCCGGCGGATCAGGCGTTCGGCGCGGTCGAGGTTGTGGCCGCGGTCCGCCCACATGTACCCGAGGTCGTTGTTCGAGGGCGCGTGGCCGGGGTGGGCGTCAAGGATGCGGGCGAGTTCGCGTTCGGCCGCCTCCTCCTCGCCCATCTCGGTGTAGAACCCGGCGAGCAGGTACCGCCACTCGACGTTCTCCGGATCGGCCGCCAGCAGGGCCCGGACCTCGTTGACGGCGGCGTCGAGGTCCTCGCTGCCGGCCAGGGCGTACGCCATCAGGACGCGGAGCGACTGCCGGTCCGGGTCGGCCTTCAGGACGCGTCGGCAGAGGGCGACGGCGGCGTCGTACCGCTCCTGGCGGTACCGGATTTCGGCGAGGACCGCGAGTGGGCCGGTGGCGTCCGGGTGCAGGTCGCGGGCCCGGAGGACGACGTCCTCGGCGGCGTCGAGGTCGTCCCGGCCGAGGTGCAGGCCGGCCAGTTGGATCATCGCCCGCAGGTCCTTCGGGTGGTGGGTAAGCAGGGTCTTGAGGACCTCGACGGCGTTGTCCCACTCGCCGGTCTTCGCCAGCGCCGAGGCCAGGAAGTACGAGGTGGGCCGATCGCGCGGGGCGCCCTGGCGGGCCTCGCGGTAGGCCGCGACCGCCTCGTCCATGCGGCCGAGTTCGTCGAGCAGCATCCCCATCTTGCGATGGAAGACCGGCAGGCCGAGCCCTGCGCCGACGGCCGTCCGGTACACCGCCAGGGCGTCCTCGAGGCGGCCGTCGCGGATCAGGAGGTCCGCCTTGCGAGAGTAGGCGATGGCGGCCTTCGGCTGGCGGGAGATCGCCTTGTCGTACAGCGACAGGGCATCGGCGGGGCGGCCGGCGGTCTCGGCCAGCATGCCGACCAGGACGAACGGCCCGTAGTGCGACACGTCGCCCTCGACGAGCCGGCGGGCCCCGGCATACGTCTCGGTCGGCGCCTTCAGGCCGTCGATGATCTTCGCCGCCTTCACCAGCACGGAGGAATGGAAGACCTCGGTCACCATGGTGGAGGCCAGCGCCTGAAGGGCCTCGACGGGCCGGCCGGCCTCCAGGTGGATATCGGCGAGTTTCAGGGCGGCCGACGGGTCCGCCCCGGTGCCGGTGCCCGGCCGGCAGAGGTCGCGGTAAAGGCGGACGGCGTCGGCGTCGCGGCCGGCCTTCTCGTACGCCGACGCCAGCAGCAGGCCGAGGGCCTGGTTCTCCGCATGCTGCCGGTAGTGGCGCTCGAGGATCCCGATGACGGCGTCGGGCCGGCCCTGGGCCTCGTAGGTCTCGACGAGGCGGCGATAGCCGAGCGCGCCCTCGGGCTGGACGTCGATAAGTTGCTCGGCCGACTCGCGGGCGGCGGGGTAGTCCTTCCGGGCCAGGTGGGCGCGGACCAGGAGGTCGAGCAGGTCGGCGTTTCGCGGCCGCTCCTCCAGCGCCGCCTCCAGGATCGTGACGGCGCGGTCGGCCTGCCCCTGGCCAAGCAGCAACTCGCCCAGCCGCGTCCGCAGTTTCACCTTGCTGCGATAGATGAGGTAGAGTTCCGGGTACCGGCGGAAGAACGGCTGGGGCTCGGCGATTTCGTCGAGCAGGTTCTCGTAGGCGGCGGCGGCCGCCCCGAGGTTCCCCAGGTTGCTCTGGACCCGGGCCAGGTGATACGTGCCGAGCATGTGGAACGGGGTCCCCTCGTCGGCGGCGTCGAGGAGGCGGGTGAAACAGTCGGCCGCCCGGGCCAGGTCGCCCCGTGCGGCGGCGATGCGGCCGCGGAAGTACAGCGCCGGCTCGGCCGTCGGCGAAAGCGCCAGCGCCTTCTCCAGCGACGCGACCGCCTGGCTCACCTTGCCGGCGTCGTACTGGGCGAGGCCGAGGTTGAGCCAGATGCGCGGCACGTTGGGGGCGAGATGGGCGGCCTGGCGGAGTTCCGCCGCCGCCGACACGGTGGCCTGCTGGCTCATCAGCAGACGGCCGCGCACGTAATGCCGCAGCGCCTGCTGGAGCGGGTCCGCGCCGGGCGGTTCAAGGGCGGCCGGGGCGGGCAGACAGTCGCGGGCCGGCGGGGCGTCGGCCGACGCCAGCGACGCCGACGCCAGCGACGACGGATCCGGCTCCGCCGACGAACGGGCGGCGCATCCCGCGACAGCGACGGCCACGAGCAGCGCCAGCCGGCTTGTGACGGTTGCGAGTGACATGATGGCTCCAACGGGACGCGGACCGCGCCGCGCCGGTCGGTGTGCCGGCACCGTTCGGGCGCTGCCCGCGGCACGCGCCGGGCAAGCCCGGCGGCGGAATGCAGCGCCGCGAAACGTCTGCGCGATTGGCGTGCGACGTGCGCCGCGGCCGGCGTCAGTGAATCACCTTGTTCAACGGGTACACAATAATACCGGTGGCCCCGGCCTTTTTCAACTGGGGCACGAGTTCGCGTTCTTTGGCCGCCGGGAGGACGACCTCGAACGCCAGCCAGTCGGTCTCGGCGAGGTGATTGACGGTGGGGCTCCGCTCCGCCGGGAGCATCGCCTTGATCGTGCCTTCCCGGTCCGCCGGCACGTTCATCTTGAGGCCGACCATCGCCCTGGCGTCGATGGCACCCTGGAGGAGGACGGCGAGGTTCTCGATGCGGTCGCGCTTGACCTCGTCCTTCCAGGCGTCGCGGTTGGCGATGAACCGGGTGTTGGATTCCATGACGGTGGCGACCTCGCGGAGGCGGTTGGCCCGGAGGGTGGAACCCGTTTCGGTGACGTCGACGATGGCGTCGACGCCGGGGAACCGGGCCTTGATCTCCGTCGACCCCCACGAGTTCTCGACCTTGGCGTCGATGCCGAGGTTCGTGAAGTACCGCTTCGTGACACCCACCAGTTCGGTCGCCACCAGGCCGCCCGCCAGGTCCTCCGGCTTCCGGACGGGGCTTTCCTCGGCGACCGCGAGCACCCACCGCACCGGCACCATGCGGGCCTTGGAGTAGACGAGGTCGCGGACCACGTGGACGCGGGACCGGTTCTCGGCGATCCAGTCCTTGCCCGTCAGGCCGGCGTCCAGGACGCCGTCGTCGACGTACCGCGAGAGTTCCTGGGCGCGGAACATGATGACGGTCAGGTCCGGGTCGGACGTGCGGCGGACGTCGGCGCGGGAGGATTCCTCGATGTCGTACCCCGCGCGGGCCAGGAGGTCGAAGGTGGCGCGTTCGAGGCTGCCCTTCGGCAGGCCGAGGGTCAGGGCGGGCGGGTCGGTCATGCGGTCGTTCCTTGCATCAACGGTTCAGGCGCCGGCGGCCCGCGCCGCGCGAGGTGCCACGGCCGGTCTTGCCGGCCGTGCTTCGCAAACGGCGAGCGGACCGTTCGAGCGCCGCGGGCACACGGATGCCCCGCGGCGCGTCAGCGTTTCTTCTTGCGTTTGGTGGACTTCTTCTTCGTGGTCTTTTTGCGCTTCGCCGTGGCGTTGCCTTTGCCTTTCGCGGCCTTCGAGCGGCCGGAGGTTCGCTTGCCCTTCGTCTTCTTTTTCTTCTTCGACTTCTTTTTCGTCTTCTTGCCGGTCGCGGCGTTGGCCCCCTCCTTGCGGGAGGCCTTCTTTTTCTTCGTCGCGGTCTTCTTGCGTTTGCGAGCGGCGGCGCGCTCCTCGGCCGTGGGGCACAGTGTCTTCAGGGGACACACGCTGCACTTCGGGTCGCCGACGAGACAGACGTCCTCGGCAAGCCGGCGGAGGAGGGCATGGAGTTCCCAGGCGTGGTCGGAGGTGACGGCCCGTTCCATGAACGCCTGCATGTCCGCTTCGGAGTCGGCGTCCGGGTTCACCAGGCCGAGGCGGGCGAGCACGCGGCCGACGTCGCGGTCGACCGGAAAGGCGTGGGCCTCGGCGCAGTCGCGGGCCAGGGTGGCGGCGACGTAGGGGCGGACCTCCTCGAGGGCCTCGAAGAACTCGCGGCACTCGATCTTGCCCATCTCCTCCAGGAAATCCCACACCATGCTGTTGTGCTGCTTGAACACCTGGTCCAGCAGCCGCGGGATGACCCGGGCCTTGGCGCCGGCGCGGGGGAAATCGTCCCCGAGGACGTCGCGGATTTCCCGCGGCCGGGAGACCCGCAGGTCGTTGTAATCGATGAAGTGATCGCGGATGCGGTCCATCGCCGCGTCCACCTCGGCCCGGCTCGCCTCGTCCTGAAGCACCGTGCGGACGGCGTGCTCGAGCGGGTGCGTGACGGGCGTGCGCTGGAGGTCCCCGTACTTCCGCTTGAGCGCCTTGCGGATGCGCTGGAGACGTTTCGTCTTGTCGGTGAAGGTTTCCATGGGGTCGGGTTCCGATTCTCGGGGCCGCGCCGCGTGCCACGGCCGGCCCGTTCGACGTCGCTCAGGGCATGCCTCGCCCGGTCGTGCGCCGCCAACGGCACGCGCCGAGTCAACTCGGCGGCTAACGCTACAACGCTAAGTCGGCCATGTGCGCGGTGGTCTGTGCACCCACCGCGCTCGAAACGGCCTTTTCAGGGCTGCGTAACCCACTCTCCCTCGATGGGAGAGGGAGGGGGGAGGGTGCGTCCCTCGCCATCTTCCCCCTCACCTGCTACTCTGCGAAGCGGCGCTTCGCTGCGAAGCACGAGCTGCCCTCTCCCGCCAAGGGAGAGGGTAGTGAAACAGCCTCTAAATGTCGTCGCCCGGCGTCTCGGCTTCGTCGTCGCCCGGCGTCTCGGCTTCGTCGTCATCGGGCGTCTCGACGCCCCGGCGGATGCGGTCGGCGCGGGCGGCCTCGTCCTCGGCGCGGGCCTTGGCGATCAGGGCGCTGACGGCCACGCTCTTCTTGACCGATTCGTCCAGGTGGAACCGCAGGACGGGGCAGTACTTCATGTCGACGGCGTCGGCGACGAACTCCTGGATGTGCCCGCGGCTGTGTTCGATCGCCTCCATGCACGCCTGCTGGGCCTTCGCCTCGCCCAGCACCGAGACGCGCACGTCCGCCAGGCGGAGGTCCGCCGACACGTCCACACTGGTGACTGTCACGATCCCCATGCGGGGATCGTTCAGTTCGGTCACCAGCGCCCGGCTGACGACTTCACGAATCAGGCTGGCCACGCGCCGGCCGCGACGGCCGCCTTTTCGACGTCGGGAAGGTCTCACGGTATCACTCAGAGGATTTCAGTCTCGTAATCGACCCGTTGGGCGCCCGGCGTCCGCCGGATGCGGCGAGAAAAGCCCTTTCTCGGCCAGTGTGGCCCGCACGGGACAGACAGCCCATGGGCCCCAGGCATTATATCCGCTGGTGACGCCTTCGCAACCGGGAAGAGCCCTTCCGGCCCCGGCGCAGCCGCCGTCCGCAGCCTCTCCCCTCGCATTTGCGCTTGACATTCTTACCCTCGTGGGTAAGAATCCATGAGGTAAGAATCCCTGCCCCGGCAAGGAGCGACCCATGCGTGTGACCGAAAAAGGCCAGGTAACCATCCCCATCGAGATCCGGCGCCGGGCGGGGCTGCTGCCCCACACGGACGTGGAGTTCATTCTTCGCGGCAACGAGGTCATCCTCCGTCAATCGAACAGGAACGGCGGGCGGGGGCGCAAACTCGTTGACGCGATGCGCGGGCGGGCGACCGGCCGCCTGTCCACCGACGAGATTCTGGCCCTGACGCGGGGAGAGTGATGCCCGACCTCCTGGTCGATTCCAACGTCCTGTTGGACGTGCTGACGGAAGATGCGACGTGGTTTGCCTGGTCCCGTCGCGCCCTCGAACAGGCCGCCCAGGACCACGTCCTGATCCTCAACCCCATCATTTACGCGGAGGTCTCCATCGGTTTCGCCCGCATGGAGGACCTGGACGCCGCATTGCCCACAAGCCTCCTGGAACGGCGGCCCATCTCGTGGGAGGCGGCGTTCCTGGCGGGCAAGTGTTTCCTGACGTATCGCCAGCGCGGCGGCAAGAAACGGTCCCCCCTGCCGGACTTCTTCATCGGTGCCCACGCGGCCGTGGAGAACATACCGCTGCTCACGAGGGACGACTCACGCTACCGCACGTACTTCCCCAAGTTGCAGGTCATCGCGCCCGAGTAGAGCAGTCTGATTTCGGGTGGCAGCCCGGTGGGACTCCGCAGCCGCCGCGCATCACACACGGGCCGCATAAAGCGCGCCGGTTCCGAAGAACCACCGCGTTCCCACCCAAGGTGGAACCGCGATTCAGAGGATTTCAGTCTCGTAATCGACCAGTTGGGCGCCCGGCGTCCGCCGGACCCGTTCGACGACCTTCGAGAGCACCTTGTCGGCGAAGTCGCGCCGGCCGGTCACGAGGGCGACGGCCAGCACGGCGCTGCGGCGGCGGTCCTGGTGGTCGACCTCGCTGATCGAGACGTTGAACTCGTTGCGGATGCGGTCGCGCAGGCCCTTGACGACGCGGCGCTTGTCCTTCAGGGAATTCGCTTCCCGGATCGCCAGTTGCAGGTGGAGAACGCCGATGACCATACGTTGCTCGCGCTCACGCGCCGCGACAGGTTGGCGCGGCGGAACGGGAAACCCGCCGCCCGGTAATTCGCCGAGGCAGGTGCCACCGATTGCTTGTCAATCGGTGCCTGCCTATTGAGGGACACGGTTTGACAAGCAAACCGTGGCACCTTCCTGGGTGAAACGCGCACCGCGCCGGGTGCGCTACAACGTCCGGGCGACGGAGACGACCTCGAACGCCTGGAGGCGGTCGCCGACCTTGACGCCATCGAACCCCTTGATGTGGATGCCGCACTCCTGACCGGACCGCGCCTCGCGGACGTCGTCCTGGTAATGCTTGAGCGACTGGATGGTGCCCTCGTAGACGACGAGCCCGTCGCGGACGACGCGGAGGCGGGCGTTTCGGGGGATCCGGCCGTCGGTCACCCGGCACCCGGCGATCGTGCCGATGCGGCTGACGCGGAACGTCTGGAGCACCTGGGCCTCGCCGAGCCCGCGTTCCTCCTCCTCGGGGGCGAGCAGGCCTTCCAGGGCCTTCCGCACGTCCTCGGTCACGCGGTAGATGACGTTGTACTGGCGGATGTCCACGCCGCGCGTCTCGGCCAGCGAGCGGGCGGCCGGGTCGGGCACGGCGTTGAAGCCGATGATGACGGCGTCGGAGGCGTCGGCCAGGAGGACGTCGCTCTCGTTGACGCCGCCCACCCCGCCGTGGATCACGCGGACGCGGACCTCCGGGTGTTCGATCTTTTCGAGGTTCTCGCGCAGCGCCTCCAGCGAGCCCTGGACGTCGGCCTTGATGATGACGGCGAGTTCGTTGACCCGGGCCTCGGTCATCTGCTCGAAGACGGCCTCGAGGGTGCGTGGGCGGCGCTGTTCGGCGAGTTCGGCCTCGCGGGTGCGGCGGTGCCGCTCGTCGGCCAGTTCCTTGGCCGCCGCGAGGTCCTGGAGGACGTAGAACCGGTCTCCGGCATCGGGAACGTCGGAGAGGCCGGCCACGCGGACGGGGCCGGCCGGTCCGGCCTCGGCCATCTCCTGCCCGTTCTCGTCGTGCATGACCCGCACTTTGCCGTAGGCCGTCCCCGCCAGGACCACGTCGCCGGGGCGGAGGGTGCCGTTCTGGACGAGGAGGGTGGCCATGGGGCCCATGCCCTCGGTCAGTTCGCCCTCGACGACGGTGCCGATCGCCTCGCGGCCGGGGTTGGCCTTGAGTTCGAGGATCTCGGCCTCCAGCGAGAGCGATTCAAGCAGTCGGTCGACGTTCTCGCCGGTGACGGCGGAGGTCTCGACGCAGATCGTCTGGCCGCCCCATTCCTCGGCGAGCAGTTCGAACTGGGTGAGTTGCCGGCGGACCTTGTCGGCGTCGGCCTGGGGCAGGTCGCACTTGTTGATGGCGACGACGATGGGCACGTCGGCGGCGCGGGCGTGGTTGATGGCCTCTTCGGTCTGCGGCATGACGCCGTCGTCGGCCGCCACCACCAGGACGACCACGTCGGTGACGCTGGCGCCGCGGGCCCGCATCTGCGTGAAGGCCGCGTGCCCGGGCGTATCGAGGAACGTGACGGACTTCTCGCCGATGGGGATCCGGTAGGCGCCGATGTGCTGGGTGATGCCGCCGGCCTCGCCCTCGGCGACCTTCGTCTTGCGGATGTAGTCCATGAGGCTCGTCTTGCCGTGGTCCACGTGGCCGAGGAACGTGACGACGGGCGGGCGTGGCTGGAGGGCCTCCTCGGCGTCCTCGCGGGCCTCGATGTCCTCGATGACCTGGGCGGGGGCCCGTTCGGCCCGGACCTCGATCTCGACGTCG
Organism: uncultured Anaerolineales bacterium; assembly: GCA_964577175.1. Lineage (GTDB taxonomy): Bacteria > Planctomycetota > Phycisphaerae > FEN-1346 > FEN-1346 > BS750m-G62. The sequence continues at coordinate 13,258 of CAZNYC010000101.1, forward strand.
TGCGCCAGGGCCACTTCCACCGCCTGCTCTTCGGTCAGGGCGTCGTTGATGGTGGCCATCTGGCCCTGCATCATGAGGTACTTGATGATGTCGCTGGCCTTGACGCCGATGGCGGCCGAAAGCGACTTGACCGTGATGGGCGCCTCGACGGTAACGGGTTTGGCGGCCTCGCCGGGCCGCGGCCGCGCGGGGCGGCGCGCGGGTCGGCCGGGCGCCCGTCGGGCGCCTCGCCGGCCGCGCTCGCTGAGGGTGGGCGTGCCGGTGCCGCCCTCGCCCCCGGCGCCGACCTCTTCGATTTCCTCGCGCTGGCGGAGGCGTTCGCGCCGCCGGAACGCCTGGGCCCGGCGGATGCCTTCCTCTTTTTCCTCTTCGGCACCGCCGCGACGTTTGCGTCCGCGCCGGGTGGGCGGGCCCTGCTTGGCGACGGCCTCCATTTCGGCCTTCATCCGCTCGTCGACGCGGGCGCCCTTCTTGCCCTTCTTGCCCTTCTTGCGTTTGGGATGGGAGGGCGGCCGCTGCTTCTGGCCGGACCCGATCCCGACCGCCTGGGGATGCGGTTCGGGGGCCGGGGCGGCTTTCGCTTCCTCCACCTTCTGCGGATGGGCGGGCGGTTTCTGCGGTTTGGGCGCCAGTTTCGGACCCGGCTTCGACGGTCGCGGCGCCAGTTTCGGACGGGGGCGCCCCGGGCGGCGGAGGGGCCGGCGCTTCGGCCGTTCGGACGGCGGCTCCGGCGCCGCCTCTTTCGCTTCCGGCGTTTCGGCCTCTTCGGCCTCTACCGTCTCGGTTTCGGCGGCGGCGTCGGCCTCGGTCGTTTCGGCTTCGACGGCGGGTTCGGCGGCTTCCGTTTCGGCGGCGGGGGCTTCCGTCTCGGCCGCCGGGACCTCGGTTTCGGCCGCTTCGGCCTCGGCCTCGACGGCGGGCGCTTCCGCCTCGGCGGCGGGGGCCTCGGCCCCGGCGGCCGGCGCTTCGGTTTCGGCGACGGCTTCGGCGGCGGCGTCGGTCTCGGCGGCCGGCGCTTCGGCCGCCTCCTCTTGCTCTTCAACGGCGGTGGGCCGGGTGGGCGGTTTGCGCCGGCTCGGCAGTTTGACGCCCTCGGCCTTCGGCTTCCGCCGGCCGCGCGTCGGCAGCGCCACGACGCGGCTGCGGGCCTGGGCGAGTTGTTCCTCGGGCGAGAGTTCCGGCTCGGGCTCCGGTTCCGGTTCGGCGGGCGGTTCGGGGGCGCGCTCGGCGGTGGCGGACGGCGCCGCGGGGGCCGCCTCCTCCGGCGCCGGTTCCGGTTCCGGTTCGAGATCGTCCTCGTCCGTGCCGAGACGCGCCGCCAGACGCCGACGGATCATGTCCGCCTCGTCCTCGTCGATCGTGCTGGAGTGGCTCTTGACCTCGAGTCCGGCCTTCCGGCAGATCTCGATCACTTCCTTGTTCGACATGTCGAACTCGCGGGAGAGTTCGTAAATGCGGACCGACACACGTGCTCCTTCCGGTCGGTGACAACGACCCAACTGCAGCGGCGCGGCCGGCAGGTCTTCGGACCCGCCACCCCGGCGCCGTCTTCTCTACGACTCCGTCTTACCGGTCTCCTGCTCGGGGGCCGGGGCCGATGACGCGTCGGCCGGGTCGGCCTCCGCCGCCGCGGGCGAGCCGGCGTCGGATTCGTCGGGCGTTTCGACGTCGTCGCCCGGGGCGGGCGCTTCGCCTTCCTCGCCGCCCTCGGGGGTTTCTTCGGTTTCCTCGCCGCCC
>CAZNYC010000102.1:0-10773 GCA_964577175.1 uncultured Anaerolineales bacterium
GTGCGCGCCAAGGCGTTTTCTCAGAGTATCGATCGCGGCGCGCCGATTGAGCCCGCCGGGGGAGCGGCGGGGTACGCCCGAGCCACGCGAACAGGACCGCCGCCGGACGGCCGCCCAGCCGCGCGAGGGCGTACCGGAATGACGAGGCCCGCATGGCGAGGGAATGACGAATGGGCCGGGCACCGCAACCGCTGTCTCCTCATGGGGCGTACCTCGTCATTCAATCGTCCTTCGCCATTCAATCGTCATTCGTGCTTCGTCACGCGTCACTGCCGCACGTCGCCCTTGCGTTAAGAGCCTATCCGAATCACCCTCTGGCTTCGGCCGGCGAGGGCGTATTCGGATAGGCTCTAAGGCCGCGCCACACCGCCTGAATCGCGCTGGACTCCCCGTCGTCTATCATGTAAGATTCTTGGGAATGTCGCGGGAGGCGTGAAGGCACAGGAGCGAGGAACCATGTCGTCGGTCGTCGAAGCCGTTGCCCGGCCGAGCAGTCTCGATGCCAGCGTCCTGGTCCTGAACCGGCTGTTCATGGCGGTGCGGGTGGTGCGGGCGCGCGAGGCGTTCGTCCTGCTCTGGAAGGAAATCGCCGAGGTCGTCTCGGTGGAGGACGAAACCTACGACACGTACGATTTCTCGTCCTGGGCCGAGGTCTCGGAGCACCGCCGCAAGTTCCAGCCGGACGCCCACGAGTGGATCCGGACCGTCCGGTTCGACCTGGCCGTGCCGCGCGTCATCCGCCTCCTCACCTACGACCGCGTGCCCCGGACGCGGGTCCGGCTGAACCGCCGGAACCTCTTCGCCCGCGACGGCAGCCGGTGCCAGTACTGCGGCCGGAAGTTCAAGACGTCGGACCTTTCGATCGACCACGTCGTGCCGCGCAGCCGCGGCGGCCGGACCGAGTGGACGAACGTCGTCTGCGCGTGCCTGGCGTGCAACGTGCAGAAGGGCGGCCGGACGCCCCGCGAGGCCCGCATGCGCCTCATCAAGAAGCCGCGACAGCCGCGGTTCAGCCCGGTCATCACCATCCGGGCGGGCAGCCAGAAGTACCGCTCGTGGAAGCAGTTCCTCGACGCGGCGTACTGGCACGTGGAACTGGTGGACTGACGGCGGCAATGCCCAATGTCCAAATCCCAATCCCAATGACCAAGGAGGCCTTCGGCCTTTGAGAAACGGCGCGCGGCCCGCAAGCGGGCCGGCGAACACGGGCGTTGCTGCATGCCTCGAAGCCGCCCCGACGTTCGGGCCGAAGGCTCCCCGATTGTCATTCCGGCCGAGGCCCTTCAGGCCCGAGCGGAGGAATCTCGCCGTGGCTGGTTATGGAGAGCGCCGGCGCAAGCGCCGCGTTGCCGTTCGCTGTTGCCGTGGGACGGAAACGCGCCGGCCCAGCCCGGCGGCAAAATGGGTTCCCGGCGTTTTTCAGCCGTTTTTGGGCGGTGTCGTGCGCGCCGGCGGCAAAACGCCCGGCCGACGAAACACCCCTAAACCCTCATTCCTCCCTCACTTACAGCCACCCCGCGACGGAGCCGGGGCCGAGGTTTGACGCCGCCCGATCCATCCGTAGGCTTTCTGGTGAGAACCCGGACGGGCATGGTGCCGAGGGGTCTGCCGCGAGCAGAGCCCGCCGGCCGGGCCCGTCACGGCGCGCCCCACACGTGGAGGATGCATGATGCTTCGAGTAATTGCACTGACGGCCCTTGCGATGGGGAGTTTGGCACCGGCGGTACGGGCGGCCGAGGACGAAGCCCCCCTGCGCGCCCGCGTCCAGGGTGTCGAAGGCACCGTCGAGATACGCCCCGCCAGGGGCGAGGAGTGGCGGCCCGTCGAGGCCGGCACGGTCCTCCCGCCGGGGGCGGACCTGCGGACCGGCTTCCGCGCCCGCTGCGTCCTGGACATGGTCGACAGCCTCGTCCAGGTCGACCCGCTCTCGCTGGTCCGCATCGCCGAACTCGAGCGCAAGGGCAACGAGGTCCGGACCCGCCTCCACCTGAAGCAGGGCAATGCCCAGGCCATCGTCGAGAAGGGCCGGATCGAGAGCGATTTCGCCATCCTGACGCCCTCGGCCACCCTCTCGGTACGGGGCACCCGGGGCATCACGTGCCGATACTTCGCCGACGAAGGCGGGACGTACGGCCTGGCGGACCGCGGCCTGATTGCCGTCATCGACGGCCTGACCGGCCACGAGACCCCCTGCCGGCCGGGCCAGTCGACCGACGACAAGGCCACCCCGGCCACCGAGCATCTGGCCAACCGCTTCGTTCCGATCGCCCTGGACCGCGCCGGCCAGGAGAAGAAGGAGCAGGTGGCGGCGCGTCGGCGGCGATCGGGCCTGACGGCCGCTCCCGGTCTCGGCAACGCCACGGGCCGCCGCACCGGCCGGGCCGCCGAGAGCCGCGTCCGCAGTGACGGCACCGCCGACGCCTCGGGCGTGAAGATCGTGGACGTCCTCCATTCGATCCGGGCCGATACACTGCGCCAGGCCAAGCAGGGCAGCCCGCCGGGTTGAGTCCGTCCCAGCGATGGACGTGGTCCCTCCTCGGACCACGAGCGGCCGGTCGACGGGGCGCGCGGCGGCGAAACGGGGCGTGACGCCGCCCGACGTCCTTCGGCCGGCCGCCGTTTCATGTAGCCCGGCCGGGAGATGCGCCATGGGCCACGGCCGGCCCGTTCGACTTCGCTCAGGGCATGCCTGGCCGGGCCGTGCGCTGCGAACGGCGCGCGGCCCGCAAGCGGGCCGGCGAACACGGGCCGGCTCGCCTTGGTTGGGCTCAGTGGACGCTTGCCACGCGCCGGGACGGGGCACCCTCTTCCCCACGTTGTCCTGACCCGATTTTTCGTTACAGACGGCACATGGCGTTTGCCTCAGCCCCGTTTTGCCGTATAATATCCATGGTGGAAGAGGCGGAATTCCCACCGTTGCAGCACCCGGGGAATACGGGCAACACACCCGCCGACGCCGTTTTTGGGCTGCACGCGGCCATCAGGCGGCCGCAGGCCCGAATCGGCCGGTGCGGTTCAGTGCAAGGAGTCGACGCATGCGAATGCACACCTATACGCTTTTCGCGGCGGCTGCCGGATTGCTTCTGGCGGCCGGAGTGCAGGCCGGTCCTGTCCGCGACACCGAATTCACCATCGCCTGGGGCGCGGGGATCGACCGGCTGCCGACCGCCGATACCCGCGACACGGTAGCCGTCTATCTCGGTTCCAACCCGATGACCGCCATCAGCGGCATCGACCCGGCCGCGCTGGCCGGTGCGATGGGCGGGGCGGACCTGGGCGCCTTGCCGCAGTTCGTTCACGCCGATCCGGTGGTGCAGACGTACAACGCGCCCGCGTTGCCGCCTGCGCTTCCGGCGGGTCCGCCGGCGGCGCCGGCGCAGCCGGTGTCGTTCGCGTATCCGGAATCGACGGGCCTCAGCGACATCGGTTCCGGCGGGCGGGACGTCCCCCTGGGCGACGCGCGGTACTTCAACACGGCCCCCGGCGGGTACGGGACGGTGCTTCGCGGCCGGCCTCCGGGCGGCCTGGAGAACTGGAGCCACGTGACCCGCACCGCCATCAGTTACATCCGCCCGAACGTCAACGTCCAGATGATGCTGGCCCTGGACGTGCATGGGAACCCGGGCCTGGCGGAGTTCGAGGGTCCCGGCTTTACGCCCAAGGCCATCCTCGCCATCGATCGCAATACCCAACTGGAGTCGGCGGAGATCGGAGCGCAGACGGTCCAGTTCGGCCGTCGCGCGCGGCCGGATCCGACCGGCGAACCGCAGACGGCCGTAACCGCCGGCCTCGGCCTCGGCCTGCTGCCGACGTTCCTGTCGCAGATGGGGATGGGCGTGTCGGTGGTGGCGTCGCGCGGGCAGGAGAGCGGCGACGTGCGCCTCGCCCTGGTCGGCACGACCGAACTGCCGGTGGACTGGACGCCGATCGAGCGGCCGTACATGCACCCGAGCGGCCAGGGCACCCCCCTGCTCGCCCTGCGAAGCCCATGGACGTACGGGAGCGGAGGCATCGGCGAAGGCCGGGCGCCCCGCGAGGAGGGCGGCGGTGGGGGCGCCGAGATCACCCCCATCACGCCGACGCCCATCCCGGAACCCGCCACGGTCCTCCTCCTGGCGGGCGGGGCAGCCGGTCTGGCGGCGGTACGCCGGAAACGGCGTTCCTGACGCAGCGGACGGTCTGCACGGACGACCACACGACCGGTCGGCTCACGCCGGCCGGTCGTTCTTTTCATCGCCACGGTACCTCTCTCGGGGCGCCTCCGCCCGCGCAGCGAATCCGCCTCCAAAAAAACGCTGGGCGGCCAAGCAGGCCCTGCTACAATACCTGTGGAGGAGCGCAAAAACGGGCCCCACTACACACGCCATAGACGCATGAGTGAGGCCCTTGCGCTGGGATGGGTAAATTGAACAACCGGCCTTTGCAGCATCGGCCTCCTAATAATGAACGATGCCGCCGTGTTGTCAAGCGAAAAGGCCGTTTTTTTTCGGCGTTTTTCGGGCAACCGAAGCGGCCGAAACGTCCGATAAAGGGCCATAGAACAACCTGACAGCCCTGAAACCCGCGATTCGACCCGATAAGGAGAACGCCATGGCACTGCGACTGAGAGGCGGGCCCGTCGGACAGGAACTCCCCCGACCCACGTGGACGGTGGCGATTCTCTGGATTCTCGGCCTCCTGCTGTGGGCGGGCACGCTGGCGGCCGTGGTGATCGTCGGCCTCCATCCCCCCGCCAGCGATACCGATACGTTCTGGGCGGTGACCGGCCTGGTGGTGGTGGTGGGCCTGCTGCTCGGTGCCGCCGCCATGGGGATGGCGATGGTGCTGAAGTACACGTTCGCAACGGCCGCCACCGTCAAACTCACGGAGCGGGCCCTGCGCGAGGTGCTCCAGAAGATGGAGATCACGCGGTCGACGGGCGGTCTGGCGGGGGCCTCGCACGAGGAGGTCGTCAGCCTCCTCTCCGAGATCATGGAAAACACCCTCCTCGACGAGGAGGACAAGGCCGCCAAACGTCAACTCGCCCGCAAGCACCGCCAGCAGACCCTGCGGCGCGAGATCGAGGCGTTCATCCGGGCCGGCAAACATCGCGAGGCGCACCAGCGGCTCGAAGAGTTTCGCCTGCGGTACGCCGACAGCGACGAGGTGCGCCAGATGGAACTGCAACTCTCCGAGGCGCTCCGCCAGCACGAACAAAACGAGATCGCCAACGTCACCGAGCAGGTGGAGCGGTACATGGGCCTCGGGCTGTGGGAACGGGCCCTCGAGACCGCCCAGGCCCTGGCCGAGCAGTTCCCCGAGAACCCCGACGCCGCCCGCCTGCCCGAGACCGTCCGCATGGAACAGGGGGCGACCCGCCGGCAGGATCAGCAGCGCCTGTACCGGGAGATCGAACACCTCGCCGGCCGCCGACGCTGGCGCGAGGCCCATCGCGCCGCCCACACCCTCATCGCGAACCATCCCGACAGCCCCGAGGCGAAGGCCATCGCCGAGCAGGTCGAGGAACTCCAGCGCAATGCCGCCATCGCCGAACGCCGCGAGTGGGAACAGCGGATCACCGACCACATCCAGACCGGTCGCCACCGCGAGGCGTACGACCTGGCCGTGGATCTCATGGAGAAGTATCCCGACTCGCCGCAGGCCGAGGAGATCCGCAAAAACCTCGACCAACTCAAGGCCCGGGCGGGCGTGATGGAGTGAGCGCCGTCAACATTTAGCCGCCGGCCTTCGCCGGCGCGTCATCCACCGGCGGCTCGGCCGGCGGCACGGGATCGTACCCCCCCCGGGCCAGCGGATGGCACCGCAGCACCCGCCAGGCCGCCAGCCCCAGCCCCCGCCACACGCCGTGCACCCGCAGCGCCTCCACGGCGTAGGCGCTGCACGACGGGGCGTATCGGCAGCACGGGCCCAGCAGCGGGCTGACCGTCACCTGGTACAGGCGCACCAGTCCCACCAGGGCCGCCACGGCGGCCCGGCGGAGGGGCTTCCCGGCATGGGCGTGTGCACGGGTCATGGGCGCTTCGCGCGCGGCGGGTGTCCCGGCCCGCCTTCTGTGTGGCCCGGCCGGTCTTGCCCGGCCGGGGAGATTGCCGGGTGCCATGCTTTCGCGCCCTTGCGAAAGCACGCGCTTCCGGCGCCGGCGACACACGCTTTCGCAGAAGCGCGAAAGCGTGCCACCCGCGGCCCGCCGCGGCCCGTTATCCCTTCCGCTCGGCCCGCCGAATGGCCTGCGGCACGAGGGCCCGCACGCGGCGGTCCACCTCCTCGAACGTATAGTCGCGCCCCAGCGGCACGAGGACCACGTCGAACCCGGCCGGCCACGCGCCGCGGGCCCGTCGGAACACCTCCCGCAGCAGCCGCTTGATGCGGTTCCGCTGGACCGCCCCGCCGCACCGCCGGCCCACGCTGACGCCGAGGCGGGTCACCTCGGACCCGTTCGGACGGGCGTAGGCGACGATCCGGCCGTCGGCGGCCCGGTTGCCGGCGCGGTAGACGGCCCGGAACTCGGCGGTCCGGCGGAGGCGCTGGCGGCGGCCGAGCGCGGCGCGGTCAGGGCGACGGTCGGTCATACGGCGTCCCCGTTTCCGCCGGCCGAGGCGTCGTCTTCCTGTACCTCGTCGGTCGGGTGGAAGCGGCGTCCGGCCTCGGCCCAGGCGTCCGTCGTGCTCGACGGACGGTGCCGCATCGGACGCAGAAACCGCCGCCGCAGCCACGCCAGCACCAATCCCGCCAGCGCCCCGAGTGCCACCACGGTGAACCAGAGGCCCCAGGCCTCCAGCGGTGCGGCGAGCGGCATCGGCCAGGCGTCGGTCACGTGTCGGCATCCTCGTTCGGCGGGGGCGTGGCGCCGGCCTCGTCGGGCGGGGCGTCGGTCTCGTCCGAATCGCCCTTCGGCCCGGCGTCCGTAACGCCCCCCTCAGACACGGCGCGCCCGGGGGTGGGCGGTTCGTCGGCCATCGACTCCACCTGCACGCTGGCGTGCGGCGTGGGGCGGTCCTCCGGCCACAGGCGGTCCCAGACGTCGGCCCCGAGTTCCCGCTCGACGATCTCCACCAGCGTGGCCAGGTCGCGCCGGACCTGCTCGTATTGCTCCCGCAGCCGCAGCACGGCCGAGACGCCCGGCAGGTTGATGCCGAGGTCGCGGTGCAGCGTGACGACGCTCCAGAGGCGCCGCATGCTCGCCCGCGAGAGGACGGGCCCCTCGGCGGCGCCGGCCTCGGCGGCGACGAGGCCCTCCTCGATGTACGCCCGCACGTCGTCGGCCGAGACGTCGAGCGAGTCGGCCGCCTGCTCGAGGGTATAGGTCTCGGGCTCGGTCTCTGCCATGATGGCCTCCAGGCCTGTACACGTTCGACGGCGCATGCGTGCTGTCATTCTGAGGAGACCCGGAAGGGCCGACGAAGAATCTCGCCTTGGTCGTTGCCGTTTTGCTTTTCGCACGGCGAGATTCTTCGGGCCCGCAAGCGGGCCCTCAGAATGACATCACGCCCCGCCCCACGGCCCGCCGCGGCGGGGGTTCTCCTCGTGCTGCTTGAGTTCCCGGAACAGTTCCTTCTGCCGCGGGTCGAGGCCGGGCGGCGGCACGACGCGGAGGACGCAGTACTGGTCGCCGGCGTCGGCGTCGCCCGGCCCGCGGACGCCCTGCCCTTTCAGGCGGAGGCGTTTGCCCCCCGCCGTCCCGGGCGGGATGCGGACCGACGTCCGCGTGCCGTGCACGGTCGGCACCTCGACGGTGGCGCCGAGGGCGGCCTCGGACATCGAGATCGGCAGGTCGATGTAGATATCGCGTCCCTCGCGGCGGAAGGTGGGGTGCGGCCGGACGTGGACCGTGAGGTACAGGTCGCCGGCCTCGCCGCCGGCGGGGCTCGGCCCGCCCTGGCCGCGCAGCCGCAGCCGCTGCCCGTCGCGGACGCCCGCCGGGATGCGGACCTCGATCCGCTCGGTGCGCGCCGACCCGTCCTTCTGCGGCCGCTGGAGCGCGAGCGTGGTGCGGACGCCGCGCACGGCCTGCTCGAACGGGATGGCAATCTCGCTGGCGACGTCCTGGCCCTTGACGGCGGCGCCGCCGAAGCCGGCGCCCGGGCCGGCGGCGGAACGGCGTCCGCCGGTGGTGCGGGTCCGTCCGGTACGTCCGCGTCCGCCGAGGCGGCTGAAGAGTTCCTCGATAAACGAGGCCCCCTGGCCGCCGGAACCCGCGAACGCCTCGAAGGCGATGTCCTCGAAGGGCGAGCCGCCGCCCCCGCCACCGGGGCCGGACCACGTGTAGGTGTACCGCTGACCGCCGGGGCCGCCCGCGGCGCCGGCCCCGGCCGCCTCGGCCCCCATGCGGACGCCCTCGTGGCCGAACCGGTCGTACGCCTGCCGCTTCTTCTTGTCCGAGAGGACCTCGTACGCCTCGCCGATTTCCTTGAACTTGCCTTCGGCTTCGGGGTCGTTCGGGTTCAGGTCCGGATGGTACTGGCGCGCGAGGCGCCGGTACGCCTTCTTGATGGCATCCTGGTCGGCGTCGCGGGCGACGCCGAGGACGTCGTAATAGTCGCGTTTGGCCATGGTGCGTGTTGGATAGTGGATGCTGGTTGCAGGTCGGTGCCGTTTTCGCTGTCATTCTGAGCGCAGCGAAGAATCTCGCCGTGCAGCCGTTTTCGCCTTCGAAAACGATTATAGAGGACACCGGGTGACCAGGCAACGGGGCGGCACATGCAAGCCACGAGCCGCGGGCTTCGAGCCGCGATCCAGAACGACAAACAGCATCCTCACGCAAAGGCGCAAAGACGGCAAACGGCAAAAGCGACAGATGGAGCAAACAGCAACTGACGAATGCCGCGGCCTGCCTGTCCCTCCCCTATTTGTGACCCGCTGTCCGCCGTTGTCGTTTTAGCGCCCTTGCGCCTTTGCGCGAGGCATGCCTTTGCTGTTGACCGGCTTTCCGTCGTGGCTGTTCTTGGCGGCTTTGCGTGAGGCCGCCGTTGCCGTTGTCGCTTTGCCTGACCGGGGTACGTCACGCGTCGCCGTCGCCCGCGAGGCCGAGGGCGTCGGCCGCCTCGCGCATGCCCATGATCGTGTCCGTAAAGAGGTCCGAGAGGTCGACGCCCAGCCGCCGGGCCCCGTCCTCGATGACCTCGCGGTTCACACCGGCGGCGAACGATTTGTCCTTCCACTTCTTCTTCACGCTCTTGGCCTTCATGTCCATGACGGACTTCGACGGCCGCACCAGGGCCGTCGCCACGACCAGGCCCGTCAGTTCGTCCACGGCGTAGAGGACCTTCTCCATCTCGGTCTGCGGCTCCACGTCCGTGCACAGGCCGTAGCCGTGCGAGACGACGGCCCGGACGAGGTCGTCCGGCCATCCGCGGTCGCGGAGGATCTCGGCCGTCTTGGCGCAGTGCCGGTCGGGGTACTTCTCGTAATCGAGGTCGTGGATGAGGCCGACGATGCCCCAGGTTTCCTGGTTCTCGCCGCGCTTGCGGGCCATGTACCGCATGACGGCCTCGACGGCGAGGGCGTGCTTGATGAGGCCCTCGGCCGAGTTGTACTCGTTCAGCAGCGCCCATGCCTCGTCGCGGGTGGGTTGATGGGTTTCCATGTCTGATTCCTTTCCGGCAGATTGTTCCTCGCCCATGTGCTCCCGCCACAAGGCGACGACGCGGTCGGCGAGGGCGGCGGCCGGCGTGTCCGGGTCGGCCGACAGCCAGGTGACGCCCTCGAACCGGCGGAGCCAGGAGGTCTGCCGCCGGGCGAACTGCCGCGTGTGCGCCACGATGGCCTCGAGCAGGTCGCCGTCGGCCAGGTCGCCGCGCAGGTGCGCGAGGACCTCCGCGTAACCGAGGGCCTGGCTCGGGCCCTTGGCCAGTTGCCCGTACCGTTCGAGCAGCGTGCGGACCTCCTCGACGAGGCCGCCGTCCAGCATCCGCCGGGCGCGGTCGGTGATGCGGCGGGTCAGGTCGTCGCGGCTGCGGCGGATGGCCACCAGCAGCGGGCGATACTCCGGCCGCCGCTCGCCCCACTGCCGCTGGAGGTCGGAGATCGGCCGGCCCGTTTTCTCGTACACCTCCAGGGCCCGGACGATGCGGCGCAGGTCGTTGGGATGGATGCGGCCGGCGGCCTCCGGGTCGAGGCGCGCCAGGCGCCCGTGCAGGTGCTCCGACCCGTGCTCGGCCGCCTCATCCCGGAGGCGCCGGCGGAGGTCGGGGTCGGCGTCCGGCCCCTCGAAGAGCCCCTCCAGGAGGGCCTTCAGGTAGAACGGCGTGCCGCCCGAGACGATGGGCACCCGGCTTCGCCCGGGCAAAGCCCGGCACCGCCGAGGCGACGCCCGGCCGCGGGCGCGGATGTCGGCGACGGCGGCCTCGGCGAGGTCCAGCCAGCGGGCGGCGGAGAAGGTCTCGTCGGGGTCGGCCACGTCGACGGCGTGGTGGGGCACGCGGCGGCGGTCCTCGGCCGAGGGCTTGGCGGTGCCGACGTCCAGGCCGCGGTACACCTTCATGGAATCGGCGGAGATGATCTCGCCGCCGAGCCGCCCGGCGACCGCCAGGGCCAGCCGCGCCTTCCCGCTCGCCGTCGGGCCGGTGATGACCAGGATGGGGGTGCCGGGTGCCATGGCGCCAGGGTGGCGGCGCGCGGCGGGGAAGTCAAGCCTGTTCGGGCCGCCAACGTTTGCCCCTTCGAGCCCGCGGTTCGAGCCGGCCGTTCGAGCCCGCGGTTCGAGCCCGCGGTTCGAGCCGGCGGTTCGAGCCCGCGGTTCGAGCCGGCGGTTCGAGCCGGCTGCGGAAGCAGCCG
>CAZNYC010000102.1:10873-14699 GCA_964577175.1 uncultured Anaerolineales bacterium
GCGGTTCGAGCCCGCGGTTCGAGCCGGCGGTTCGAGCCGGCTGCGGAAGCAGCCGGACATCTTGATCGGCGATGGGCGCCGACCATGGCGGATGAGGATGACCCGCCGCTTCCGCGGCGGGCTCGAACGGCCGGCTCGAACGCCAGGCAGCCTCTTGCACCCCGCGGACCGAGCCGCTAGACTCATGGCACGCACTTGCAGCGGGAGCGAGAACCGTGTGGGAGAAGATCATCCTGTGGGCGTCGGCCATCCTGGTCGCCGCCATGGCCCTCGTGGCCGGCTGTGTCAAGGTGGACGTGCCCGAAGGGCCGTACGTCAACCTGGGCCGTTCGTCGGGGTCGAGCAAGGCGCCGTCGAAGGCCGACCGGCAGCGCGTGGACGCCATGAGCCGGGCCGAACTCGAGAACGAGGTCCTGCGCCTGACGGCCGAGAACGACCGCCTTCGCCGCGACGCGGCCGACCTGAAGCGCAAGAACAAGCAACTCGACGCCGAGAAGGACCGCCTGGAAGACCGCGTCGACGCCCTCGAGGACCGCCTCGACAATTGACCGCCGCCCCGCCCGCTTGGGTCGTTGGGTTGTGGGCATGGGTCATTCTCCCGCCGTTCGTCATTCCCTCGCCATTCGCCATTCGGAATCCGTCATGTCCCGGCGAGCCGGCCCGCCACATCCGTCTGGACCTAACCCCTTGTAAACGCCGATGATACGAGTTGGGACAGCAAACGCGCGCTGGGACCGAGGGACTGGTACGCGCCCAGTCTGTCTACAGGATGGGCCCGGCGATGGCCAGGCCACGGTGGAGGCGCACGGCCGGTTGCAGCGCCGCGCTATGCTGGCTCGCGCTCACCTCGAGCGCGGCGGCCGGCATGCTGGAGGCGGGGTCTGTCGACGTGGCCGCCACCGCCCCCGGCCAGACGGTGTTCCAGCCGGTTTCGTTCAGCCAGGCCTTCAGCCGCACGCCCGTCGTTTTCGTGATGCCGACCGCTGCGGGCGGTGACCCCGCCTCGCTCCGCATCCGCAACGTGACGACCAGCGGCTTCGAAATCGCCCCCGTCGAACCGGCCGGCGAAGACGGCGTCCACCCCGGCATGCCGAACGTCGCGTACCTGGCGGTCGAACCCGGCCGGACCGAGATCACCCCCGGCGTCTACCTGGACGCCGGCGTTCATACCACGACGAGCACGGTCCAGCGCCGGCCGCCGTTCGCCGACGGCGGTGCGTACGACACGGTCCGGCTGCGCCACACGTTCGGCTCGACGCCCGCCATCCTTGCCACCGTCCAGACGGCGAACAACGAGGCGAACCAGCCGCCGGGCGAGCCCTCCACCCCCTGGCTCACCACCTCCGTGAACGGTCTTCAGACCGACCGCTTCGACCTGGCCCTGGAACGCTCGGAGGTGGCCGACGGCTCCACCGTGACGGTGCCGGAGCGCATCGGCTACCTGGTCATCCAGGCCACCTCCGGCACGCTGACCGACAGCGGCGGCAACCCGGTGGACTGGCAGGCGTTCATCACGAACGACGTGGTGCGCGGCTATTCGGAGGGGGAGGAACTCATCGCCTTCGCCCCCGCCTTCGCCGGCCCGCCGCTCGTCGTCGCCAACAAGGCATGGAAGGACGGAGGCGACGGCGGCTGGCTCCGCCGGGGCACCCTGACCGCCACGCAGGTCGGCCTCTTCTGCGACGAGGACCAGTTCAACGACAGCGAGCGCTCCCACACCACCGAGCAGGCCTCCCTCGCCGCCTTCGAGCGGGCCTTCGCGGCCGACCTCGCCGCCGCCCCCATCACCATCGCCTGGACCGCCGGCGCCGGCACCGGCGACTGGGACGACACCAGCCCCGCCTCGAACTGGGACCTCTGGGACGGCGACCCGGCCAACCTCGCCCCCGGCGACACGCTTCTCTTCGACGACACGGGTGCGGCGCGGACCACCGCCACCGTTACGGCGGCGTACACGGCGGGGGTGGGCGAGGTCCGGTTCGAGGAATCGACCGCCTACACGCTCGACTCGGCCGGCGGCCGCCTCGACCTCGCCGACGGCGGGGCCGTCACAAACGCCTCCTCTGCCCTCCAGACCGTCGGCGTGCCCATCGTCGCACGCGGCGCCGCCATGACCCTCGACGCCGGCGCCGTGGCCGGCGGCGGGTTCCTCTTCGGCACCGACGCCACGTTCGACCTCGCCGACACCGGCGGCGTGGCCCTGACGGTCACCGGTGCGAACGACACGACCCTCGCAGGCGTCATCTCCGGGGTGGGCGGACGCCTCATCAAAGAGGGCGCCGCCGCGCTGACCCTCTCGGCCGCCAACACCTACACGGCCGGCACGACCCTGGCCGAGGGACGCCTCGTTGCGGCCGACGACGACGCCCTCGGCACGGGCCCCCTCACCGTCTCGGGTCCGGCCACGCTGGAGCAGGGACCCGGCGTGGCGGCCCTGGCAAACGACGTGGCCCTGGCGGCCGATCTGACCGTCGACGCCGGCGCCGACCTCCTCATGGCCGGCCAGATCATCGGCGCCGGGACCGTCGTCAAGCAGGGCGCCGGCACCCTGACGCTGACGGCCGACAACGCCTTCCTCGGCGCCACCGTCGCCGCCGGCACGCTCGTCGGCGACACCGGCAGCCTCGCGGGCAACCTCGCCGCCGACGCCACCGCCGTCTTCGACCAGGCCGCCGACGGCACCTTCGCCGGCACCCTCAGCGGCACCGGCACGGTCTTCAAGGACGGGGCCGGCACGCTGACCCTGACGGCCGCCAGCCCCTTCACCGGCACGCTGACCGTCCGCGACGGCGTCGTCGCGCTGGAGGGCTCCCTGGCCGGGGACGTCCTCAACCGCGGGCTCCTGCTCGGCTCCGGCGTGGCCGGCGGCATCCATAACGAGGCGGGCGGCACGGTGGCCCCGGGCAATTCCATCGGCATCACCACCGTCGTCGGCGATTACACGCAGGCGGCCGGCAGCACGCTGGAAATCGAAACCGACGGCGCCCAGCCGCGCGGGCCCGGCTCCTCGCACGACCTGCTCGACGTGGGCGGCACGGCCACCCTGGAGGCCGGCAGCACCATCCAGGTCCTCGTCGCCAACCCGGGCGGCTTCAGCATCGGCGAGCGCCTCACCATCATCGACGCCGGCGGCGGCGTGACCGACGCCGGGGCGGACGTCGTGACCTCGGCCGCCGGGGCCGCCCTCACCTTCCGCCGCGACCCCGCCTTCACCGACGGCGACCTCCAGTACGCCATCGTGACGGAACTCGGCAGCCTGCTCGGCGTGGCCCGGGACGGCGACACCGCCCGCATCGCCGCCGCCCTCGACACGGCACCGGCCGGCGCACCCGGCACGCCCTTCAACGACATGCTGAGCCGTCTCGGCAGCATGGACGCCGACGGCATCAACCGCGCGCTGGCCGACCTCAGCCCGAAACCGCTCGAGATCCTCCCCCACCTCGCCGACGACGTCGCCGACACGTACCACCGGAACCTGGCGGCCCACACGGCCGCTGGACGCCGCGGGGGCGCGGGCCTGCAGGCGGCCGCCGGGCCGGCCCTCGGCGCCGACGCCGTCGCGGATGCGGCCCCCGCCCCCACAGCGGCGGGGGACGACCGCCCGGCGTCCGACTGGCAGGTCTTCGGCCACGGCTTCGGCCTCCGTGTGGACCAGGACACGGCCGCCCGGCGGACGGGGTTCACGGCGGAGGCGTACGGCGGCCAGATGGGCATCGACCGACGTTCGCCGGACGGGACCCGCCGGCTCGGCCTCGGCCTGGCCGCCGTCTCCAGCGACGTGACGTGGGCCCGGTCGCGCGGCGAGGTGGAGGAGGACGTCCTCCGC
>CAZNYC010000103.1:0-10641 GCA_964577175.1 uncultured Anaerolineales bacterium
CGGTGCCACGGATTGCTTGCCAATCCGTGTTCTCCCGGCCGGGCAAGACCGGCCGTGGCACGTGAACCGCTTCCGCTCGCCGCGGATCAGGGCGACCATCCGCTTGGCGGCCTCGACCGATCCGCCGCCCGCCTCAGTCGTCAATGCCGTACCGCTTCATCTTTTTGTATAGCGTGGTGCGGTTAATATCAAGGGCGTTGGCGGTGGCCTGCCGGTTGCCGTGGAACGCCCGCAGCGTCCGCTCGATGATGTCGCGTTCGGGTTTTTCGAGGGCCTGCTTCAGGGGGAGGATGCGGCTGTCGCCGTCGTCGCCGGGTCCGACGGCCCGCATGTCTTCCGGCAGGTCGTCGGGCATGACGGTGGCGTGCTTGGTCAGGATGACGGCCCGCTCCAGGATGTTCTCCAGTTGGCGCACATTGCCCGGCCACGTGTACGCCTGGAGCCGGCGCATCGCCTCCTCGGTGAAGCCGACGACGTTGCGGCCGGTGCGCTGGCAGTGGCGGGCCAGGAAGTGCTCGGCCAGCAGGGGGATGTCGCCCAGCCGGTCGCGCAGCGGCGGCAGGTGGACCGTCACGACGTTCACGCGGTAGTACAGGTCCTGCCGGAACGTGCCCTTGCGGACCTCGGCCTCGAGGTCCTGGTTCGTGGCGAGGATGCAGCGGACGTCGACGCGGCGGGTCTGGGCGCCGCCCACCGGCTCGAACTCGAAGTCCTGGAGCACGCGGAGGAGTTTGACCTGGAGGGCGGGGGTGGCGGTCGAGATCTCGTCCAGAAAGATCGTCCCGCCGTCCGCCTGGGCGAACTTGCCGGCCTTGTCGCCGACGGCCCCGGTGAACGCGCCGCGCACGTGGCCGAAGAGTTCGCTCTCCAGGAGCGTCTCGGGCAGGGCCCCGCAGGCGACCTCGACGAACGGCGCCTCCTGGCGGTTCGACCGCTGGTGGATGGCCCGCGCCACGAGGCTCTTGCCCGTGCCGCTCTCGCCCGTGATGAGGACGGTGGTGGGCGTGTCGGCGACGGCCTCGATGATGTCGAAGACGCGGAGCATCTTCGGGTCGTGCCCGATGATGTTGCCCAGGCTGTACCGCTCGCCGAGTTGGGAGCGGAGGGCGCGGTTCTCGGCCATCAGGTGCTGCTGCTCGAGGGCTCGCTCGACGACGAGTTTGATCTCGTCGTCGATGATCGGTTTCGTCAGATAATGGAACGCCCCGTGCCGCATGGCGTCGACCGCGCTTTCGATCGTGCCGTACCCGGTGATCATGATGACCGCGGTGTCCGGGTACCGGTTGCGGACCATCTTGAGGAGTTCGAAGCCGTCGACGTCGGGCATGGAGACGTCGGCGATGACGACGTCGAACGTTTCGGCCGCCAGGTGGGCGGAGGCCTGCTGGAAAGTGGCCGCCGTCTCCGTCTCGTAGCCTTCGAGGCGGAGGAACTCCGACAGGCTCGCCAGGATCAACTCGTCGTCGTCGACGACGAGGATGCGTGTGTCGGCCATTGGATCTATCCCCTCTACTTCATCTTTATCCTGCGCGGCGCCGCCTGTCTGTTGCGCGGTGGGTCTCCGTACCCGCCGCGCCAACGACGCAGGTGCCACGGTTTGCTTGTTAAACCGTGTTTCCCGTGTGGCCCGGCCGGTCTTGCCCGGCCGGGAGAACACGGATTGGCAAGCAATCCGTGGCACCCGGCGCGAGTTACCCCTCCGCCCCCGGCGCCAGGGGCACGCGGATCGTGAAGACGGCCCCGCCGTCGTCGCGGTTGGCGGCCGAGAGGGTCCCGCCCTGCTTCTCGACCAGGTCCCGCGAGATCACCAGGCCCAGCCCGGTGCCCTTGCCGACGGCCTTCTGGCTGTAAAACGGCTCGAAGAGGCGGGGCAGGGCGTCCTCGGGGATGCCGGGCCCCGTGTCGCCGACGTCGATGACGAGGGCGCCGTCCGTGCAGGCGGCGCGGACGGTCACCCGCCCGCCGTGGGGCGTCGCCTCGACCGCGTTCTTCACCAGGTTCAGCACCGCGTGGTACAGGTGCCCGCTCTTCAGGGGCGGGAGGTCGTCGGCGCAGTCCACCGCCACCTCGACGCCGGCGTCGTCGGCGGCCGGCTGCATCGTGTGGACGGCCTCGGTCAGGATGGCCCGGATGTTCATGGGTTCGGGCGACCCGCTTGCGCTGCGCGAGAAATCCAGCAGGTCGCGCACGATCGTGCCGATCCGCTCCAAGCCCGTCCGGACGTGGTCCAGGTACCCGCCGATCCGCTCCGGCTCGCCGCGATCGATCGCCCGCGACGACAGGTTCAGCAGCCGCTGCATGCCGTCGAGCGGGTTGTTGATTTCGTGGGCGACCATGGCGGCGAGGCGCCCCACGCCGGCCAGCCGTTCCGACACCTCCAACCGCTGCTGCATCCGCAGGCGGTGCGTCACGTCTTCGACGACCAGGATCCCGCCGACCACGTCGCCCTGCCGGTTCATCAGCGGCGAGCAGGCCAGGTTCAGCCGCGACGCCTTCGGGTCCGGCGAGCCGAGCGTGACGGCCTCGGCCAGCCAGGGGCGGCGCATGTCGAGCACCTCGCCCAGCGACGCTTCCCACTCGGGGTCGATCCGCGCCGCATCCGTTTGCCGGACCCCCTCCAGGACGTTGCGGTCCGTCGCCCACAGCCGCTCCGCGGCGGCGTTGCGGAACGTGATGCGGAAGTCCCGGTCGAAGACCACGATGCCCACGGGCACGGACTCGAAAAGTTCTTCGTTGAATGTCTTGATGCGTTCCAGTTCGGCGGCGGCGCGGGCGAGTTCGCCGCGGGTCTCCCGGAGGCGACGGCCCATCGCGTCGCGGAATCCGGCGTGCAGGAGGCTGGTCTCGACGGCCATGGCGACGACGCGGCCGGCGGCCGCCATCAGGGTCCGGTCCGCTTCGCCGAAACGGCGCCCCTCTGCCGGGTCGCCGAGGACGAGCAGGCCGAGCAGGTCGTCCTCGCCGGCAATCGGGACCACGGCCGCCACCGGCCAAGTGCCTCGCTCGGACGGGACCGTGACCTCCGCCGGCGCCAGCACCTGGCGGTCGTCGACGACCGTGCGGCGGACGGCGGGGGCGTCGGCCAGGGCGCCCAGGTCGGCGTCGGCGGCCCGTCCGGCGGCCCGGGCGGTCCGCAGCCGACCGGCGTCGGCGTCCCACAGGCAGACGGCGGCCGCCCGGCAGCCGAACATCGTCCGGGCCTGTTCGAGGACCGTGGCCTGGAGGCTCTCCGGGTCCTGGAGCCGCGCGAGCCGTCCGGCCAGGTCGCCGAGCAGACGGACGGTCTGGAGCACCCCCTCGAGGGTGCTGTCCGGGCGCACGGGTTGTTGCGATTCGGCCACGGCGACCTCCAGTGAGATGTTGTCCCCGGGCGTGTAGGCGTTGGAAAAATACAACATTTCCGGGGGAAGTCAAATCGCTGCCGTCCCGAATCCTCGTTCTCGGCCCAAAAATGCGGGTCGGCGCCGGATTTCTTTTTGGGGCCTCGCGCCACGTGTGCGGCGGGCGATGATTTGCGGCAACCCGCCGAAAAGGGTTCCAGAGTCCTTTTCGAACGTCCGGGCCGCTGGTGGGGTGGGGGGGCGTGTTCGCCGGCCCGCTTGCGGGCCGCGCGCCGTTGCCGTTCGAGGCAGGTGCCACCGATTGCTTGTCAACCGGTGCCGCTCAATCTAATCAGCACGGTTTGACAAGCAAACCGTGGCACGAGCGGCCGGGCCACACAGGCGCGGGCCTTCGGGCGCGGCGGGTGCGGAGACCCACCGCGCAAGCAGGAGGGGGGCGCCCTGCACGGCGCGCGAACGCAGTTGACCGTCCGCGGCGGGGGACCTATACTCGCGGCGACCGGAACCCTTCAGCGGAGGAACCATCATGCCCGTCGAGCACACTTCGCCGCCCGCCCGGGTGGCCATCGTCATGGGGAGCGACTCGGACCTGGAGAAGATGCAGCCGGCCGCCGACGTCCTGGACGACTTCGGCGTGCCGTACGAGGTCCGCATTATCTCGGCCCACCGGACGCCGGAAGTCGCCCACGAGTTCGCGACGACCGCCGCCGACCGCGGCGTGGAGGTGATCGTGGCGGCGGCCGGCGGGGCGGCGCACCTGGCGGGGGTGCTTGCCGGCCTCACGCCCCTGCCGGTCATCGGCGTGCCGATCCAGACGAGCGCCCTGGGCGGCCTGGACTCGCTTCTCTCCACCGTCCAGATGCCGCGCGGCGTGCCGGTGGCCACCGTCGCCATCGGCAAGGCGGGGCCGGTGAACGCCGCCGTCCTGGCGGTCCAGATCATGGGCGTCGGCGACGCCGACCTGCGGGACCGCGTCGTCGCCTACAAGGCCCGCCTCGCCGAGAAGGTGACCGAGGCCGACCAGAAGGTGAGGTCCGCCCATGCCTGAGCCGACGGTCCGATGGGTGGGCGGCCTGGACGGCCGGATGGAACTCATCGACCAGACCCGCCTGCCCACCGAGCACACGGTCATCGCGTGCCGCACGGTCGAGGACGTGTGGGAGGCGATCAAGATGCTGCGGGTGCGCGGGGCGCCGGCCATCGGCGTGGCCGCCGCGATGGGCGTGGTCGTCGGCCTGCAGGACGCGCCGGACGACGAGCCGGCCGTCCAGGACGCCGTCGCCGAGACGTGCGAGTACCTCGCGACGAGCCGCCCCACGGCCGTCAACCTCTTCTGGGCGCTCGAGCGGATGGGCCGCGCGGCCGAGGCGCATCGCGGCGAGGGCGGACGGGCCGTGAAGCGCGCGCTGCTGGCCGAGGCCCGGGCCATCCGCGACGAAGATGCCGAGATGTGTCGCCGCATCGGTGACGCCGGCGCCCGCCTCGTCACCGAAGGCTGCGGCGTGCTGACGCACTGCAACGCGGGGAGCCTGGCCACGTCGGAGTACGGCACGGCGCTTGCGCCGCTGTACCGGGCGCACGAGGCGGGGCGCGGCTTTCGCGTCTACGCCGACGAGACCCGGCCGCTGCTTCAGGGCGCCCGCCTCACGGTGTGGGAACTCATGCAGGCCGGCATCGACGTCACCCTCATCTGCGACAACATGGCCGCCGTGCTCATGCGGCAAGGGAAGGTGGACCTGGTGCTCGTGGGCGCCGACCGCATCGCCGCTTGCGGCGACGTGGCCAACAAGATCGGCACCTACGGCGTGGCGGTGCTGGCCCGGCACCACGGGATTCCGTTTTACGTGGCGGCCCCGTCGAGCACGTTCGATTTGTCGCTGGAGTCGGGCGACGCGATTCCCATCGAGGAGCGCGGCGCCGAGGAAGTGACGCACGGTTTCGGCCGCCAGACCGCCCCGGACGGGGCGAAGACGTACTGCCCGGCGTTCGACGTGACGCCGGCCGGCCTCGTGACGGGCATCATCACGGAGCGCGGGCTGATTGCGCCGCCGACGCGGGAGGGAATTGCGGAGGCGCTGGGTGGTTCATGCCCCCCCCTCTCCCTTGACGGGAGAGGGCAAGGGTGAGGGTGAATGGCGTGACCGTTCCGCCGCGTGACCGGGAGCGCATCGCCGAGGTGCTTGGCGATTGCCCCGTCGCCCCGGCGCATGTAGAATCTTTGCGTGGCGAAAACCGGGCGATTCGGAAAGCGAGTTCAGTCGCCCCTACGGGGCTCGGACAACAGAGAGAATATGCGGATGCGCCCCCTTCGTGTCCACGGGCTTTCGCCCGTGGCTAGAATACAGCCGGCCCTCCGGGCCGGGGCACGTGCCCGTTCGGTTGCGCGGCGGGTGCGGAGACCTTACGGCGGACCAGCCAACGGCTTCGAGGCGAGATTCTTCGTCGGCCGTACGGCCTCCTCAGAATGACATCGTTATCGCACGGACTTATCTACGCCCATCAGCCGGGCGGGATGGGGCGCGAGCAGGGGTGCGGCGCCGTCAGCGAACTCGAGCGTCATATCCTCGCAGCCGCCCGTCTTCGCCCTGCCGAGGTCCACCGACCACGGCCGGCCGCGGGCACCTTCCGGGACCTTTGCCGTCACCTCCACGCGTTCCTTCTCGACCGTATCGCACGCGGCGACCTCGCGGCCGTCGGGGTCGCGGAGGACGAGGCGGGCGGTCTCGCCGGGCGACGGGCTCTCCAGGGCCAGGCGGATGCGTTCGGCCTTCGGCATCGGCAGGAAGTACGCCCGCGGCTGGGCGCCCAGGACGTGCAGCCGCCGACCGACGAGGCACGTGTGCCGGTTCCCTGCGTGGAACCGGGCGGTGTTCTGGCCCGTGTCGACGGCGAGCAGGTACCACCCGGCCTCGCCGGCGGGGCGACGGATGGCGACACGGTCGCCCACCTGCACGTGCCCGTGGTCCAGCCGCTTGCCGTCCGGCCCGAGCAGGACGTACGCGCACGGCGCCGTGTAGTGGCCGACCTGCTGGACGGCGAGGCGGCCGGCGAGGGCCTCGCCGTCGGCGAGGCGGATGAGGACGGTGTGCCGCCGGCGGATCCGGAAGGTCGTCTCGCGGGCCTTCTCGGGCACCGCCTCGTCGGAGTGCGGCGCGAGGCCGGCCTCGCGCAGGCGCTTGACGAAGGCGAGAACGGCCTGGGTCTCGGCGTCGGGCGACTCGCGCGGCTGTTTCCAGAGGTCGAACCGTCCGGCGGCGATGTCGCGGTTGGCCCGCGCGAACCAATCGAAATAGGCCCGGTGGTCCTTCTTCGGGTCGGGGCCCTCGTAGGCGTACTCCGGCCCCTCGTGGAAGACCCAGTAGCCGTCGGTGGCCTGGGAGATGATATCGGCATTCTTTCCGGAGAACTCCGGCCCCGCGCCGCGGACGGCCGGGTCGATGCCGCCGATGTAGAAGTGGGGGATGCCCGCCTCTTCCGCCACCTTGCGCCGCTCGAGCAGCCGGTCGCGGTTCGTCGTCAGGCCGCCCCGCAAGAGCAGCGTCCCCGACGGGTTGCCGTAAGTACGGGCGTCGGCCAGGACGAGCGGGGCCCGCGTTGTCGCCCATTCCGGATACAGCGCCCGGACCATGAACGGTGTGCCGGGGGCGGGGTAGACGCAGAACCGGAAGCCGGGGTCGCGTGAGTCCACGGCCTTCCTCAGTGTGCGGCAGCGCGTGCGCCAGTGGTCCACCTGGAACGCGGCGAAGGCGTCGTGGAGGCCCTTCTCATCGAGCCAGGCCTTGCGCTCGGCGAAGGGGAGGGCGGGCATGTTCAGGCCGCGGGCCTTCGCGAACTTCTCAAGGATGATATCGTCATACGAAAGATCGTAGCAGTTCGGCTTGCCCTTCGTCCAGTAGTTCTCGTAGTCGAGGAAGACGCCGACGAGGTGGGGGTTCTCGGCGGCGATCTCCGCGTATGCGACGACGTAGCGCGTGGTCCAGTCCCAGAAGGCGTCGCTGTTGGGGCTCCACAGGGGTTCGACCGTGCCGTCGGCCCAGACGAACCGCTTGCCGTCGGCCTCCTTGCCCTTCGGGGCGCCCAGGGTGCCGCGCATCCACGGCATGAAGAAGATGCCGCGCTCGCGGCACCAGGCGGCGACGCGGCGGACTTCGCCCAGGCGCTCGTACCCGCGGCGGGGGCAGAAGACGTTGAAGCCGGTGCGGGCGGCTTCCTCGACCATCCATTCCTCGGTCACCCAGTCGCGCGTGGGCTGCATGACCTTGTCGACGAGGACGCGGTACTTGACCTGGCGGCCGAGGGCGTTGCGGTCCGGCGCCTCGGCGGCGGTGGCGGAAGGGGCGACGATCGCCACGACCAGCGCGACGGCGAGAGTGACGGCCAGGAAGGGCGGCGCGCCACGGATTGCTTGCCGATCCGTGTTCTCCCGGCCGGGCAAGACCGGCCGGGCCACACGCCGCCGGAGGTGCCCATGGCCACGCGAGCGTGGCCATGCTGCCCGGGCTCGTGCGCGGCGGGTCTCCGCACCCGCCGCGTCGAAACGAGGACGTGCGCTCGCGCGCGGTGGGTACGGAGACCCACCGCGCGGGACGTAGCGTAATAGTGTCAGTCTCACGGAGAAGCCTCCTTCTCTTTCCGTTCCCGCTCGCGCTGCTGGCGGCGGAGGCGGGCGGCCTCGCGCTCCTCGAGGATGCGGGCGAACTCGGTCTTTCGCCAATGCTCGACCTCGGCGGGGGTCTTTTCGGCCCACCGCATCTCGGCCACGTGGATGCCACGGCCGTAGCCGGCCAGGTAGAAGCGGCCCTCGTGCTCGATGACCTCCGGGGCGTTGGGAGCGATCTGCCACCAGTCGCTCGCGAGTTCGGGGACCTCGATAGTTTCCGGCTCCCCGGCGGCAGCAGGTCCGCCAGGTCCCGCCGTTGCGGCAACGATGAGGGGGAGCAGGACCAGGGTGGGGCCGGCGGCCCGTCGGTGACGATGGGGCATGACAACGCTCCTTGCGATTTGTACCAGGCGATTGTACGAGATGAGACGCGGACGTGCCACGGGTTTGCACAGTGTCGGCATTCCCGCCAGCGGAGGATGCGGCCGTTGGTGGCCCGCCCGCTGTAGACGACGAAGAAGTGCCGGCACCCGCACGCCGGGCCCGCCAGGGCCTTGGGTTTGGAGTCGGGCTTGACGCCTGCCCTGGACAGACACCGAACGCAAAGGCGTCCGGCACCTTTCAACGGCCGAAGGCGCCGGACACCGAGCGGCAACGGCAAAACGCACGGCGAGATCCTTCGCTGCGTTCAGGATGACAGCGTAAAACAGCGGGTACGGCGAGATTCCTCCGCTCGGCCCTGCGGGGCTTCGGTCGGAATGACGATGCGCGTGGGCCCCTCCTGCTCTCCTGTTCCCCTGCTCGCCTGCTCCGTGCGGCGTGACGCGCCGCCGGTCGTCGCGCCGCCCGAGCCCTACAACGCTAACTGGTGCGCGGCGGGTCTCCGCACCCGCCGCGTCGAAACGAGGACGTGCGCTCGCGCGCGGTGGGTGCGGAGACCCACCGCGCAAATGGCCGACTTAGCGTGGTAGGGCTAGGGGATTCCCCCAGGCCGGGAAAGGCGAATCACCCTAAGCGGAACCCGTACCGTTCCGATTGCATCCCACCCGCCCGTGGGGCATGATGGAGTCTTACGAACACAGAAACCGTGCGCGAACGCAACGCAGAGGAGGTCCGTGATGAAGATCTGCCAGACCCACTATGCCTTTTATCCGACGACGGGGGGTGTGGAGTCCCACCTGCTGGACCTCTGCCGCGGCGAGGTGGCCGAGGGGCACGAGGTGCACGCCCTGGTCGGCTCGCTCAAGGGCCGGCCCGAGCAGGAGACGATCGAAGGCATCCAGGTGTATCGGACCGACCTGATGAACCCGGAATGGATCCGGGAGGAGAAGGCCAAGAAGGACATCGCGGCCGACGAGGAGGACGACGAACTCACCGGCCGTATCCGCGAGATGTACGAGGAGTTCTTCAAGGCGCACGACATCGGCGTCGTGCACGGCCACAACTTCCACCACTTCGTGCCGGAACACGCGCTGGCGCTGACGCAGTTGTGGCAGCGGGGCATGCCGAACGTCCTGACGGTGCACGAGGTGTGGAGCGAGTTCATCTGCGAAGACCTGCTGCGCCGCGCCTCGTGGGACAAGATCATCACGTTCTGCAAGCACGTGACGAAGGGCATCCAGGAGCAGGCGCCGCACCTCGGGAACATCGAGGTCATCTATCCGGGCATCGACGTCGAGCAGTTCTCGCCCGAGAACACGAACCCGAAGTGGGCGGACCGCCTGGGCATGAAAGACCGGCCGGTCATCCTGCACCCGGCCCGCATGCTGCCGTGGAAGGGCGTCATCTACAGCGTCCGGGCGATGAAGGAGATCGTCAAACAGGTGCCCGAGGCGCTGCTCATCATCACGGACACCGACGACATCGTCGACTGGATCCGCGAACTCCAGGGATACAAGGAAGAGGTCCTGAAACTGATCGAGTCCCTCGGTCTCCAGGACAACATCGTGACGCAGCCGTTCCCTTACGTGGAACTGCCGTGGGTGTATAACTATTGCAACGTGGTCATCTACCCGACGATCGGCGAGGAGCCGTTCGGCCTGGTGCCGGTCGAGGCGATGGCGTGCGGCAAGCCGACCGTCGTGACGCGGAGCGGGGGGATGGTGGAGTCGGTGGTCGACGGCGAGACGGGCTACATCATCGAGAAGCGCGACCCGGACGCGCTGGCCGAGAAGATCCTCGCGCTGCTCCGGGACAAGGACCTCGCCCGGGAGATGGGCCGCAAGGGCCGCCAGCGCGCCGTCGAGGTGTTCTCCGGCGAGCGGATGGCCGGCGACACGATCAAGGTGTACGAAGAGGCCATCGCCAATCACGAGGCGGAGGTGTCGGCCTGAGGTGGCCGGGCCGTGTGCGAATGGCGCTGCTCGCGCCCGGGGGTTGTCCGGACGGGCTCCTGGCACGACAACGCGGATTCGTGCGGGTCGGGTCTGGCGTACCCGCCGCGCGGCCCCGGAAAAACCGTGTCGGGCGCGGTGGGTGCGGAGACCCGCCGCGCCAACGGCCGACGTAGCGTTGCAGTGCCGGGCGGAGGGCGCCGGGGGCGGCCGGACGCGGGCCGGCGGCGCATTGCCCTGTTGCTGTTCACCCCCGCTTGCCGTTACGATACGTAAGAGTTCATTGGAGGAGTCCGCATGGGCGGCGCACCGATTCCCACCGTGCACATGACCATCTCGCCGCAGGGGTGGGGCCTGAAACCCGCCG
>CAZNYC010000103.1:10741-14647 GCA_964577175.1 uncultured Anaerolineales bacterium
ATTCCCACCGTGCACATGACCATCTCGCCGCAGGGGTGGGGCCTGAAACCCGCCGGCGACCGCGACGCCCCGCTGCTGGCGGACCTGGGCCTGGAGAAGGAAGACCTGGAGGAACGGGCTCGCAACAACACGTACCACTGGCTTCCGAACCACTTTGACGAATCGATCGGCGCGTTCCACGGGTACTACGACGCGCGGACCCGTGACTGGACCGAGCCGCAGACCGCCAACCTCATCGCGCCGTTCCAGTGCCTGGCGGCGTTCGACCGGTTCCGCGACGAACGGTTCCTCGAGATGGCCCGCCGGGCCGCCGACTGGCTGCATGCCGAGATGGTCGAGACGCATCCCATGAGCCTGGTCCTCGGCGGGGTGCGCGACAACATCAAGCCCACCCAACTCTGGACGAAGTACACCGCCGACTACGTGACGCTGAACCTGGGCCTGTGGGAACGGCTGGCCGAGGAGGAGTACCTGGCCCGGGCGGAACAGAGCAGCCGGTTCCTGCTCCAGTCGCAGAACCACCGGTTCGCCCCGAAGTACGATCACTGGCAGGAGAACTGGATCCCGCGGGGCTGGCAGTCGTTCGGCCGGGCGATCGTGGCGACGATCGCGCTCCAGGAGTTCACGCACCGGCCGCGGTGGCTCCAGCGGGCCGTCGCGTGGGCGGACTACGGCCTCCGGCTCCAGGCGGATAACGGATGTTTCCACCTGATTAACAACAACTATTACAGCAGCGACATTGCCGCCGACGAGATCCGCGGCCTCATCCGCGTGTACCTGCGGACCGACGACCGGCGGTTCCTGGACGGCGCCCTCCGGTTCGCCGACTGGCACCTGGCGCGGCAGGAGGAGCGGGGGACCTGGCCCCTCAGCGAGGACCGCTGGGGCGTGCCCGTGACCACCTACAAGGGCCCCGGCGACATGCCGAACATCGCCATCGCGCTGCTGCTCGCGCACAAGGTCACCGGCGAGTCGAAGTACGTCGACGGCGCCGCCAAGGCCCTCCGCTACACCCTGACCCAGCAGCAGTTGCCGGACGCCGGTGGGCCGTACGTCGAGGACAGCAACACCCACTGGGGCTTCTGGTCCTGGGACCCGCCGTACGATTACACCATGTCGGTGGACCAGTCCACGCACCACTGCCGCGGGTACTGGTTCTTCATCGACTACATCCTCTCGCTGAAGCGGGAGCAGGTGTCGCGGCTCCGGCAGGACCTGCTCTCGGATGAGCAGGCGGCCGCCGGATGACTGCACCCGAGGCGCCGGGTGCCACGGATTGCTTGCCAATCCGTGTTCTCCCGGCCGGGCAAGACCGGCCGGGCCACACGAGAAAGACGGTTTGACAAGCAAACCGTGGCACCTCCGCGATCGACGCCGCGCGTGGCGCTTCTCCAGGACGGCGGTAGCCCAAGCCGACAGGACCGACCTCCATGATGGCCACCCGCACCACCCCCGCCGACTGGATCCTGGAGGAATCGCCGTTCGAGCCCGCGCGAAACCGCACCTGGGAATCCCTCGGCGCCGTCGCCAACGGCTACATCGGCCTCCGCGCCTATCCCGAGGAACCGTTCGACGCCGGCCCCTCCACGCCCGGCGTCTACGTGGCCGGCGTCTTCGATCCCGGTGCCGACGCCGTTCCGGAACTGGTGAACCTGACGGACGTCCTGTCGGCCGACATCCTTCTGGACGGCGAGCCGCTCCGCACCGTGCCGGACCGCCTCGACGCCTACCGGCGGACGCTCGACATGAAACGCGCCCTGCTGGAGCGGTCGATGGTCTACCGGGCGGCCGGCGGGACCGTCCGCCTCGAGTTCGAGCGGTTTGCCAGCATCGCCAACCATCACCTGGTCGGCCAGTCGCTGACCCTGACGCCGCTGGACTGGCGCGGCGAGGCGACCGTCCGCCTGTGGCTGGACGCCCGCGTCACGAACGAGGACGCCGCCCACCTCGAGGGCCTCCACGCCGCCCACATGGGACGAAGCCGGGTGCTCCTGGTGACCCGGACCCGTGGCACGCACACCCGCGTCGGGCACGCGTGCCGGGCGTCCGCCTGGGTCCGGCAGGCGCAGCCGCCCAAACCGCGGCACCTGGAAGAGGACGGCCGCATCGGATTGGAGTACCGCGTTCACCTGGAGATCGGCCAGCGGGCCGCGTTCGAGCGGCTCATCGCCACCTACACCTCGCGCGACCCGGAGACCACCTCCGTCGAACGGTGCTGCCTGGCCGACCTCCGCGGCGCCGACGCCGGGTCCTACGGCGTGCACCGTCGGCGGCACGTCCGGCGCTGGCGCCGGCGGTGGCGGAAGGCCGACATCCAGATCGACGGCCCCGACGACGACCAGCGGGCCATCCGCTTCGCCATCTTCCACCTGCTGGCATCCTGCCCGCCGCGCGATC
This sequence comes from uncultured Anaerolineales bacterium, assembly GCA_964577175.1. GTDB lineage: Bacteria > Planctomycetota > Phycisphaerae > FEN-1346 > FEN-1346 > BS750m-G62. The sequence goes on from CAZNYC010000103.1 coordinate 13,139, forward strand.
CCACCGTCAGCATCGCCGCCAAGGGCCTGACCGGCGAAGGGTACCGCGGCCACGTGTTCTGGGACACGGAAGTCTTCATGCTGCCGATGCTGGAGTGGACGGCCCCGCGGGCGGCCCGGCGGCTGATCGAGTACCGTCTGCACACCCTTGACGGCGCCCGGCGAAAGGCCCAGGCCGCCGGGTACCAGGGCGCCATGTTCGCCTGGGAGAGCACCGACACCGGCGACGAGACCTGCCCCACCCGGGTCCGCGACCCGCGCACCGGCGAAATGATCCGCGTCCTGACCGGCGACCTCCAGCACCACATCACGGCCGACGTCTTCCACGCCGCCGCTCGCTACACCCGGCTGACCGACGACAACATCTTCCGCGAGCGGCAACTGCTCGTCCTGGCCGTCGAGACCGCCCGCTTCTGGGCCAGCCGCGCCGTCTACAACGTGGACGAGGAGCAGTTCGAGGTCCGCCACGTCATCGGCCCGGACGAGTACCACGAAGACGTCCACAACAACGCGTACACGAATCTGCTGGCCGCCTGGAACCTCCACACGGCCGCCGACCAGGTCGACCGCATGCGCCGGGTCCACCGGCGGAGTCGCCTGCTCCGCCACTTCCGCGTCGGCGAGGAGGAGGTGGCCCGCTGGCGGCGGGTGGCCGACGGCCTCGAGGGCTCCGTCCCCCGCGACGGCCTCATCGAGCAATTCGACGGCTTCTTCCGCCTGAAGAACGCCGACCCCGCGCGGCTCACCGTCGTCGGCTACGAGGGATCGGAGAAGGAGCGGATGGAGGAAATCCACGCCTCCCAGATCCTGAAGCAGGCCGACCTCCTCATGCTGCCGCTCATGCGACCGGGGCGCCTCTCCACGCGCGTCCTCCGCCGCAACTGGGATTACTACGAGCCGCGAACCACACACGATTCTTCCCTCAGCCCCAGTGTTCATTCCATCGTGGCGAGCGACCTGGAACTGCCCGGCAAGGCGTACGAGTACTTCCGCCGGTCGGCCGCCATCGACCTCGACGACGTCATGGGCAACGCCGACAAGGGCCTGCACCTGGCGGCGATGGGGGGCACCTGGCAGGCGGTCATGCGCGGCTTTCTGGGCCTCGCCTCCGACGGCGAGAAACCGCAGGTCGCTTGCCGGCTGCCGGCGGCCTGGAAACGGTTGGCGACACACGTGCGGCACCTCAAGCAGTGGTACGCCATCGAGGTCACGCACGAGGACGTGCGGGTCCGCCCCGTCCCGGCCCCCGGCAGCCGGGGCCGCGGCAGCGTGTGACGCCGACCATGCGACTTCCCGCCGTGCCCGGCCGGCGGGTCGCCGCACCCGATGCGCCGCCCTGCGGAGAAGCGCAGAACAGCGCGGTGGGCAGTCGTGCCCACCGCGCGGCCATCCAGGCGTAAACCGCTCGCGCGGCATTGACACGGCCGCCGCGGCGTGTAGAATGGCGTGCCGACAGCGTCCCCATAGCTCAATTGGATAGAGCGTTGGCCTCCGGAGCCAAAGGTTTGAG
>CAZNYC010000104.1:0-14628 GCA_964577175.1 uncultured Anaerolineales bacterium
ACGTTGATCTGGTGCCACCAGTCGTCGCCGAAGTCGAACCAGTAGCCGAAGGCCTCATCCACCTTCAGGCCGAGGGAGCCGATGGAGGTGTACGCCACGTCGCCGGCAGGCTTGGGCGTGTCGGGAATGGGATTTTCGAATACACCTGAGAGCACGTACCGCCGGGCCTTCGGGTCCATCGGCCCCTTGCCGCCGACCTGGAACTCGTACAGGTGCTCGTCTTCGCGGTCGAAGGCCTCGAAGATGGCGTCATGCAGGTCCTCGAGCGTCTGGTCGCCGCGAATCTCGATGGTCCGCGAGACCACCGGGTTCTCGTCGGCGAACTCCTCGCTCACGGGCCCCTCGAAAAGGTAGACGTCGAGGATAAACAGGCGGTCGTTCTTCAGCATTCACCCCCTCGCCGGGCGCTCACGGTTTCTCATGCCCCGATCCTATTGCGAGCGCCACACAGCTTCAATGGATCGTGCCTCGGAAGGCCCGAAATAAAAGTCCGGACGTATGTTGTGTGCACAAGCTTCGCTTCCCTTGGCCGAGCGGCGAGGCCTCATAGGCAAAGGTTGGCCGCTGGACAGAAGGGGCGAGAAGGTAGCGTCGGGTGGCAGACCTCCGGCCAGCGAATTGCGAAACCGGTGTGTCCTCGCACGAGTGGCCCCGCTCCTTGTAGCGGGAATCTGTCCGAACCGGAGTGAAATCGTTTTCGGCGATGCGCTCGCCCTGGAGTGCATGTAAGGTGAACGGAGAGAGGGGCGGCGTCTCGGCGGGTCCATCCCAGCGCAAGGAGGGCATGGGCCCACGACGGCCGCCCCTCGAATCGTCGGCGGCGAGACGGCCGGGCGCTACGTGTTGGCTCCGGCTTCGGGCGGCGCCCGCTTCGCCCGCTGGGGCGGTCTCCGTCGGGTCGGCAGGGCGGCCTCGAGTTTGTCGAGGCGCTTTTCGAGTTCGGCCACATGGTCGCCATTGCCGCCGGAGGTTGCTTGATCGCCTGCGTGGAGGTTGGGGTCACTTTCCCACCAGTCGATGCCCATTTCCTTGGCCTTGTCGACCGAGGCCACCATCAGGCGAATGCGGATAGTCAGCAGTTCCACGTCCACGAGGTTGATCTTGATGTCGCCGGCGATGACGACACCCTTGTCCAGGACGCGCTCCAGGACGTCGGCGAGCGTGGCGCTGGGAGTGGCGTGCTGCATCGCCTGCTGCTGCTGAAGACTCATGTCCGGCTCCGTCTAGAGTAGGCGGCCCAGCGGGCCGAGGTCGATATTCAGGTCCTCGTCCTCCAGGCCGAACTCTTCCTTAAGCCGCTGCATCTGTTCGGCCAACTGCATGAGGGTGCGGCCGAGGCGTTCAGTTTCCGCCTCCGTCAAGCCGCCGCCGTCGACACGCCGCAGGGCCTGGCGCTCGAGAAGTTGCCGGAGCAACTCGACAAGCGTCAGGACAAGTTGTCCCAGCCCCTTGGCGGCATCGTCCGGGTCGAGCGACAGCCTCGGCCGGTCGCCGGGCCGGGCCGACTCCAGGGCCGAGGCGAAGTCCCCTAGGTTCTTCGATTCGGTTTTGGCCGTATCGGACTGAATCATGCCGGCTCTTCCTTGCTCGGGCTGATGGTGGCCTCCCCCGCCAGCGGAAGCTGCATCCGTCTGGCCGTCTCCACGGAGGTCAATACGAGTTGGAGCCCGAGGTACACGAGGTCGATATCCGCCACGGAGATGACGAGGTTGCCGGCGACGACGACGCCCTTGTTCAAGGCGCGGTCGAGGACTTCGCAGAGCGAAACCCTCTCTTCGGGACTGAGATTGACCTCTTCGGCCGTCGCCGCGCCGTCGATATCACAGAAGGCGTTCATAAATGCTCCGCGCCTGGTGGGGTTCGCCCGTCTGCTGGTACCGGCGGCCGATTTCGAGCAGGTGCTTGCGTGCCATGGCCGCCTCGCCTGCCTCCGGGTCGTCGTCGATGATGCTGAAGTACATCTCGACGGCCTGATGCAAGTCTCCGGCGGCGAGGTACTCGTCGGCCATTTTGAGAAGGTAGGTCAGCGGCGTGCCCGTTTCGGCCGGGCGAGCCATCACCCGCGTCTTCGGGGCCGGGGCCGCGACGGTCCCCGCAGGCCGGTCGGCCGTTTCGTGATCCGAGTCCATGGTTTCTCCTCCCGAAAGTTTCCAGTCGCGTCAATGTCGGTACAGCGCGCGCCCGAGCGCCGCAAGGCGGCCGGACCCGCGCAGGTCGCCGGCGTAGAAGACGGTGCACTGCCGAATGCGCGGAAAGGCCTGCCCGTACGCCTTCCTCACGGCCGCTTCCGCCTGGAACAACTCCCGGCAGCGGGGGCACCGCCCGCGGGGCGTTGCCCGGTTCAGGAGCAGCACCGGCACGCGGATGCCAAGATCGCGGCAGGCGGCGACCAGGTCGCGCGTTTCCTCCAGGGCCATGCGGGTGGGCAGGGCGACGGCCATCAGGCGGGCCTCGTCGCCGGCAAGCAGCGAGCGCAGCCGGGTGATCCGGCGGGACAGGTCCAGAAGGAAGTCCGAGAGGCGCGGCAGACGGATCAGCCGCTTGTACCGCAGCAGCAGCCGCAGCACCTCCCGGAGCCAGGACTGCACGAGGTCCGGCGTCTCGAGCATCCGCAGCAGGTGGCCGGTGGCCGAGGTGTCGAGCACCACCCGCCACCGGTTCTCGGATTCCAGCAGGTCCACGATACGGGCCACGGCCATCAGTTCGTCGAGACCGGGCGGTGAGAGATCGAGCAATCGGCCGAGGGCGTCGCGTTCAAAGGGCACGTCGGTGCCCCCGTGGTCCGAGAGCAGGCGGTCCCACAGGCGCTGGAGTTCGTCCTGGTACAGATCGCGGAGGGCGGTGAACTCCGCCTCCGCGTCAATCTCCATGGCCGTCACCCGCGGTGCCACCGGGGTGCCCTTGGCGGCGACGGGGGTTTGGAGGCAGTCGGAGAGCGAATGGGCCGGGTCCGTCGAGACCAGGAACACCTGCCCGTCGGCCTGTGCCTCGGCCAGCCGGAAGGCCGTGGCGGCGGCGAGGGTGGTCTTGCCGACACCCCCCTTCCCGCCCAGCAGGATGAGTCGCTCCGCGGGTCCGGGCAGCGGGACGGACCGCTCGACCCGGGGCGCAAGCGTGGCGGGGGCGGCCCCAGGGTCCGCATCGGCCTTCAGGGGCTTGACACCCTCCCAGAACCGGCGCAAACCGGCAACGCCCCGAACCTCCGCGCCTTGCTGGGGCACCTGCCACAGCGCGTAGGCGTTTAGTTCCTCGCGAAGCCCCTCCGCCACCTCCCGCTGGCGCCGATGGACGTCCCGGCACACCGGGCAGGGCCCGTCGGGGGGATACAGGCCGTTGACCAGCACGTCGGTCAGGGGAACCTGGAGCGATTCGAGTTGTTCGACGAGCCGGCGCGTCTCGCCCAGGCTGAGGGGTTCGGCGTGCAGGACGGGGACGAACCGGCAACGGTCCGGGTCGCGAAGCAGCCGCCCGACCCGCCCGAACGACGCACGCAGACGCTGGAGAAAGGCATCCACCTCGTCCTCGGCCGCCGAGCCGGTGTAGTGCTCGCGAAGGTAGCGGTGCTTGGCCAGCAGGGCGTCAAGGGCATCGAGCCAGCGTCCGGCCAGCCCGGGGAGTGCCAGCAGCCGGAGGGCGTGGCCGGTGGGGGCCGTGTCGACAACGAGTTGGAGGTCCGCCTCCTCGCCGAGGATCCGCGACATCTCGTCCAGCCCCATGACCTCGTCCATGCCGGGCACCGACAGGTCGAGGAGCCGGCCCACGTCCTCGTCGTCCAGGAAGGTGCCGCGGAGGGCGATCTGCCTCAGGTGCCGCCCGTGGCGCTCCATGACGTCGGCCAGGCAGGCCGGGGCGTCGAGTTCGCTCACGCTCAGGTTGGCCGGCAGGGCATCCTGGTCCCCGGCCAAGCAGTCGCCGAGCGAATGCGCCGGGTCCACCGACACGAGGCGGAACCGCCGGTCGGGCCACGCCTCGGCCAGGTGCAGGGCGGTCGCGGCGGCGCAGGTGGTCTTGCCCACGCCGCCCTTGCCGCCGAAGAGCAGGAGGTCAAACGTCGCCTGCCGCAGAAACGCAGGTTTCTTGGCGGGGGGAAGGCGCGTGCTCGGTTCCGTCCGCATTGTCGTCTCGGGATTCATCGGGGGTTTTTTCCGGGGCATCCTGATTGAGGGCGTCCAGGCGGTCGAGCAGCGGTTTCTCCTGGGCGTCGAACTCCTCTTCGGAGATCTGGCCGGTCTCCCATCGCATGTAGAGTTCGCGCAGGTTGTCGCGGATGGCGTCGTGCTCGCCTTCGAGTTCCTGGTCGGCGGCCTTGCGGACCTGGTCAACGATCAGGGCCACGCCACGGAACGGTGCCAGCAGCAGGGTGTCGAGGATCAGCACAGGGGCGCCTTTCCGCGCGGCTACAGTTCCAGGCTCAAGTCCACGAAGGAATACGGCGGCCAGGGACCGCCGTAATCGAAGGCGTAATTGTCGTCAAAATGCTTGGCGGCCTCGAAGACGCGTTCCTCGAACCGCTGCTGCTCTTCCGCACCCACCAGGCAGGCCAGCCGCATGACCTCGTCCTCGGAGCGGGGCGGGTTGACCTCGATCTCGAAGCAGATCGGGTCCAGGACGCCCGTGACCAGGTCGGTGTGGGCGGAGCGGTCGGCGCTACGGGCCCGGTCGAACAGTCGGCCGAGTTCAATCTTGGCCTCCTCGCTTGGCTCGCCGCCGCCGCCGAACAGGCGGTCCCTGTACTGGCGGAGTTCCGGATGGGTGCGGACGAAGTACTCGAAGATATTCGGCACCTTCCAGGCGACGCGGAGGGACATTTCGACCTTGCCGGCCACACGCCGCAACTGGCGGGTCAGCGCCGAACGGTTCACCGCCAACATGTGGCGGATGCCCTCTTCCCCGTTGCCAATAACACCGAAGGCCATCGGCAGCATGCCGCCGCTCTCCATCAGGCGGCGCTGCACCTTGTGGTGGGCGGCCATGTAGCGGCGCTCCGGTCGTATGGGACGGTTGGGCACGTCGCTGACGACGGCGGCCAGGTGGCCATCGGAAATCGCGTACACGGCACCGCCGTCAATGCCTTCGGCGGCGAGGCCTTCCGGCAGCCCGCCCTCGGCCATGATGGCGTAGATATACTTGCCGGTTTTGGTTTCTGTTTGGACGGCCATCAGTTCGGCCTCCTTCCTTGGGAACAGGCCCGCCGCCCCCGGTCAGCCCCGCGTTCAATAGCGGACCTTGAAGCCGTCGGCCGGTTGGCCCTTCGGCCCGTCGGCGGCGGCGCGAGGCCCGGGCCGCTCTGCCGCGAGGGTGGGCTCGCCCGCCTCGCGGAGCCGGCCGAGCAGGGTTTCTTTCTCGGCGTCGATGGCACGGATGTGCCGGTCGATCCGCTCGATGCGCTGGGCGGCCGCCTGCCGCTCCTCCATCCGGCGCGTCTTTTCCATCTCCAGGCACGCCACCCGGAGAAAGGCCTTGTGCGGCCGGAACGTCTCCTCGACCGTTCCGGAGAGGGTCCGGATGTCGCTGAGGCCCGGCCTCTTGACGGCGGGTTGTGCCATTGGATTGCCTTTCCGATGGAACGAGTTACGACGCACGGCTGCCGACGGGGTCGCCGGCGCCAGCGTCACCACACACTTTTCGGACGAGGCCGTCGACCTTGTGGGGCATCACCGACTCGCCCCCGTGGGTGACCTGGACCGTATCGGCACTGAGCAGGTCCCGGCACAGCCACGTGAAAACGGGGTCGTCCGGCCGGGCCCGGCCGTCCTGGCGGGCCAGCACCCGCGCGATGGTAATGCAGGCCCGGATCGTGGGCCGGTGGTTGTTGACCCCCAGGCCGCGGGCCTCCCGGACCACGTCCACGATGGTCTCGGCGTCCTCGGGGCAGACGCCGGACCGCGCGACCGTGATCCGGACCTCTGTTTCCCGGTCAAAATGATTGACGGGGATAGTGACCAGGCGATCCATCAACGCGTCCTGGGTGCGGTGAGTGCCGGCGTATTCCTCGGGGTTCGAGGTGAAGATGGCCCGGAACGCCGGATGAACCTGGATGTACCCGTCACCGGCGCCGCGGAGCGCCGGAACGTTCAAGACCCCTTCCGAGAGGATGCTGAGCAGGGCGTTGTTGGCCTCCGGTCGAGAGCGGTTGAACTCGTCGTAGATGAGGATGTATCCCTTTTCGCAGGCGGCGGTCAGGCGGTTGTCCACCCACAGGCTTTGGGTTTCCTCATGGCGCTTCACCACGGAATGGATGAAGTTATCGACGAGCGTGGCCTTCCGGTAGCCGGCATCCCGGCCGACCAGGTCGCCGCTGCCGAACTCGTCGTCGCCGTGGATGAGAATCACCGGCCGCTCGAACGCCGCCGCCACGTGGAACGCCAGGGTGGTCTTTCCGGTCCCGGCGGGCCCCGCGAAATGGACCGGACAGCCGGCCTCCAGGTACGCCCGGGCGCGGCGTGTCACGTCGCCGACCTGAGGCGTCTCGACGAACTGCTCGCTGGGTTCGGCCTGGATGCTGTCGCCACGGGGTTGAATGCGGAGCGTGCCTCCGCCCGGCGTTTCCGGAACGTATTCTCGTGTGGCCGTCATGTCGGACGCTCTCCCAACGCGAAGTGCCTGGTTCCTCGCTCAGCCGCTCTTCTTCTGGCGGGTTTTGCCTTTGGTCCGGGGACCGCGCGTGCGTTTCCGGCCGGTGGCGCGGCCCTTGCCTTGGGAGCGGCGCCCGTCGCCGGCGCGGGAAGCACCCCCGCCCGTCCAGGCGCGGCGTGCGCCCTGGATGTCGGCCGCAAACTCCTTCCGGAGACCGCCCACGGTCTCCTGGAGGTCGGTCACCGCTTTTTCCACGCCCTTGAGAAATGCCGCGCTTTCGGCATGCGTGTCCTCGGCCATCTTGTGATGGGCCTTTCGAAATCCGTCCGTCATGCCGGCGACCGCCTTCTGGAGATCGACCGTGCCGCGCTGCAACTGCTGGAGCAGGGCTTGCCGCTCGCTCCGCATGGCGGTGGCCTCGTCCCTGAGGCGGGTCATCTCATCTGTCAGGGTACCCATGGCAGGCTCCTTTCTGGGTTTCGGTTCGGTCCCGTGACCGTCGGGTCCCAGCGGCTCGGAGGGCAGGGCGTGGGGGACACCCCGCCCCCCGGCCTCGGGTTCAACGGGGACATGGGACATCAGGCGGGCGTGGCGGCGGTGGCCGTCAGGCCGATCGCCTCGGCGTACTTCAGGTACGTCTCGACCGACGCGATGACCACGCGGGCCTCCACCGAGAGGAGTTCGATGCCGACCAGCGACACCTTCGCCCACGCGTCGACCACGATCCCCTTGTCGAGGATGCGGTCCACCACCTCCGCCAGACTCGAACTGTCCGTCGACTTCTGCACCTGTGCCATCGTACTGCTCCTTTCTTCGTAGGGGTCTACACTCGTGACCGCCTTCGCGGGAGATCCCGCCGGCGACGCGCCGGCCTTTCTCCCAACCACCAACAGGAATCCCTGCTGCGTCCCCGTAACGGGCCGACCGGCGACGCGCCGGCCTCCGCCACGCGGGCTACCACTTCAGATTGCAAAGACCGTGCCATTCGCCATTTCGTCCACCGCCCGGTCCCGACCCCGCTGCCAACCCCGGTAACGGGGCCGACCGGCGCCGCCGGACGGTCCGAACGAGAAACTATGGCAGCGCCTCTATGGAGCGCGCTCCATAGTCCGCCCTCGGCCCTGCCGGTCGCTCCGGCTCGAGCCGGGCGAAACTGTATGGCGGCCACGGGCCGGAAAGCAGCGCCGGCGCATCGGAGTCCGCCTGGTATCGCTTGAAGATCTTCCGGAACCTGTCAACCTCTGTCCGCCGCACCAGAAACGAGGCGGACGCCAGGCCCCGAACGCCACCCCCGGTCTCCTCTTCGGCAAACGCAACGCAGTCGTCCGCGAACGTCTCCCGGAGCCGCTCCAGGGCCGCGCGGGCCCGTTCCTCGCCCCGGTCCATCCGGTCGTAGTGGCGTCGGCGGCTCAGCAGATACGCCTTGCCGGAGGAGCGGTCCTCGGCCGGCGGCGGGGTCGGCGCGGCCTTTGCCCCATCCTCGGAAAGTAGCAACCGGACGCCCATCTCCGCGCATCCGCGCACGCGCTCCAGGGCCGCCCGAAAGGCCGACCGCCGGCGCTCCAGCAAGGCCCGGACCTCGTCCCGACCGCCCAGAAGACAACCATATCGAAACGGAAGCACCGTGGAGACGGCGTGCAGGGCGGCGATGACCTGCGTGTACGCCTTGACGCGGGGAAGCGTGGGCGGCAGCCCGTCGGCGGGCGCGCGCGAGACCGCGACCGCCAGGTCGTCGTCCGGCACGACGGCCACGGCCGCCCCGTCCGGACCGAGGCCGGTCGGCCGGCCCGGGCGGTCCGCCTCACGGAACACGGCGTACATCAGATGGGTCATCGGACTGAACCTCCAGCGGCGGGCAGAAGGTGTACGGGGGCAGCGGCCCCGAGACCTGAACGGCGAGGCCCTGCTCGGCGCCGTCGGCCTCCAGCGCCTCGGCCGCCGACCGCAGCGCCGCCACCTCGCCGGACGCGACCAGGCAGGCCAGGTTGAAGACCATATCGTCGCTGCGGCCGGTGACCTGCCGGCTCTGGACCGGCAACGGGCGGATCTCCTGGACGTACGGTTCCAGGTCTCGCCTCGCCTCGCCGACGACGGCGCGGCGCCAGCGGCCGAGCGCTTCCTCGACCCGCCCGTCCAAACGTTTCTCGGCAAAGTAGCGGACGCCGGGGTTCTCCGGCAGGCCGTCCTGGGCGCGGGCCAGGTCCGCATCCGCTGCCAGGAGCCACTGCCGGACCTTCTCGGCGTCAGCGAAGCCCTTAGCCGCCCACTCCTGCCCGCCGTCCAGGGAATCCAAGGCGCTAAGGAGCGCGTCTTCCCGGGCCTCCATCACCTCCGCCAGGCGGCTCTGTGAACGGAACACGGTGCCGAAGCGGACCGGCAGGACGGGCCCCGATTGCATGACCTCCTCGACGACGCGCTCGTGGCGGCAGGCGCGCGGGAGGACCCAGTCGGGGTCGGCCAAATGACCTTCCGCCTCCTCGCCGTCGAACTCGCCCAGATCCACCGGGCTGTAGACGGCCGCCAGGGAGGCGGACGTAAGCACGGTCACGTCGTCGCGGCCGTCGATGCCGGCGGACGCGATCGGGCCCACCCGCCGCGAGCGCGTGAAGCAGTAGACGTACACGCCGGACGGGCCGGCCGGGTTGTGGTCGGATTCAGGCATGTCGGCTCGCCCGAACGGTTTCGAGCGCGCGCTGGAGGTGGGCCGGTCCGATCCGGACCTCCAGGTCCTCCGCCTCCTGGCCCTCGCCCATGGCGGCGACGGCCTCCCGCAGGGCGTCCAGGGCGGCCTGTTTGCAGACGGCCTGGATGTCGGCGCCGGAGAACCCGTCGGTGCGGGCGGCCAGGTCGTCGGTGGACACGCCTTCGGCAAGCGGCTTCTCGCGCAGGCCGATCTGGAAGATGGCCTTCCGCCCTTCGCGGTCGGGCGTCGGGACGGTCAGCCGCAGGTCGAACCGTCCGGGCCGGAGCAGCGCCGGGTCGAGCAGGTCGGCCCGGTTGGTGGCGGCCAGCACCAGGACGCCCCTCAACTCCTCCACACCGTCGAGTTCGGTGAGGAACTGGCTGATGACGCGTCCGGCCACGCCGGAATCGCCGGTGGCCGTCCCCCGGACCGGGACCAGGGCGTCGATTTCGTCGAAGAACACGATACAGGGTGCCGCCTGCTTGGCCCGGCGAAAGACCTCGCGGACGGCCTTCTCCGACTCGCCGACGTACATCGAGAGCAGTTCCGGCCCTTTAACGGAGATGAAGTTGACCTCGGTCTCGCTGGCGGCGGCCTTGGCGAGCAGCGTTTTGCCGCAGCCCGGCGGGCCGGACAGGAGGATTCCCCGGGGCGGCGCCAGGGACACCCGTTCGTAGAGGTCGGGGAACTTGAGCGGCCACTCGATGGACTCGCGGAGTTCGCGCTTGATCGTCTCGAGCCCGCCGACGTCCGTCCATCCGACGTCGGGCACCTCGACGAAGACCTCCCGCAGGGCCGACGGCTCCACCTCGCGGAGCGCTTCCACGAAGTCGCCCATCGGAATCTCCAGTCGCATGAGCGCTTCGTAGGGGATCTCGGCGGCGGCGAAATCGATCTCCGGCATCAGCCGCCGCAGCGCCACCATCGCCGCCTCCCGCGACAGGGCCTCCAGGTCGGCGCCGACGAAACCGTGCGTCATGCCGGCCAACTGGTCCAGGTCCACGTCGCCGCCGAGCGGCATGCCGCGGGTATGGATGTCCAGGATCTCCCGCCGGCCGTGGCGGTCGGGGATGGGCAGGGCGATTTCCCGGTCGAACCGTCCCGGCCGCCGCAGCGCCGGGTCCAGGGCATTCGGGATGTTGGTCGCCGCCACCACGATGACGTGCTGCCGCTTGGCCAGGCCGTCCATCAGGGCGAGCAACTGCGCGACGACGCGCTTCTCGACGTCGCCGACCACTTTCTCGCGGCGCGGGGCAATGGCGTCGATCTCGTCGATGAAGATGATGGCAGGGGCGCGGCGGGCGGCTTCCTCGAACACCTTCCGCAGGTTGGCCTCGCTCTGGCCGTAGAACTTGTGGATGATCTCCGGGCCGTTGATCGTGTGGAAGTTGGCCTCGGTCTCGTGGGCGACCGCCCGGGCGATGAGCGTCTTCCCGCAGCCCGGCGGCCCGTGCAGGAGCACGCCTTTCGGGGCGTCGATGCCGAGGCGGTCGAAGACCTGCGGGTAGCGGAGGGGGAGTTCCACGATCTCGCGGATGCGGCCGATCTCCCGCTGAAGGCCGCCGATGTCCTCGTAGGAGATGGTGCCGGAGGTCTCCGTCTTCTCGGCGCCCTTGACCTCCAGGGTGGTGGTCGGATTGATCAGGACGGGCCCCTTGGGGCTCGCGCTCCGGACGGTGAAGTCGGCCGACCGCGTGCCGAACAGGGTCGCGCGGACGCGGTCGCCTTCGACCACCGGCAGGCCGTCCAGCAGGCTGCCGATGTACTTGAGGTCCCGCGCGGTGGGCACAATGGAGACCGCCGACAGGGTTACCCGGCCGGCCGGACGAGCCGTCGCGGGGCGCACCGCCACCGTCTGGTCGAGCCCGGTCTCGGCATTGGTGCGGCACAGGCCGTCAATCTGGATCCGCGACTGGCCGCGCAAGTCCTTGTGGACGGGCATGACCTTGCCCAGGGTGGTGCGCTTGCCGGTGATCTCGACGATGTCGCCGATGTCGACGCCCAGGGTCTCCATGTCGGCGGGGTCGAGCCGGGCGTAGCCGCGGCCCTGGTCCTTGCCGATCGCCTCGGTCACCCTGAGTTTGAGCGTGCCCGCCGTCGCCTCGGACATGAGAGGCCCTTTCCGTGGGTTATTGAGACTGGCGGAAAGAATCTTCATGGCTGTCATTCTGAGGAGCGGCGAAGCCGCGACGAAGAATCTCGCCTTGTCGCCACGGGCACGGCGAGATTCTTCGGCCCCGCAAGCGTGGCCTCAGAATGACAGCGTCCCAGAACATGGTCATTGCTTTTACCGGGCTCAATGTTTGAGGAGTTTGATCTTCAGCACGCCGTTGCGGCAGGTGTAGGAGAGGTTCTGCGGCTCGAAGGTCTGCGGCAGGAGAATCTCTTTGCGGTATTTCGTCTCGCCCGCTTCGGCCGTGAGGGTGAGGATGTCCTCGGCCAGGTCCACGTGCAGGTTGTCCTCGCTGACACCGGGCACCTCGGCGACGACGAGGACGTGGTCCTCTTCCTCGAAGAGGTCGACCATGGGCTCCCGCATCTCGTGGACGACGGCTTCGCCGGTTTCCTCGTCCTTGCCGACGTTGCCGAACGGTTCGACCCGGACGTCCTCGCCGCCGATTCCCACGCGGACGTTGTAGCCGAAGATGCCGCGCACGTTGCCTTCGGAGTCGCGGATCTCGCCTTCCTTTCGGAGCTGGCGGCCCGTTTCGGCCAAGTGGCCGAGTTTCTCGACCAGGTCGGTCAGGCCTCCGAGGAACCCGCCGGCGCCCTCGAACCCGTTCCGCCCGGTCCCGTTTTTCCCGTTTGACGATGGCATGGCGATCCTTTCTTAGAGAGGAGAGAGATCGTATTCTTTCAGTTTCTTATAAATAGTTTTGTAATCGATGCGTAGGATGCGCGCCGCCTGCGCCTTGTTGCCCTCGCTTTGGCGAAGCGCCTCGCGCAGGAGCCCGCGTTCGACGCGCCGCACGGCCCGCTGCACGGCCTCTTTTAGCGAGGTACATTCATCAAACTCCGTGGGACCGTAGAGCGAGGATGTATCCGCGGCCGGGTCGGAGGGCGAAACCCCCAGGTGCCGGGGCTCGACCGGCCCGTCGTCCGCCAGCAGGGCCGCCCGGCGAACGGCGTTGCGGAGTTCGCGGACGTTGCCCGGCCAGCGGTACGCCCGCAGGGTTGCGAGCGCCTCGTCGGAGAACCCGGTCACCTCTTTGGTGAGTTCCTGCTCGGCCTCCCGGAGGAACCGGTCGGCCAGAAAGGGGATGTCTTCCTGCCTGTCCCGGAGCGGGGGGACCGCAATGCCGATCTCGTTGAGGCGATGATACAGGTCCCGCCGAAACCGGCCGGCGGCGACGAGGCGGCCGAGGTCCTGGTTCGAAGCGGCGATGACCCGGAGGTCCAGGTCTACCGGCTCGCTGCCGCCCAGCCGCATCACGCGCTTCTCCTGGAGGACGCGCAACAGTTTGGGCTGGAGGGCGAGCGGGAGGTTGGAGATCTCGTCCAGGAACAAGGTGCCGCCCTGGGCGGCCTCGAACCGGCCGGCCGCGCCGCGCTCGGCCCCGGTAAAGGCCCCCCGCTCGTGGCCGAACAACTCGTCTTCGATCAGCGAGGAGGGGATGGAACCGCAGTCCACCGGCACAAGCGGGCCGGTGCGGCGGCTGAGGGCGTGGACCCACCGGGCCACCAGTTCCTTGCCCGCGCCGGTCTCGCCCGTAATCAGGACCGTGTAGGTCGTGGGGGCCACCTTCTCGACGCGGTCCAGGACCCGGCCGATGGCGGCGCCGGGGCCGGTCTGCTCCCGGAGGGAGGCCTCCGCCGCCGTCCGCTGCCCATAGAAGAGAACGTCCGCGCCCGAGCGGTCCCGTCCTGTCATGGTCCCTCCCCAATCCTGTAGAAGGCTCCTTGCCCTCGTCCGTGCCTGCGACGCCGCACGCCGACCCGGACAACTCAGGCCGCGCGCACCGGCACGGAAGAAGACAACCCCTCTGCACACACGGAGCCCAGGTTCGCACGAAACGGGCCAACCAGGGGAAGGGCGATCAGGCTACTGCCAGGAGCACGGTTCATTGAACACGCCACCAGGTGCTCGGGCCGTCATCGCCAAAGCAGCAGCAGCATGGATGTCAAATCTACCTTGCTCCCAGTAGTAACACAGAGCCATGGGAGATGGTTCGGCAAGGAAAGCCGGACCGCCTGACAATGAGAGACGTTCCGTCCCACAGAAGATGCCCTCCCAGCGCTTACGTAAATGCCTATCGGACCGGAAGCGAAGGAAACTTAAGGGAAATGCAGAACCTTTCACAACGCCGTTCAGGACGCCTCGTGCGAGTCGGGGGCGGGACGGAGCCGGGAGACCTCGATATCCGCCGCCAAGTGCTCGACCGCCCCGTGAAGCATGCCGAGGAAGAGCAGGCCCGTCTCGCCGGGCTGGAGGGTCTCGTCGATTCGCCGGGCAATGTAAGCGTCTCGGCGCTGGAGGATCGCGCGGTGCCGCTCGGCCTGCGCCTCGTCGGACACCTCCTTGCCTTCGGCCCGCTGCTCGCCGGCCGCCGGCTCGTCCCCGGCTGGCTGCCCGGAAAACGTCCGTTGGGCCAGGTTGTACTCCTCCAGAAGGAGTTCGGGCGACTCGGTGCCCATGAGCGTCGCGCCCCGCTCCATCAACGCCATCAGCAACCCATGATTCCGGCTGCCCGCCCGGGCCATGTCGGCCACGATCTTCTCCTCGTGCCCGCAGGTCGGTAGCCCGTCCTGGTACAGCCGGACGCGGGGCCAGTCGAGCCGGAGCGAGTCGATTCGGGCCCGGATGGCCTCCCACATCCGGTCCACTTCGCGGACGCGCTCCTCCCACTTGGCCCGGCCGAGGCGGCGGACGTGGGCCGCCTTGACCTGCTCGCGCATTCGCCCCAAGTCCACCTCCGTGTGGATGATGGGAACCCAGATGAGGCGCCGGCGATCCGAGGTCATACCGCGTATCCCTATTCAGAGCCCTGCTTGCGCCCGTCGACCAGACAAAGGCACCCCTCTTATCGACGCGGCGGCAGGCAATTCTGAAATGCTCTCGCGCCATACCGTCCCGCGCACGGGCCTTGTAACCTACACGTCGACCGCCCGCTTCCGCTCCGGATGGGGCTCGCACCGCCAGGCGGTGTTTCGGTGTGTGACACAGGCACCGTCTTGCCGGGGCTGCCTCAATCACTCCGCAGCCGGTTAAGGCGCAGGAGGTTCGCCAGGCCCCGGCGGTCGATGTCCGCCCGCCGCTCGGCCAGGGCGTGGCCGTCAGGCAGGGGCTGCCCGGCGCCCGTTTCCTCCCACACCTCGGCCCAATCCTCGGACCAGTCGCCGTCCGGGTCCGCGGCCGCATAGGCCGCCAG
>CAZNYC010000105.1:0-14419 GCA_964577175.1 uncultured Anaerolineales bacterium
GGGCCCCCACGGCCTCGACCAGCAAAATGCACGGTCCGGAGAAAGACGTTCCGGACACGGTGCGAATGGGTGTCTGTACGGCACGCCGTCCCAATAACGGAATACGCCGGCAACGACCGGCACCAGGGAAACGGCCTCCGGGGCAATACGCCCTTGACAGGGAGGCGGTTATGGGCGTCCCCAGATAACCCCAGATAACCAGATAAGCCCGTAAGCCCGAGGTAGCGTTGTCGTGTCAGGACGCCTTTTCGCGGGAGGCCTTGCGGGCGTTGCGGCGGCGGCGGGCCTCGGCGGTGGCGGCCGGGTCCGGCCCGTCCTCGCACAGGTGCCGCTCGGCTGCCATGATCTTTTGGACGCGGCGGGCGTGCCGGCCGCCGTCGAACGGCGTGCTCAGCCAGACCTGGATCATCCGGCGGATGAGTTCGTCGCCCAGGAGGTCGGCCGCCAGGCAGAGGACGTTGGCGTCGTTGTGGCGTCGGCTCATTTCGGCGGTGAGTTCGTCGTGGCAGAGGGCGGCGCGGATGCCCGCCACCTTGTTCGCGACCATCGTCACGCCGATGCCCGACCCGCACAACAGGATCGCGCGGTCCGCCTGGCTCCGCGCCACCTTGAGGCACGGCGGGATGGCGTAGTCGGGGTAATCGCACGACTTGTCGGACGGGCACCCGCAGTCGGTCGCCTCGTGGCCGAGGTCGAGGAGGAAGTCCTTCAGCCGCTCCTTGACCTGGAAACCGCGGTGATCGGTGCCCAAGGCGATCTTCATCAAACGATCTCCTGCACTCGTTGGGTAATGGCGTCATCCAGGCGGCCGGCACAGGCGCGATACCGATCCAGGTCGCCGCCGATCGGGTCGTCGATGTCGCGGCCCGCCGGGTCGAGCAGGTCCGCCCGGTCCCCCACCTCCGGGGCCGTCCGGACGACCGCGTCGAGATGCCCCCGGGTCATGACCCAAATATAATCGGCCGCCCGCAGCAGGTCAACGGTCATTGGACGGGTGCGGTGCGCGCGGAGGTCCACCCCGAGGTCGCGGGCGGCGAGGTCGGCGTTCTCGCTCGGGCCGGCGCCGGCCACCGCCGCCGTCCCGGCGCTGCGTACCTCGATGGCGTGGGCCGGCAACTCCTCCGGGCGGCAGCCGAACCGCTCGGCCAGGCGGCGGCGGGCGATGCCCTCGGCCATCGGGCTCCGGCACATGTTGCCGGTACAGATGAACAGGACGGACGTCCGCGCCAGGCGGGCCACACGATGGGCCGCAATCGCCCCCTCGCGGAGCACCTCGTGCGTGCCGTCCTCCGTCACGCGGACCACCGTGGACGGGGCGTCGAGCGGCGTCGGGCCGGCGTCGACGACCAGGTCGACGCGTCCGCCCAGGTGCTCGCGGGCCTCGTCGGCCTGGTGCGGCGGGGCCTCGCCGCGCAGGTTCGCGCTGGTGGCGACCACCGGCATGCCCGCCGCCGACAGAATCGCCCGCGCCACCGGATGGCCCGGGCATCGCAATCCCACGGTGCCCTGGTGATAGACGGCGGCCTCGACGACCTCCGGCCGCGGGCCGTCGGACGGCCGGTGGTCCGGCACGACGAGCGTCAGCGGCCCGGGCCAGGTCTTGCGGCGGAGCCGGCAGGCGACGCGCGGCAGGGGTCCGGCGTACGTCTCGGCCTCCGACGGGTCCGCCAGGTGGAGCGTGAACGGTTTGGCCTCGTCCCGCTCCTTCAGGCGGCTGAGGGCGTCGACGGCCTCGCGGCTGGCGGCGCTGGCGCCCAGGCCGTAGACCGTCTCGGTCGGGAAGACGACCAGCCGGCCCTCGGCCAGGGCGGCGCCGGCGTCGCGGACGGCGGCGGCGTCCGAGGCGGGGTCCGTGATGGTAACCGTCCGGGTATCCATCGGATGGGGCGACCTTTACAGGAGGAGCGTCGATATGCCCGGTACGTCCCTTGCGGCGCATTAGACCCGGCAGGGGGACGGCTGTCAAGGGCCGCGCGAAACGTCTGGCGGCGGCACGGGAGGGCCGCCGCGCGCCCATGCGATCGCCATGCCCCCCCCCCGGTTCACCGGTGGCTGGCGCGGATGTCGGTCAGGATGCCCAGCGGGATGGTGAGGAAGGCCTCCGCCACCGTGGGGTCGAACTGCTGCCCCGCCAGGCGACGGATCTGGTCGCAGGCGGGTTCGACGTCCATCGCGTCGCGGTGTGGCCGGGGGCTGGTCATGGCGTCGAAGGCGTCGGCGAGCGCGACGAGCCGGGCCACGGGCGGGATCTCCTCGCCCGCCTTCATGTCCGGGTACCCCGTTCCGTCGTACGACTCGTGGTGGGAGCGGATGATGTCGCCGACCTCGCCGAAGAAGTCGAGGGGTTTCAGGAAGTCCGCCCCGGCGTCCGGGTGCCGGCGGACCATCTCCCACTGGGCCTCGTTCAGCGGGCCGGGACGGTTCAGGGCCGAGTCCGGCACGATGATGCGGCCGATGTCGTGGAGGCGGGCGGCGATCTGGAGCGCCCCGACCTGGGCCTGCGGCAGTTCGAGGACGGTGGCCACCGGCATCGCGTACGCCAGCACGCGGGCGGCGTGCCCTTTGAGGTACCCGTCGCGGCGTTCGACGCCGTCGGCGATCGTCTCCAGCGAGGCGTAGATCTGGCACCGCTGGCGGTGGTGCGTCTTGGCGGTCTGGATGGCCGGACCCACCACCTGGGCGAGTTGGTTGACGGCCTTGACGTCGGCCGGGGTGAATGCCGCGCCCCCCTCCCCGCGGTGGAGGACGACGGTGCCCACGCTCAGGCCCTGGAGCGGAATCGGAACGACCAGCAGGCGTCCGTCCGGCCACAGGCCGCGTTCCGGTTCCTCCATCAGGCTGCTGTCGGCGATGGATTCCACGTGGACGGTCTTGGCGGTCTGGGCGGCGCGGCACATAACGCCGGAGGTCAACGGGCTGCGGAGCCAGGAGAGGGCGGGCGGGTCGTCGCTCTCCGGCCGGGCGCGGACCAGCAGGCCGACGGCGTGTTCCTGCGTCTCGTACAGCGCGACGGTGCACGAGGCGCACGGGACGCGGTCGGCGGCGAGTTCGGCGCACAGGCCGAGCAGGTCCTCCAGTTCGATGACGCCCATGACGGCGCGGGCGACGTCGGCGCGGACGGCCACCTCGTCCAGCCGGCGGGCCATCCGGCGCGTCGACAGGACCAGGTCGTGGCTGGCGATGTCCAGTTTCTGGGTGGTCTCGGCGTGGGCGGTCTCGAGCCGCGTCTTCGCCTGGGCGAGTTCGGCGAAGCGCGTGGCCCGCTGCTCGCGGTGTCGGCGGCTCTCCAGCGACCGCCCCACCGCCTGTTTCATCTCATCCAGGTCGAACGGTTTTTCGAGGAAGTCGTCGAAGCGCAGACGCAGCGCCTCGACGCTGCTCTCCATCGTGCCGCACCCCGTGATCGCGATGATCGCCAGGTGGGCGTCGGCGGTGCGGGCCTGCTCGGCCAGGCTCAGGCCGTCCAGCGACGGCATGACGAGGTCCGTGATGAGGCAATCGAACGGCTCGTTCGTGAGGCGCTGGAGGGCCTCGTCGGGGTCCGTCTCGGCCTCGACGCACCAGGCCGCCTCGGCGCTGGAGAGAAGGTCGGTCATGAGAGCGGCCACCTCGGGCTCGTCGTCCACGACCAGGATGCGGGCCTGCTGTCGCCCTTCGAGCACTTCGGCCTCGGCGGGGCTCATCGTCGGCATCGTTGGTTCCCCTGTGCCCGCGGTAGGGCGCGGTTTCGCTATGGTGTCAGGGGGCCGACCGACGGTTGTCAATCGATCAACCTCCGTTGAAGGTCAGGCCACGGCGAGAGCGAGCCGCGAGAGCGAGGGGGGAGGGAGAGGCATCACTCATCGCCGTGGCCGGTATCCATTGTCGGGTCAGCCCGCCTCGGCGGCGGCAGCCCCCGTCATCTGGTTCATGCTCCTTTCATCGGCACGGTACCCGCTACTCAGCCCCCTGCGTATTGCCGGTGTCGGGTGTGTCGGCCAAGGCCGACCCGGCCGTCGGAAACGTCACCCGGACGGTGGTGCCCTGTCCGGGCATGGACTCCAGGGCCATCTTGCCCGCGTTCATCTGGATGGTGCGGTACGCCTTCGAGAGTCCCAGGCCGCGCCGGCGGGCGGTCTCGTGGCCGCTGTAGAACGGATCGAAGGCGCGTGCGCGGCTCTCGGGTTCCATGCCGGGCCCGTCGTCGGCGACGACGAATCGGACGGCGGCGCCGGCGGGGAGGGTCTCGACGTCAATGCGGACGGTCCCGCCGCCCGCCATCGTGCACGCCTGGACGGCGTTGCAGACGACCTCGCCGAGGGCGCCGGCCACCTGGTCGGCGTCCACGCGGATGGCGGGGGCCTCTTCGGCCCCGCCGACCACGACGCGGACGCCCTCGGCGGCGTCGTCCGTTTGTTCGGCGTCGGCGACGCGCCGCGCCAGGGCGACCGGGTCGACCTCGGCCAGTCGCGGGGCGGGCGGTTTGGCGAACGTTCGCAGTTCCGCAATGATCTCGCTGATCCGGTGGGCCTGCTGGATGACCGTCTGAAGGGTTTTGCGGCGGTCGGGGTCCTGTTCGTCGGCGGCCAGTTGCTGCGTCCGTCCGCTGATGATCGCCAGGGGATTGTTGATTTCATGGGCGGCGCCGGTGGCCATCTCGCTGAGCGAGGCGACGTTTTCCTCCAGGAGCGTGGCGCGATGGGCCGCCTCCAGCCGCCGGTTGGCGTCGGCGAGTTCCTCCGAGAGGCCGACCAGGTCGGCCTCCGCCTGGGCCCGCCGCAGCGCGATGCCGGCCACGCGGGCCAGGTCCGCCGCCTGCTCGGCCTCGTGCGGGGGGGGCTCCCCGTCGTCGGTCCGTGCGAAGACGATGCCCCCGATGACCGCGTCGCCGACGGTCATCGGGATGGCCCAGAACGGGCCGGGCCCGAGGTCGGGTCCCTGGCGGTCGAAAAGCCAGGCGTGGCTGGCCTCGGCCCGGGCGAGCGGGCCGGCCGAGGACGGGGGCGAGAGCGGCCCCCCCAGGTCCTCCCGGCCGGGCAGGTCGTACAGGAAGTGGTCCTGGAACCCCTCCGCCGCCGTGCACCGCAGCCCTTCGACGTACCCGCCGTCGCGGGACACCAGGTACGGGACGACGAGCCGGCAGCCGAGACCGTCGCAGACGGCGTCGGCGATGCGCTCCATGACCTCGCGGGGACTGGTCCGGCCGGCGAGGTCGACATTGAGGGCCATGACGCGGGCCGCGTGACCGCTGGCCGCCTCGGCCGCCCGGTTCGCCCGGCTCTGCCGGCGCTGGATCCGTCCCAGCCTCGCGTTCGCCGCCCGATACGCCTCCCGCATCTGCGTTTCGTCCGGCCGGTCGTCGAAGCCGACGGGCCGGGTGTTCAGGTCCATGGCCATGTCGATCTGTTGGCCGATGTGGTCGGCCTGGACGCCGGAGAGGCCGAGCCGTTCGGCGGCCTCGGCGGGGTTCTCGCGGATCTGCTCGCTCGCGTAATAGCCATACCCGTACTGCCGGGCCAGGAGGTCGGCCAGGCGGACCACCTGGGCCAGCGACCCGGCGCCCGGTCGGGCCCCCTCCGGCACCTGGGCCTGGTGGTGGAGCCAGATGACGTTCTGGAAGACTTCCGGCAGGCCCCACTGCTGGGCGAGGCGTCGGCCGAGCACGGTGTGGTCGACGCCGAGGAGGTCGCGTTCGGCCTCCGGCAGGCCCCCGCCGCTCGTCTCGACGGTGTCGAGCACCTGGCGGTAGGCGCGGGGCAGGAGGACCCGCAGCGCGATTTGGCCCAGGTCGTGCAGCAGCCCGGACAGCAGCGCCGTCTCAGGCGACACCGTGCCCAGCCGCGTCGCGATCATCTGGGCGGCGATGGCGACGGCCAGCGTGTGCCGCCAGAGGACCGGCAGTTCGGCCTCGTCGAGGATGTCGTTGTCGGCGGCCTGGGTGCTGAGCATCTCGGCGGAGACGGCGGGGAAGGGGACGGCGTCGAGGATGGCGTCGATGCTGAGGAGGTCGTCGGCGGGCCGGCCGAGGTCGACGGCGAGTTTGACCGCCCGGGCCGCCAGCGCCGGGTCCACCTCCAGGGCCATCTGGAGGTCCCGCCGGTTGGGCTTCTCGGCGGTGGCCACCATCAGCACGTGGCGCGCCAGGCCGGGCAGCGTGGGGACCTGGTCCAGGTCCTCCAGCAGGAGTTCGATCTTTCGGCGTTTGAGACCGACGGCCGGCATGGTTCGGACCGCCCCGCGGGCTAGAGGTTCAAGAGGTCGCCGATGCGGCTGACGAGTTCCTCAATCTGGAACGGTTTGCGGAGGAACGCGTCGACGCCCATCTCCTTGATCTTGGCCTGCTCGTTCTCGTCGATGTGGGCGCTGATGAGGATGATCTGGGTGTCTTCCAGGCCGGGATTGCTGCGAATGGTCTTGCAGACCACGTCGGCGTTGATGTCCGGCAGGAGATAGTCGAGCACGATGACGTCCGGGCGGAACTGCTGGGTCAGGAGCCCGGCGTCGTACCCCGTGCCGGCGGTCTTGACCTCGAACCGGCCGTCGCGCTGGAGCACGTCGACGAGGAGTTGGACAATCTCGGGCTCGTCATCGACGACCAGGACCTTGGCCTTGTCGGAGTCGAGATTCGTCAGGGGGATGTCATTTTCTTTCATGAACTTGATGAGGCTTTCGCGCGGGATGCGACGAAAGCGGGACCCCGGCACGTGAAAACCGTCGAGGCGGCCGGAGTCGAAGCAGCGGATGATGGTCTGTTGGCTGACGCGGCAGATTTTGGCGGCTTCGCCGGTGGAGTAAACGTCTTTCATGGCAGGCTCCCTCGCTCAGGTCCGTTACGATCCAGGTCTCCCTCCCTGGGATTGCCCATCTCCCCCAACTTCACACATTATCTATCGGTTCCCCCCGTTTGTCAACTTCAGGTTTTCATTCGGAGAATGTAGTAACTTCGGGAGGAGCAGTGACGAACGTCCGATAACACGCTAACTCGTGAGCGGCGGGTCTCCGCACCCGCCGCGCAGCCCCCAAAAACACCCTTTCGAGCGCGGTGGATGCACAGGCCCACCGCGCAAAATGCGGAGTTAGCGTTGTCGTGTCAGGCACACACGGGGGAGACGCCCTTGGGAGGCCCGGCGGGTGGGTCGAGCGGTCCGGCGGCGGGGCAGACGGCCCGCGCAGACGAAGCGGGCCGCGCCGCGGGGCACGAGTCGCTCGGAATGTGGTCGGGACGGACGGTTACCGGCGTCGTCCGCCGTCGTAGTGTTTTCCGTCGGTGCCGCTGTAGTCGTCGTCGCGTTCCCAGGGCTTGCGGTCGTCTTCGCTGCCGCCGCCCGTGGATTTGCCGCCGGTGCGGGCCTTCTGCTTCAGTTCCTTGGCGATCTTGGTCAGGGCGTCCTTGGCCTCGCCGTTTTCCTTATCGATGGAGAGAATCCGCTTGTAGTACCCGACGGCGCCGCGGACGTTGCCTTCGTCCTGCGCCTTCATGGCGAGTTCCAGGTAAATGTCGATGGCTTTCTTCTGATTCGGTTCCTGGTACTGCTGCTTGATGGCGCTCTTGAGGCGATTTTCGCGGACGCGGTTGACCGCGTTCTTGGCCGCCAGCGAGGCGCCCAGGTAGAACGTGGCGGCGCGTTCCTTGCAGGCGAGGAGGAGGCGCGGGTTCTGCCGACCCACGGGTTTGGCCTTCTCCTTCTCGTAGGTGGCCATGGTCTTCTCGACGTCCTCGAGTTTGGCCTCGATCGGCTTGATGAGCCGATTGTACTGGATCTGGTTCAGTTCGCTCTTGAGGTCGACGGCCTCCCCGGCGCCTTCCTTCTTTTCGGCGCCGCCCTCTTGCCAGGGGACGCCGGCGGCGCCTGCGGCAACCGTGCCTCCGAGGGCCATGAGGCCGGCAAGTGCGACGATGACGAAGCGATGCATGGAAAACTCCTTTCCCCGCCCCTCGGCGGTACCACGTGCTCGTGTGACGCCGGGCGATACGCTCATCACTCCCGGCGGGCGGACGTGTCCCGGCGCGGCGGAACCGTCACGCCGCTTCTTTATTCTACACATGCGCGGGCGGCTGCAAACCCTAAAAAGTGGGCCGTGCGCCCGCGGAAGGTCAATACCAGCCTCGCCGGCCGCCCCCGCCGTAGTTCCGCCAGTCGCCCCAGTCGCGGTTGTGGTCGCTGTCGCGGTCCCATTCCCAGGGCTTCTTGTCTTCGGACCCGCCGCCCGTGCTGCCGGGCCGGCGGCGCCGGTCGCGGACCGCCTGGCGATATTCCTCGGCCAATTGCTTGAAGAGTTGCCGGGCCTCCTCGTTCTGCGAGTCGACCCCGAGGGCCTTCTTGCAGAAAGCGGCTGCCTGCGGCAGGTTGCCCGCCAACCGGGCGTCGCGGCTGAGTTCCAGGTAGATGCGGATGGCCGACTCGCGATTCGGTTTCTCGAATTCCTCCTCGATGCACGCCCGGTGGCTCGCCTTCTGGAGCATCAACTGGGCGCGTTTGGCGGCCTTGGCGGCCGCCCCGTGCATCTGCGCCGACCGCACCTTGCACTTCTGGAGCAGGTCGGTCCGCCGCTTGCCGACCGGCTTCTCCATCTCCTTCTCGTACGGTTCCATGGCCTTCTCGGCCAGGGCCATCTTCGATTCGACCGGGCCCACCACCCGGCCGTACCGGGCTTGGCCCAGGTCGGCCTTGACCTCGTCCAGCGTGGCGGGCGCGACGGCGTCGGCGTTGTCGTCGCCCTTCCACGGCACGCCTGCCCACGCCGCCGGAGCCAGGGCGAGAATCGTCACGGCAAGCACGATACGGTGTGTTGCGGCCCTCATGGGACACCCCCTTCGAGCCGAGTAGTTTTCCCCGGACGTGAAACCGGCCGCAGCCGGTCCGTATTGCATCATTCGTATTATACGGCACAACCGGAGCGGCCGACAGCCAAATCCCCGTGGCTGCGCGCCGCCGACCCAGGTCAAGAAAGCGACCAGCGCCCCGGCCGTCCTTTCGGCCGAGCCTCGCGCAGCGAGGGCGAGCGGAGGAATCTCGTCGTTGGGCCGGTGGCATGGCCTCCCCCCGCGCGGAAAGCACCGCGACAGGCCTACGTCCCGGTGCCGACGGCCTGTCGGACCTCCGCCACCCACCGCCGGGCGTCGGCCTCGTCGGCGGATTCCGCCAGGATGCGAAGGATGGGTTCGGTGTTGGATGCCCGCACGTGCACCCACCCCGTGTCCCACGACAGGTGAAGGCCGTCGCGGCGGTCCGTCTCGGCGTCCGGGAACTGCGTGCGAACCGCTTCGAGGGCGGCGTCGGCGGCGCCCGCGAGCGGCACCTTGTCCTTCACCATGGTATAGACGGGCAACTCGGCGATAAGTTCACTGAGAGCGGCGCCGCGGTCGGCCAGCATCTCCAGCACCAGGGCCGCCCCGGCCAGGCTGTTGCGGATGAAACCGACCCGCGGGTCGATGACGCCGCCGTTGCCCTCGCCGCCGATGACGCATCCGTGTTTCTGTATCGCCTGTGCCACGTTCAGTTCGCCTACCGGCGTGCGGTAAAGCGTGACGCCGGCCTCGCGGGCGACGGCGTCCATCAGGCGGGAGGTCGACAGGTTCGCCGCCACCGGCCCCGCCGTCTGCCCCAGCCGGTGCCGGGCCGCAAGGGCCAGCGTGTATTCCTCGCCCACCGGCCGGCCGGTCTCGTCGACCAGAGCCAGGCGGTCGGCGTCCGGGTCGAGCGCCAGGCCCACCTCCGCCCGGGCGTCGCGGACGGCGGCGGAGAGGTCCCCCAGGTTCGCCGCCACCGGTTCCGGGCCGCGGCCGAACCGTCCGGTCGGGTCGCCGTGGATCATCGTAACGCGGCAGCCGAGGCGTTCCAGGAGCATCTGCATCTCGCGGCCGCCGGCGCCGTTGGTGGCGTCGACGACGACGGCCGGGGCGCGGCCGCCGACGGTGTCGGCGTCGACGGTACGCAGCACGCGGGCCACGTGCCGGTCGGCGGCATCGGTGACGGCGTCGGCCCGGCCGACGGCGTCGGCGGGCGACTCGGCGGCGTTGCCCGCCTCGTAACGGTCGCGGATAGCGGCGCCGGTGTCGCGGTCGATGGCCATGCCTTCGGCCGAGAGCAGTTTGATCCCGTTGTAGGGCGGGGGGTTGTGGCTGGCGGTGATGACGACGCCGCCCGCCGCCTCCCGCTCGGCGACCGTCACGCCCACCCCGGGCGTCGAGAGGATGCCCGCGTCGATGACGTGGCACCCGGTGGCCGTCAGGCCCGCCCGGACGGCCGAGGCGAGCATCGGCCCGCTGGGCCGGCTGTCGCGGCCGAGGACGACCGTCCCCCCGCCCAGATGCGTGCCGAACGCCAGGCCGAAGCGGACGGCCTCGCGCGGTCCGAGCCCGTCGCCCACGATACCGCGAATGCCCGAGATGCTGACGATGAGTTCGGCCACGGGACCTCCTGGTGGGGGGCTCGGATATTCCCGCGCGGCGGTCTTCCTGGGCCGCCGCGCGGCGCACGTTCTCGGCGCGCATTATCGACGCGCGGCACGTTGAGCCGCCGACCTTGGTCGGCGCGTATTTTTGCGTGCTTCAACGTGGGCACGGCACGCGCCGGGCAAGCCCGGCGGCTATTGAGTCCGGTAAAAGGAATCTTCATAGTTGTCATTCTGAGGAGGCCGCAAGGCCGACGAAGAATCTCGCCTTGTCGCCACTGGCACGGCGCGATTCTTCGGCCTCGCAAGCGAGGCCTCAGAATGACATCTTCACTTTACTTTTACCGGGCTCAATAAATGTGTTCGGTTCGAACGCGAACGCCAGCGGCGCCTGCGCGCATTATCGGCGCCCGCGGGGGTCGAGGCCAAATCAAAAAGGGGAGTGACGCGCCCAGGCGTCGGCCTACGCCTGCACCTGCTGCCGCAGGTGCGCCAGAAGGGTTTCGGCGCTCATCGTCCGGCGCCGGTCCCGGTCGGTCCAGGTCACCTCGGTGCCGGCATCGGTAAGACGTCGCCACTTGCGGCAAGCGGCGAGGACGGTCGTGTGATGTTTGCTGCCGAGGCCGTGGGCGATTTCCGACAGGCTCAGGTCCGTCATCTCCCGCGCCAGGACCATCGCGGTCTGGCGGGCCAGGGAAATGGGCCGGGCCTTTCGGCGGCTGCGGACGTCGGCGGAGGTGACGCCGAAGAACGCGCATGCCGCCTGCTCGATGGCCTCCAGATCCGTCCGCGCGGGGGGCGCGGCGGCGAGGTCGGCGGCCACGCGGCGGGCCAAGTCCGCCGTGATCGGCGTCTTCAACAGGGCCGCGCACGCGATCAGACGCGTCAGCGCGCCCTCCAGGTCCCGGACGCTGCCGCCCAGCCGGTCGGCGAGCAGGTCCAGCACGTCGCGGGACAGGGGTTGGCCCATCTGGATCGCCTTCGTCTCCAGCAGCCGCCGGCGCGTGTCGCGGTCCGGGGCCGTCATCCGCACCACCAGCCCCGAGACCCACCGGCTGATCAGGTGATCCTGGATGCGGGCGATGTCCCGCGGATGGCTGTCCGAGGCCAGCACCACCAGCCGCCCCTGGTTGTCCAGTTCGTTGAACGTATGCAGAAACTCTTCCTGGGTGGCGGCCTTGCCGGCCAGGAAATGGACGTCGTCGATGGCCAGCACGTCCAGGCTGCGGTAGCGGTGGCGGAAGGCGTCGAGCCGCTGCGTTCGCATGCACGCCAAATACTGGTTGGTGAACTGCTCGGCGGAGATACACGCGACCCGCAGCGCCCGGCCCCGTCCGCAGGCGTACAGAATCCCCTGCAAGAGGTGCGTCTTGCCCAGGCCGCATCCCGCGTGAATGAACAGCGGATGGAAGTCTTTGCCGGGCGCGCCGACGACGGCCTGGGCGGCGGCGTAGGCCATTTGGTTGCAGGGGCCGACGACGAAGTTCTCCAGGGTGAAAAGCGGCCGGTGGAGGGAGGTGGTCCGCGCCGCCGGCGACGGGGACGACGCCTCCGTTTCCTTTGTCGACCGCGACGGGGCGACCGCCTGGGCCTCGGCGCCCAGGCGCTGCATGGCGTCGGCCTCACCCTCCAGGTTCTCCCGCCGCCGGCGCTGGTACAGGTCCGGTTGGATGCGGAAGGTGACGGGCGGCGTGCGGCCGAGGGCGTCGCGGATGGCGGCCTGGATCTCGTCGGCGAACCGCCGCTGGAGATGGTCGCTGATGAACAGGTTCGCCACCCCCACCGTCACGCCATCCTCCTCGACGTGGAAATCGGTGGCGCCCTCGAACCACACGCGCCACCGTTCGGTGCCGACGCGGTCCCGGAGGTTCGTGGCAATCAGTGCGGTCTCGGAATCCTGAAGCGGCGCCACGAACGTGCCCCCGTCTGATGGCGCAAACTGACCTTGGTTCCCCACGATAAGCGTCGCCGCCGGACGCCGGCCGGAGAAGAGAAGACCGGGTCGTGTTGCGCGGCACGAGGCATGCTACAGCGAAAGGTCAAGGCCGCAAAGGTGAAATTCTTTTGCAGCCTCTGTGAGCGCCGCGCAAAGACCTGCAACTGCGCGGCAGACAGGCAGTTAGCCGAACGGCGGCGCCGGCGAAAGTTTTTTCTCCACAGCCTGTTGCCGCCGTGGAAACCCTGTGGAGAAAAACCGGACGCGCCGCCGCAACATGACGTCGCAGGCCAGTGCCCCCCATTTGCCTTACACCGCGCCACCGCGCCGAACGGTTTTGCCGTTGACACTCCACCGGGCCCCTGCTATCTGTTAAGGTTCCGCCGGCAATCTGCAACCGCGTGTCCGTCCGGGGGCGCCGGCTCGACGAAAGGGGACCTCAGCATGCCTGCTCCGATACGGGTGGCGGTGGCCGGCGTCGGCAACTGCGCCGCCAGCCTGATTCAGGGAGTCGTCTACTACCGCCGCCTGGCCGAGAAGGGCGGGTGTATCGATCCCCTCGGCCTGATGCACGAGTCGGTGGGCGGGTATCGCCCGGGCGACCTCGACTTCGTCGCCGCCTTCGACATCGACCGCCGCAAGGTCGGCCGGCCCCTCGAAGAGGCCGTCTTCGCCCCGCCCAACTGCACCGCGACCATCACCGATGACCTGCCCGAGAGCGGCGTGACCGTGGCGATGGGGCCCGTCCTCGACGGGTACTCCGACCACATGGCCGCGTTCCCCGACGACCAGCGCTTCATGCCGTCCGACGAGCCCCCCGTAAACGTGGCCGAGACCCTCAAGGCCTCCGGCGCCGAGATCCTCCTCAACTACGTGCCCGTCGGCTCGCAGCAGGCGACCGAGCACTACGCCGAGGCGTGCCTGGCGGCCGGCGTCAGCCTGGTCAACTGCATCCCGGTGTTCATCGTCAGCGACGCGGCGTGGGCGCGGCGGTTTACGGACGCCGGCATCCCGTGCGTGGGCGACGACATCAAGGCCCAGGTGGGTGCGACCATCGTCCACCGGACGCTCACGCGCCTGTTCCGCGACCGCGGCGCCGCCCTGGAGGCCACCTACCAACTCAACACGGGCGGCAACACGGACTTCCTGAACATGCTGAAGCGCGAGCGGCTTTCCTCGAAGAAGGTCTCGAAGACCGAGGCCGTTCAGTCGCAACTCGAAACGCCGCTGCCCGAAGACCAGGTCCACATCGGCCCGGCCGATTACGTGCCGTGGCAGAAGGACAACAAGGTCTGCTTCCTGCGGATGGAGGGCCGGGGCTTCGCCGGCGTGCCGCTGAATCTGGAACTCCGCCTCTCGGTGGAGGATTCGCCGAACAGCGCGGGCTGCGCCATCGACGCGGTGCGCCTGTGCCGCTTGGCCCGCGACCGCGGCCTGGCCGGGCCGCTCGGGGCGCCGTCGGCGTACCTGATGAAGCATCCGCCCGTCCAGATGGACGACGTGGCGGCGCGGGTCGAGGTGGACGCCTTCATCGCCGAGACCCCGGGCTCGCGTCCTTCGCCGGCGACGCACTCGGCGGCCAAGTAGCGCGGCGATTAATCCTACAACGCTAAGTCGGCCATGTGCGCGATGGGTCTCCGCACCCACCGCGCTCGAAACGGTCTTTTCAGGGCTGCGCGGCAGGTCGCCGCAGGCGCCGCGCGATGCGCATCCAGCCTTTCGAGCCCGCCACATTTAGCCGCCGGGCTTGCCCGGCGCGTGCCGTGGTGAACGCGCCCTGCAAGCAGGGGGCTAATGGTTGCCGGGCTCAACCGGCACATCGCTCATGCTCCCATCGGAAGTCATCAACCGCGTCGTCGCTCCCTGCCGCGACGGGGTGGCGCGCGGCCTGCTGCGGGTCGGCCTGAGGCCGAATCACATCACGGCCCTGGGGATGCTGCTGACGGTCGGAGCGGGTGTGGCGATTGCCTGCGGCCGGCCGTACTGGCGGGCCTGGGCCGTTTCCCTCCTCGTCGCCGCCGGCGCCTGCGACATGCTCGACGGCGCCATGGCCAAGGTCGGCCGGCGAATGACGCGCTTCGGGGCCGTCTTCGATTCCACGTGCGACCG
>CAZNYC010000106.1:0-14403 GCA_964577175.1 uncultured Anaerolineales bacterium
CGATGCAGCCCGACGCCGGCTGCGGTCGCCGCAGCCGGTCGAAGCCAGAGGGTGATTCGGATAGGCTCAAAGTGCGTGTGGCTATGGAAAACACGAAACATCCGGGCCTCAGCGAGAGCCTCCAGGATTACCTGGAGGCGGTTTACCTCCTCGTCCAGCGGCACGGCGTGGCGCGGATGAAGGGAATCGCTACCCTCATCGGCGTCGGGAAATCCAGCGTCACGGGAGCGATGCAGGCGTTGGCCGAGCGCGGTTTGGTCCACTATGAACCGTACCAGTACGTGACGCTGACGCCGGAGGGCGAGGGCATTGGCCGGATGCTCCTTCGTCGGCACCGGGTGCTCAAGCGGTTTCTCATGGAGGTGCTCGGCGTGCCGGAACCGGAGGCCGAGCGGGTCGGCTGCAAAATGGAGCATGCCATCAAGGGCGACGTGCTCGCCCGCTTCGTGCAGTTCCTCCAGTTTGCCGAGCGTTGGCCCAGCGGCGGCGGTTCGCTGGCCGAGGCGTTCGAGGCGTTTCTCCAGGAAACCGCCGGCGCGTCCTCCGACGGCCTGGCGACGGGAGAACCCGCATGACAGCCTCTTCCGGCCCATCCGCCGACGCCGTCCCGCTGGAGTCGCTCCCCGACGGGGCGGAGGCGCGGCTCGTCATGGTCCGGGGCGGGCCCGGCCTGCGGTCGCGCCTGACGGCCATGGGGCTGCGCGCCGGCGCCGCCGTCCGCGTCGTCCACAACGGGGGGCGCGGCCCGTTCGTCGTGGCGGCGGGCGAGTCGCGCATCGTCCTGGGGCGAGGAATGGCCCGCAAGGTGCTCGTGGTCCCGGAGAACGATTCCGGCAGCGGGGCATCGCCGTCCGCCTGATCGGAAGCCGCGGGCTGCATGTGGTGCGCGGTGCCCAGTCTTGGGCATCGCGTCTCGCGCGGCGGCCAAGACTGGCCGCCGCGCTCTAACGCCTTATCTCTGATGACGGGCGGCGGGCAAGACTGCCCACCGCGCGATGCCTTATCTCTGATGATGCGCGGCGGGTACGGAGACCCGCCGCGCACAAACTTCACGCTGCACGCGTGGCTCAGACGATGGACGACCAGACGCAATCCCGCCAGCCTCCCGCCGACGCCGGCGCCCCGACCGCGCCCGGCCACGCCGTCGAGCGGCTCACGGTGGCCCTCGCGGGCAACCCCAATTCCGGCAAGACGACCATCTTCAACGGCCTGACGGGCTCCCGCCAGCACGTGGGCAATTACCCCGGCGTGACGGTCGAAAAGAAGGCCGGCGTCCGCCTCCACCAGGGCGTATGGCTGGACCTCGTCGACCTGCCCGGCACGTACAGCCTGACGGCCTACTCGACGGACGAGGTGGTGGCCCGCGAGTTCGTCATCGACGAGCACCCGGACGTCGTCGTCGACGTGCTCGACGCCTCGAACCTGGAACGGAACCTGTACCTGGCGGTCCAGTTCCTCGAACTCGGCGTCCCGCTCGTCCTTGTGCTGAACATGAGCGACATTGCGGCCGCCCGCGGGTACGTGTTCGACCGGGATCAGTTATCTCACCTGCTGGGCGGCGTGCCGCTCGTGCCCGCCGTCGGCAACCGCGGCGAGGGCATCGAGGAGATCCTCGACGCGACGGTCGCCGTGGGCACCCACGCCCGGCGCGAGCGGCCCGTACCGCTCGCCTACGGGCCGGAGATCGACCGCGAGATCGCTCACCTGGCCGGCCTGTTGGAGCCGGAGGCGGAGCGCCTGGCCCCGCGCGAGCCGCCGTGGGTGGCGCTGAAACTGCTCGAGAACGATCCCCGCATCCGCGAGCGCGTCGGCGATCAGTGCGCCCGCGGCGAGGAAATCCTCCGGGCCGTCGACGACGCCGTCCAACGCCTCACCGGCCTGCTCGGCGATGCGCCGGAGATCGTGATCGCCGACCGCCGCTACGGATTCATCAGCGGGGCGTGCCAGGAAACGGTCCGCTCCACGGTTGAATCGCGGCACACGCGGTCGGACCAGATCGACGCCGTCCTCACGCACCCGCTCCTCGGCCTGCCGATTTTTCTGGGCCTGATGTACCTCATGTTCTGGGCGACGTTCACGTTGGGCCAGGTGCCGATGGACGGGATCGACGCCCTCTTCCAGTGGCTGGGCCGGGCGGTGGGCGGCCTGTGGCCGGCCGGCAGCGACAGCCTCGTCCGCAGCCTGCTCGTCGACGGCATCATTCACGGCGTGGGCGGCGTGCTGGTGTTCCTGCCGAACATCCTCATCCTGTTTCTGGCGATCGCGGTGCTCGAGGACTCCGGTTACATGGCGCGGGCGGCGTTCATCGTGGACCGGTGGATGCACAAGATCGGGCTGCACGGCAAGAGTTTCATCCCGATGATCCTGGGATTCGGATGCACGGTGCCGGCCATGATGGCCACACGGATGCTCGAGAGCCGCCGCGACCGCCTCACCACGATGCTCATCCTGCCGCTGATGAGTTGCAGCGCCCGGTTCCCGATTTACGTGATGTTCGCGGGGGCGCTCTTCCCGGCGGAGTGGCGGACGCCGCTCGTCTGGTCGATGTACGTTGTCGGGGCGACGGCGGCGGTGGTGCTGGCCAAGGTGCTGCGGAGCACGCTGTTCCGCGGCGAGACGGAACCGTTCGTCATGGAACTGCCGCCGTACCGCGCGCCGACCTCACGGGGCGCACTACTCCATATGTGGCAGCGCGGATGGATGTACGTGAAGAAGGCGGGCACCGTTATCCTGGGCATCTCGATCCTGATGTGGGCCCTGACGAGTTTCCCGGCGCCGCCCGAAGCGCCCGCCGCCGATGTCCCTGCGAAGGCGAGCCAGCAGGTCGCCCTGGAGTACTCCGTCGCGGG
This sequence comes from uncultured Anaerolineales bacterium, assembly GCA_964577175.1. GTDB lineage: Bacteria > Planctomycetota > Phycisphaerae > FEN-1346 > FEN-1346 > BS750m-G62. Next base: position 2,850 of record CAZNYC010000106.1, read on the forward strand.
GCGCATCGGCCGGACGCTGGAGCCGGTGACGCGGCCGGCCGGCTTCGACTGGCGCATCAACACGGGCCTGCTCGGCGCGTTTGCCGCCAAGGAGGTCTTCGTCGCCCAGATGGGCATCGTCCTGTCGCTGGGCGAAGAGGTCGGGGCCGAGAGCGAGTCCCTCCACGCGGCGCTCCGGCGCAATTACTCCCCCCTCCAGGGCGTGGCCGTCATGGTCTTCTGCCTGCTCGGGTTTCCGTGTATGGCCACCGTGGCCGTGATGTGGCGCGAATCCGGCTCGTGGAAATGGGTCGTCCTGCAGTGGGCCATGCTGACGGGGATGGCGTACGCGGCGGCCGTCGCCGTGTACCAGGCCGGGACGCTGCTGGGGTTGGGCGGCTAGCGGTACAACGCGACAAGAGCGGTCTGCGCGGTGGGCCAAAACCGGGAGACCGGCGGGTGCCCAGACCCACCGCACAAATGGCCGACGTGGCGTTGTAGCGATAGGAGGAGACGCCATGACGCGGCGGGCGGTAACACTTGCGTGTATCCTGATGTTCGCCGGCGGCGCGAGCGGGGCCGGGGCATCGGGCGAGGCGGAGGACGGCAGCATCCGGCGCGTCGACCGCGCCACCTCCATCCGCGAGCCGGGCACGTCCGTGTGCGAACGCGAGACGCTGACCGACGGCTGGTTCGGCGCCGCCCCGCGGTTGGAAGAGGCCGGCCTGACCCTCGCCCTCAGCGCCACGCAGGTCTATCATGGCGTGGCGCGGGGCGAGACGACGCATCGCCACGCCGGCCGGTACGCCGGCAGTTACGACCTGGAACTCGAGGCCGATATGGGCGTCCTCGCCGGTCTCGACGGCGGCCGCGTGTACGTCCTGACCGAGGGCAGTTGGTCCGACGGCCTCGACGCGTCGTCGGTCGGCAGCCTGTTCGGCGTCAACGACGACGCGGGAGGCGACCGCAGCGCCGACGTCACCGAACTGTGGTACCAGCATGATTTCGCGGACGGCCGCTTCCGCGTGCGTGTCGGCAAGATGGACCTGACGGCCGGGTTCGAGAGCCACGGGGCCGCCGCCGCGTTCGACGGCAACGCCTTCGCCAACGACGAGACGAGCCAGTTCCTCAACGGCGGGCTGGTGAACAACCCGGCCATTCCGTTTCCGGATTACGGCATCGGCCTGGCGGTGTACGTGGAGCCGGCGGAGGGCTGGTACGCGTCGGCGGCGATCGCCGACGCCCAGGCGGACATTCGCGAAATCGGTTTCAACACGGCGTTCGACCGCGAGGACTACTCCTTCAGCATCGCCGAGGGCGGGTACGTGGGCGGACTGCCGGGGCCCGGTGGACGCCTGCCCGGCGCCGTCCGCGCCGGCGTGTGGTACGATCCCCAGCCGAAGGCCCGCTTCGACGGCGCCGGCAGCGAGCGCGACGACGTCGGCTTCTACGCCAGTGCCGACCAGATGCTCCTTCGCGAGGGCGACGACCCCGCCTCCGTGCAGGGGCTCGGGGTGTTCGTCCGTTTCGGATGGGCCGACGAGGACCTGAACGCCGTCCACACGTTCTGGTCTGCCGGGTGCCGGTACCGCGGCCTCCTGCCGGGGCGGGACGACGACGTGCTCGGCGTCGGCATAGCGCGGGCACGGGTGAGCGACGAGCCGGGGGCGGGCTTCACCTCGGCCCACGAAACGGCTGTCGAGGCCTATTACGCCGTCCAGATAACGCCGTGGCTCAGCGTCAGCCCGCACGTGCAGTACGTGGCGGACCCCGGCGCGCTGGATGGTGTGGACGACGCCGTCATCCTGGGCGTGCGGGTGCAGGCAGTGTTCTGAGCGTCGTCTGTCGGCTTCCCGGCAAAACCCTTGACACCTCTGGGCGCAGGGCTTACGTTACGGAGACTAACGGCAGGGGTGCAGGCGCGGTCGAAACGAACCCACGGGGCCGGGGGCGGATCCGATGACGGTCGGCCCTGCCGCTATCCCTGCAGGAAGGAGCCCTCCATGACGCGATCGGTGCAGGTGGCTGTCCTCGCACTGCTGGTCTGGCCCGCGCTCGCCGGGGCGCAGGCGTTGCCGGATCTGACCGATGTCCGGGAAAAGAGCAGCCTGACGGCGAACGACCGAAGCCGCATCCAGGACTTTATCACGACGACGGTCCGGGCGATGCTCACCAACACGGACCCGGACCGTCGCGGGATGGTCGCCGCTCGCAACAACCTCCTGGCCGAGGTCCAGAGCACGGAGGGCCGGACCGAGGCGTACCGCCGGGCCTTCGCCGAGGAGGCCGTCAAGGTGCTCGAAAAGGCGGCCGACCAGGCGGTCAGCCAACCCGCCCGCGTCAACTACGTGATGGTGCTGGCGGACCTCCAGTCGTTCGATGCCGCCCCGCTGCTCCAGACGGCGCTCGCGGAGGACCCGTATGCGGGTTCGCGGTACTGGGCGGCCAAGGGATTGGCGAAACTGGCGCCGAAGATCGTCCAGCGGGTCGTTCCGAGCCTGGAGCGCGAGATCGCCGCCTCCATTGAGAAGGCCCTTCAGAAACCGCAGCCCGTGCCGGTGCTCATCGAGTTGTTCAACGCGCTGGGCACGTTTGATCACGACGGGGCGCAGGACGTGCTGGCGGCCGGTGTGAGCGACAAGGCCAAGGACCTGGCCATGTCGGACCCGCTGGCCCAGAAGATGGTGTCGGACGTGGTCCGATTGCTGGAACGGGCGTACTCGCGGGAGGTCCGGCCGGAAGCGAAGAAGAGAATCCTGCTGGCCTACGCCACGCTCTGCACGCATATCCTGCCGCCGCCGCCGGAGCCCGATACGCCTCCGCCGGCCGGCTACTCCAGGCTGATGACGGAACTGAACGCCTCCCTCGAGAGAATCACCGGCGAGGACGTGGGGTTCGAGGCGACCGAGTCGCTGCCCCTCCAGCAACTGGCGCTGCTGGAGTGGGTGGAACGCCTGGCCCGAACGAAACGCATCGACCAGCGTCCGGACATGCCCGCGGCGGTCGATGCGGCCGTCGAAGCACGCCGGGGCGGAGGCGAGACCGGCACCGGGAAAGCCCCCGCCGGCGGCACCGATGAAGCCACCACCGGCGAGGCCGAGGGCACCGGGGACGCCGGCGCCTGATCTCTCGCCGGCTCCGCCCCGCCGGGTGCGGCGGTCGGCATCGTCACGGACGGCCGCTACAGGCGGCCCTGTCCTCGCAAACGGCCCCCCATGCGCACGCTGATGGCATCTCTGGCCCTGGCCGCCGGACTCGTCGTGGCGGCCGCCCTCCTCGCGCACCGTTCCTCCGGGCCGCCGGCGGACCTCGTCTGGACCGCGGGCGTCGAGGTCGCCAGCATCGACCCCGGCACCCTGAAGGCCCTGAACGACGGCCGGGTGGCGGGCGGCCTCTTCGAAGGTCTCACCGTCCTGGACCCCGTCGACCTGGAGCCGCGACCCGGCGCGGCCGAGCGGTGGGAGGTTTCCGAGGACGGCCTCACCTACACGTTTCACCTCCGGCCGGACGCGAAGTGGAGCGACAAGCGTCCCGTCACGGCCGAGGATTTCGCGTACGCCTGGCGCCGCGTCCTGACGCCCGCCACCGCCGCCGAGTACGCCTACATGCTCTATCCCATCCGCGGGGCGGAGGCGTACCTGAAGGCGGGGCTGGACGAAGCGAAGACGGCCGACTGGGCCACCGTCGGCATCCGTGCCGAGGGCCCGCGGCGCCTGGTCGTCGACCTCAAGCAGCCCTGTGCGTACTTCCCGGACCTCGTGGCCTTCCACACCTACCTGCCCGTGCGTCGCGACGTGGTCGAGGCGCACGGCGAGCGGTGGACCTTTCCGGAGCATATCGTCTCGAACGGGGCGTACGAACTGGTTGCGTGGGAGTTCCGCAGCCGCATGCGGTGGCGCAAGAACCCGCATTACTGGAACGCGGACGCGGTGGCGCTGGAGCGGATTGAATCGCGCGTGTTCCAGCATCCGAACACGGCGCTCCTGGCCTACGAGACGGGCGCGGTGGACCTGACGACGGTGGTGCCGAACCTGGCCATCCTGCCGCTGCTCGAGGCCCAGCGGGCGGGGCGGCGCCGCGACGTCGTCTACGGGCCCGGCTTGGCTACGTATTTTTACCGGTTTAACTGTACCGTGGAGCCGCTGACGGACCCGCGTGTGCGGCGGGCGCTGGTGCTGGCGATCGATCGCCGGGAGATCATCGACCGGGCCGCCCGCGGCGGTCAGCAGCCCGCCCGCGCCTTCGTGCCGCCCGGCATGACCGGGTACGAGCCCGTCGACGGTGTCCCCGAAGACGTGGAGGAAGCCCGCCGCCTCCTCGCCGAGGCCGGCCACCCGGGCGGCGAGGGAATGGGGGAACTCGCCATCCTGGTCAACAAGGACAACGAGCACGTGCCCCTGGCGGAGGTCGTCCAACACCAGTGGCGCACGCACCTGGGCCTGAACGTCCGCATCGAGAAGGTGGAGTGGAAGGTCTTTCTCGACAAGGTGCAGCGGCTGGAGTACCAGATCGCCCGCGCGGGGTGGTACGGCGATTACGTGGACCCGAATACGTTCCTGGATATGTTCGTGACCGGCGGCGGGAACAACGAGACCGGCTGGTCGAACGCCGCGTACGACCGGCTCATCGCCGAGGCCGCACGCGAGACCGATCCCGACCGACGCATGGCCGTCCTGCGAGAGGCCGAGCGCCTCCTCCTGGACGACGTGCCCATTATGCCGATCTACTACTACACGTCGACCTTTCTCGTCCGGCCGGGGCTCGAGGGCGTCACGCCCAACCTGCTGAACCGGATCGACTTCGGCCGCCTGCGCCGGAACCGGACCGCCACGGGGCAGCGCACCGCGGGTCCCGCCGCCCGGCGGCGTTCCGCGACCGCTTGCGGCTACGGGGCGTGGGCGCGGCGGCTCATCGAACGCCTCCGAACGGACGGGGCGCGAAAGGAAGCGCGATGACCCTGCTCCACGATTACCAGAACGGCACCGCCTACCGGCGGGACGCCATGCCCGGCCACGACCCGCACTGGCAGCGCCGCGTTCCGTTGTACAAGTCGTACGCGCAGGGGGGCGGCGCGACGGTCGTGGCGCTGAATCGCCCGCAGGCGCTGCCGAAGGCGGACCTGTGGCAGTGCCTCCGCGCCCGCCGGAGCCGGCGCCGGTTCACCGGCGACGCGCTTTCCCAGGAAACGCTCATGCTGCTCCTCTGGGCGGCGCAGGGCGTCTCGGAGCCGGGGCACCGGCCGCTGCGGACCGCCCCGTCCGCCGGGGCGCTGTATCCGGTGGAGACGTACGTGGCGGCGGCTCGCGTGGAGGACCTCGCGCCGGGCATCTATCACTGGGAACTGCCGGAGGAGCGGCTCGCCCTCGTCGAGGCCCGCGACGACGTCGCCGACGCCGTCGCCTCGGCGTGCCTGGGGCAGCGGATGGTCGCCCGGGCGGCCGTCACGGTCGTCTGGTCCGCCGTCTGGGGACGCAGCGCTCAGAAGTACGGCGACCGGGCCCTGCGGTACGCGTACCTGGACGCCGGCCACGCGGCCGAGAACCTGCACCTGGCGGTCGAGGCGCTCGGCCTGGGCACGTGCATGATCGGCGCGTTTCTGGACGACGCGATGAACGCGCTCGTGGACGTGGACGGCGAGGAGGAGAGCGCCCTGTACGCTGCGTGCGTCGGGAGCCCTGCGGGGTGACGTCCGGCCGCCGCAGGGCCCGGGCGGCGCGGGCGCGGACGCATGCAGAAGGAGACATCCCCTTGACGGAGTTCGCCCGACCGCGCGTCGTCGTCAGCAGGTGCCTGGGCTTCGCCGCGTGCCGATGGAACGGGGCGATAATCTCCGAGCCGTTCGTCAAGCGGCTCGACGGGCACGTGACGTTCTGCCCCGTCTGCCCGGAGGTGGAGATCGGCCTCGGGTGCCCGCGCGATCCGATTCGTGTCGTCGAGCGCGACGGCGAGCGGCGCCTGGTCCAGCCGGCGACGGGGCGGGACGTCTCCGAGACGATGCGCGCCTACGCCGACCGCACGCTCGACGCCGTGGGCGACGTGGACGGGTTCCTGCTGAAGAGCCGGTCGCCCTCGTGCGGCGTCAAGGACGTGAAGATCTACGGCGGTCCGGAGGGCAAGCAGCCGCACGCGCGCGGCGAGGGGTTTGTCGGCGGGGCCGTGATCGAGCGGCTGGGGCACCTCGCCGTCGAGGACGAAGGCCGGCTCAACAACTTCCGCATCCGCGAGCACTTCCTGACGAACCTCTTCACGCTGGCGGCGTTCCGCGAGGTAAGGGCCGCCGGCCGGATGCGCGACCTCGTGGACTTCCACGCCCGTAACAAGGGCCTCCTGATGGGGTACAACCAGACACAGATGCGGGCCCTCGGCCGCATCGTCGCGAACCACGAGCAGAAGCCCGTGGCCGACGTGTTCGGGGCGTACGGCGAGCGGCTGGCCCGCGCGCTGGCCCGGCCGCCGAGGTTCACGAGCATGATCAACGTCCTGATGCACGCCCTGGGGCACATGGCGGAGGGGCTCCAGGCGGAGGAGAAGGCGTTCTTCCTGGACGGGCTTCAGCGGTACCGCGCGGGCAAGGTGCCGCTCAGTGTCCTGACGACGCTCGTCCGGTCGTGGGCCGTGCGATTCGATCGGCCGTACCTCATGGAGCAGACGTATCTGCACCCGTATCCCGACGCCCTCGTGGAGATCACGGATTCGGGAAAGGGGAGGGGCGGGTGAACGTTCCGCCCGCACGAGGAGGGCCAGGGTTGTCATTCTGAGGAGGCCGCATGGCCGACGAAGAATCTCGCCGTGGCCGTTGCCGTTGTGTCATTCGCATGGCGAGATGCTTCGCTTCGCTCAGCATGACAAAGCGGGGGCCGATGCGCGTATGTTATCGGCCGCCCGACGCCACCCGCCGCAGGTGTTCGATGTACGCCAGGCGGTCGGGGGTCAGGTCGCGGCGGACTTCCGCCGTTTCCCGGTAGATTTCGAGCATGAACGTCCCGCCGAAACCGACCTCGGCCAGTGCGGCCGCCACGTCGTCGAAGGGCAGGGTGCCGAGGCCGGGCAACAGGTGGTCGTCCTCGTCGCCGGCGTTGTCGTGCAGGTGGACGCCCCACAGTCGCGGCCCCATCTCGTGAACGATTTGGACGGGGCGGTTCGCGACGTGGGCGTGGCCGGCGTCGTAGGCGAGGCCGAGGTGCGGGCTGTCGACGTCGTCCACGACCCGCCGGAGCAGGGCGGCGTCGTGCCCGAACATGGGGGGCGGCATGTTCTCGATGAGGTACCGGACGCCGGCCGCCTCCGCCAGGCGGGCCAGCTGCTCGGCGCTCGTGCGCAGGGCGTCCGGCCGGAACGCATCCTCCTGCGTGTCGCCGGGGCCGACCGGATGGACGATGATGTCGCGGCAGCCGAGGTCGCGGGCGAACGCCGTCTCGTGCCGCGCGATCTCCAGCCCCGCTTCCCGCACCGAGGCGTCGGCGGCGGAGAGGTCGAAGACCGGCCCGTCGAGCATCTCCAGGTCGATGTAGGCGTGGAGGCTGTCGACCGCCAGGCCGGCGTCCTCGATGCGCCGGCGCATTTCGCCGGCCGGGGTGCCGGCCAGCCAGTTGCGGTACACCTGGACGAGCCGGGCGCCGGCGGTGTGGGCGAGGGCGATCTCCTCGTCCACGTCCCATTTGTCGAAGTCGAACGCGATGACGGCACCGAGTGGGAGATCGGGCATGGCTATCCGTGGCTGTCCAGTCGCTTTCGGATGTAGTCGGCCCGGGCCCGATCGCGTTCGGACTCGTCGAGTTCGCCGCCGCGAATCCGCTGGATGTGACCCCGCCGCGTGAGCAGGAAGAGTTCGTTGACGGCCCCGATATCGATGCCGTCGAGGCGCCCCAGGTGGACGCCCAGCCGCACCGCCGAAAGAAGCGTGAGCGTCTCCTCGCTGGAGATCGTCCGCGCGTGCGTCAGCAGGGCCCAGGACCGGTACAGCCGGTCGTCCAGGGCCACCGGGCTTTCACCGACGAGGACCCCGCGGGCCTGCTCCTCGTACTCGATGATCTGCGGGATGACCGAGGCCAGCGTGCCGAGGATGTCCTGCTCCGACCGGCCGAGCGACCCCTGGTTCGAGATCTGGTACATGTCGCCGACGGCCTGGGTGCCCTCGCCGTAGATGCCGCGCACCGCCAGCCGCATCCGCGAGACCGCGTTGAAAACCTTCTCGATCTGTCGCGTGAGCGCCAGGGCCGGCAGGTGCAGCATGACGCTGGCGCGCATGCCGGTGCCCGCGTTCGTGGGGCAGGCGGTCAGGTACCCGAGTTTGGGCGAGAAGGCGTAGCCCACCTGCCCCTCGATGCGGTCGTCGAGGGCGTCGGCCTCGGTCCACGCGTCTTCCAGTTGGAACCCGGCGGCGTACACCTGCAGCCGCAGGTGATCCTCCTCGTTCGCCATGACGGCGATGCGCTGGTCGGGGCTGACGGCGACGGCGCGGGGCCCCTCGGCGGCGGCATGCTCGCGGCTGATGAGGTGCCGCTCCAGCAGGCACTGGCGGTCGATCTCCCCCAGCGATTCGAGGTCGAACCAGGTATACGTGTCGGGCCCGACGGCGGCGGTGACGGCGTCCTTCAGGAGGGGCGCGAACTCCTGCTGCTGGTCGGCGTCCATGCGCGCCAGGAACGGGCGGCCGGCCACGTTCCGCGCCAGGCGCACCCGCGTCGACAGGACGATCTCGGCATGCGGACCGCCGGGCTCGAGCCACGGACTGGGCGACGCGATGATCTCGTCCAGGTTCACCCGCCGGTTTCCTTTTCCTGGATGCGGTCGCGGAGGCGGGCGGCCTCCTCGTAGTCCTCGCGCTGGACGGCGTCCTGGAGGTCCCGGCGCATCTGCATGAGTTCGCGCTGCGCCCGCTGGTCGGCACCCGACCGCTTCGGCATCTTGCCCAGATGCTCGGTGGAGCCGTGCACCTTCTCGAGCACCTCCTGGAGGGGTTCGGCGAAGACCTCGTAATCGTGCGGGCAGCCCAGGCGCCCCTGGCTGCGGAACTCGCCGTACGTCATCCCGCAGTCCGGGCACTTCAGGCCGGCCTCCTCGCCGGCGGCCTGGTGCGCCTCCAGCATGCCCGAGAGGACGTCCTGGAGGTTGATCTGGGCCTTCAGCGCGACGCCTTCCTCCCGCGCGCAGTCCTCGCACAGGTGCCGCTCCTGCTTCTCGTTATGGGCGATCTCCGTCAGGTGGACGGTCGCCTGCTGCTTCTTGCATCGCTGGCAAAGCATGGTTTTAGTCCGTTTGATATACGCTGGAACCGGCTACCGGCCGTCAGCCGGGGGCTCTCTTCGTATGATACTTGGCGGCCGGGTCATCGTCAACGTATCGTGCGCCGGGGGCGGGCCGGCGCGTCACGCCTTCTCCCACTTTTCGAGGTACGCCACCTGGCTGAGGGTCCGGCCTTCGCGGATTTCGGCGCGAAGGCGGTTCTCGGTCTCGAGCAAGTCCTGGGCGCGGTTCGCCAGTTCCACCACCTGCCGGGCCGACAGGTGCATGACGCCGTCGTCGTCGCCGATGAGCCAGTCGCCGGGTTGGACCTCCTGGCCGCTCAGGCGGATGGGCCCGCCGATCTCGCCCAGCCCCTTCGGGTACCCCGCGTGGCTGCACGTCACCCGGGCGAACGCCGGGAAGCCGAGGTTGCGGATGTCGCCGGTGTCGCGGATGGCGCCGTCGATGACGACGCCGGCCACCTGTTTCTGGAGGGCGGACTCGGAGGCGAGTTCGCCCCAGACGGCGGGCCCGGCCCCGCCGGCGTCGATCGCGATGACCTGGCCCGGCTCGGCGCGGTCGATCGCCTCCACGCTCTTGGCGAAGTCGCCGGGCGCCGTCCGCACCGTCAGGACGGGCCCGACGAGTTTCGCGCCCGGCACGACCGGCGCGAGGCCCTCCAGGCACGGCCGGTGATGGCAGGCGTCGCTCACGTTGGCGGTCGAGACCCGCATCAAGACCTCGCGGACGCCCTCAAGGCCCACGCGGCGGAAGAGGTCCGTCTTCACGCCTTGACCCGTGTTGATGGCGCGGCGGAGGTCGGCGGCGGCCGCGGCCGGATCGTGGGCCTTGATGATCGCGCCGCCCACGACGACGATGGACGCCCCCGCCGCCACCGCCTGCGGGGCCGTCTCCGGCGTCAGGCCGCCCGCAGCCGCCAGGGGCACGTCCGTCACCTTCGCCAGGCGCGCGAGGAGATCGGTGCCGGCGTCGGCGGTCCCGCCGGCCATCTGCATGTCGATCGGACAGTGCACCGCCACGAACGCCGCACCCCACTCGCCCAGTCTCGCGACGAGCGGTTCGGGGTCCGCCACGCCGAGGATGTCGACGCCGATGCCGAGACCGAAGTGGCGGCCGACCTCGATCGCCTCGCGGACGGTGGCCTCGCTCGCCGCCCCCAGCACGACGGCGTAATCGGCGCCGGCCTTGGCGGCGGCTTCCATCTCGACGCGGCCGGCGTCGGCGGTCTTCATGTCCGCCACGATCCGCTTCTCGGGGAACCGCTCGCGCAGGGCCCGGACGGCGTCGAGGCCCTCACTCTTGATGAGCGGCGTGCCGGCCTCGACCCAGTCGACGCCGCCGGGGACGGCCAGGTCGGCGATGCGCAGGGCGCGCTCCAGGTCGAGGAAATCGAGGGCGAGTTGCAGGATGGGCGGCATTGAGGGCTCCTGCCAATCGGCGGCTCGTGTGGTTCGTCATCCCCCTCCCCCCAAGGGAGAGCGCGCGCCGGCGGTGGCTACGCCTCGCCCGCCGGCTCCGGCCGGTACGTCACGGCGCAGCGCTCGGATTCCCACGTCGTGACCGACGTCAGCCGGACGCCCTCGGGCAGGCGCTCGGCCACGCGCTCGGCGATGACGCGGGCCAGATTCTCGCTGGACGGGTTGATCGCGTCGAACGGCGGCACGTCGTTCAGGTACGCGTGGTCGAGGTCCTCGATGGCGTCGGCGAGGATCTTCTTGACGACCACGAAATCGATGAGCATGCCCTCGTCGTCCAGGTCGTCGCCGGTGATGCGGAGGTCCACCCGCCAGTTGTGCCCGTGCAGATGCTCGCACTTGCCCTTGTACCGGCGAAGGTTGTGGGCGGCGCTGACGTGGTCGCGAACGAGCAGTTCGTACGGCATCCGAGGCTCCTCGGCAATGGGTCGGGGCGGGGACCGGCCGCACGCGGATGCCGCGACCGTCCCGTGTCGGCGCTCCGCCGACATCCGTCGCCTATTCTAGGAACGGCGGACGGGTCGTACAAGGCCGGATTCGGCCCGGCAGATTTGTTGCGGGTTTTCTTGACGCGGCTGCCGTTATGGCGCAATATTAGAGGGGAGGGGCGTGCATCCCGAGCCACTCCCACACGTCGGCGGGGTACCTGGCGGACGAAAACTCATGGTCCAACCAGGCGAGCCCGAACGCAGGGCGTGGCTGCTGGGCGTCGGCCACGACGGCGACGATGGCCACGTGCGCATCACCAGGGGCGAGAACTTTCGCCTCTTCGGCGGCAGCGAGGAAACCCACGAGGTGATGCAGGAGACGGCCGTCAAGTTCAACGAGAAACTCCGCGACCGCGGCAAGAGCCT
>CAZNYC010000107.1:0-4001 GCA_964577175.1 uncultured Anaerolineales bacterium
TTACGAACTTAAAATGCTCTAAAAGTCGTCGCCGAGGTGCATCCGCGCCACCGCCGGTACGCGGGAAACCCGTTGACGCCGCACGGCCGGGAGCGGTAGCCTGTAGGCACACGTCCCGGCAGGTGACCTCGGTCTTTTGAAGGGGGGCGGACGATGGACAACGACTCCTCGACGGCGCAGCCGGCCGGTCCGCCGGCCCCGCTGGGCGTCCTCGACGCCATGGGCCTCGGGTGGCGGCTGCTGATGAGCGACTTCTGGCGCCTCTGGCTCGTGGGCCTCGTGCTGCTGATGGTGGCGTGGGCGGCGGGGATGTTCGGCCTGCCGGCCGCCATCCTCGTCACGCCCCCGCTGCTGGCCGGCCTGTTCCACGTCGTCGCCCGTCGGATGGACGGCGGCCCGGCCGAGGTGGCCGACCTCTTCCGCGGCTTCAAGGAACGCTTCGCGGAATCGGTGGTGGCGTACCTGCCGGTCTCGCTCGGGTCGGTCGTCCTCGGCGTGCTGATCGGCCTGAGCGTGTGGCTGCTGATCATGCTGTGCGTGGGGGTGGCGGCGGCCGAGGGCGACGACGGGGCCGTCCTGCTCGCCATCGTGGCCGCCGTCTTCGTGTTCCTCGTCATCGAAGCGGTCCTGGTAATCGGCCTGTCGCTGCTCGTGCTCTTCTTCTACTTTGCGCCGGCGGCGGTGTGGGACCATCCCGGCCAGGGATGGGAAGCCGCCAAGGCCTCCGCCCGCCTCGTCCGCAACCACTTCGGGACCATGCTGGGGGTCTTCGTCCTGTTCTGGCTGGTCGGGTGCGCGGCCCAGATCGTGGGGCTGCTCGCCTGCGGCGTGGGATGGATCTTTACGACGCCCGCCGTCACCGTCTGGCTGTACGCCACGCTCCTGTATCTGTACCGCTCGTGGACGGCCGAGGACCGCGGCGCGACGGCCGTGGCATGCACCGGCTGACGATTCGTCAAAGACGCAGGACGCCTCCGGCCGAATCAGAAACGGGGGAATCGGGACGCCCCACCTGCACACGGTCGGACGATCCCGCCAGAAGGAGCCGACGATGAGCGAATTGCCGCCGCAGCGCACCGAAGAACACCTGCCGGGCTATGAGCCGTACGTCGGCGAGGTGGGCGTCATGGACGCCGTCCGCATGGGCTGGAACCTCCTGATGAGCGACTTCTGGCCGATCTGGCTGCTCGGCCTGGTGGCCTATGCGGTGAACCTGGGGTGCAGTATTCCGAATATGATCCCGTACATCGGCGCCTGCTTCGCCCTGGCCACGGGCATCTTCGTCGTGCCGCCCCTGTTCGCCGGACTCTTCTACGCCGTCGCGCGGGTCATCGACGGCCAGCAGGCCGACGTGGGCCAGGTCTTCGAGGGGTTCCGCCAGCGGTACTGGCCATCGGTGGTGGCGATGCTGGTGCCGATGGCGGTCGGCGTGGGGTGTTTTCTTGTGCTCGGCCTGCTGATCGGCGTGACGGTGGCGATACTCGTGAATGCCGGCGTCGACGACGACATGGTGCCCGTGATCATCATCCTGATCGGGTTGCCGGCGTACATTATCATCCTGCTCGTGATGCTGCTGTTCGTCTTCTCGTTTCTGACGGTGTGGCACCATCCGGAATCGGGCTGGGAGGCGGTGAAAGACTCCGCCCGGGTCGTCAAGGCGCACTACGGGTCGATGGTCGGTTTCGGGCTGCTGTTCGGGCTGATCGGGTTTGTGGCCGCGCTGGCCGGCCTCATTGCCTGCGGCGTGGGGATCCTGTTCACGGCACCGCTGGTGATGGTGTGGTTCCACGCCTCGCTCATCTACCTGTACCGTTCGTGGACGGGCCAACCGCTGACGCAGCCGTTGGCCGAGGAAACGGCGGGCAAGGTCCCGCCCCCGGCGCCGCCGGGGGCTGCCCCGCCCCCTGCCCCCCCCGCGGACGAGAGCCCCAGCGGCCCCGTCCCGCCCAGCGACGTCGAGATGCCGCCCACGTGAAGCCGGTGAATGCAAACGCCTCCCGATCCGCGGGATCGCGCGGTGGGGAGTCTTGCCCGCCGCGGGAGGCGCGGTGCCCGAGATTGGGCACTGCGCACCGTGCGCGCGAGCATCGCGTCGCACCGCCGAGTACCCGCGAACTCACGTTCACGGGTCGGGCGCGGCGAAACACGGCGAGCGCGGCGGGTGCGGAGACCCGCCACGCCACATGCGACGTGCCTTGACCCATGCCCCATCCATCCGACACCTTGCCCGACCGCCGCGTCCCGCGGAAAGAGCGCATCTTTCACGGCCTCGCGGCGGGGACACTGGCCGTCCTCTTCGCCGGCAGCCTCTGGCCGGCCGACACCAGAGGGATGCCCGAGACGTTCAGCGTCCCGGAGGAGAGCGGCACGATCTGCATGCTCCGCCGGGTGACCGGCATGCCGTGCCCCACCTGCGGCGTGACGCGGTCTTTCCGGGCGCTCGGCCAAGGCGAGGTGGGGGCGGCCGTGCGGTTCCACCCCCTGGGCCCGGTCTATGCCGCCATGCTGCTTACGGTGATGGCGCGGTCGGCGGGCATCGCCCTGCGGGGCCGGACGTGGCTCGAGCGGACCGCCCGCGTCCTGGCGTGGAGCCTGCCGCTGGTGGCGGGCGCCACCCTACTCCTCTACGCCGTGCAGTTGGGGCTCTTCTTCGCCGACGGGACGGGGACGACGGCGTGGGAAGCGTCGCCGATGGGGCGGCTACTGGAGGCGTTGGGGGTCGGCTGAGTCGGCAAGCCGCGCGGCCCCCACGCGGGCCGGCGAACACGAACGGCCCCGCACGCACGGGGCACCCCCGACCCTCCGGACGGCACCCGCGGCACCCCGCCTTGAACCTTGAACCTTGAACTTTGAACCTTAAACTAGGTTTTCAGCATTTCCATCGACAGGATGCTCGGCGGCAGGACGACGAAGACGGGGATCCACGCCGCCCAGAGCGGCGGCACGTGGCCGGCGTTGCCGAAGGCGGTCGAGGCAAACATGACCATGAACACGCCGATCACCAGGCCCACAGCCAGGCCGACGCTGACGAAGTAGTTGCGGTCCTCGCGGCCGGCGACGAACGGCAGACCGAGCAGCAGGATCAGGACGTTCAGGATCGGCTGCGTCACGTGCTGGTGCATCGCCACTTCCATTTGCCGCCGGTTGCCGCGCATCGGGTCGCGGGCCAGCGTCTTGAGTTCACCGTACGACATGTAACGATAGAAGTCGCTGGTCCGGTGCCGGCGGATTTCCTCGGGGCCCACGTTGGTGTAGTACAGGGGAAACGGTTCGCCCTCGGTGCGGACGGCCGCCCGCTCTACGAGGGAGGCCTTGCGGATGGGCGGCAACTTGACGCCGCCCTCAAGCCGCCACGCCTCGAGGGCGGGGTCCCACGTGGCGCGTTCGGCCTCGATGGTTCCCAGCGCCTCATAATTCGAATCGCGGAGGAAGATCCGTACCCGCGCGGGGAACGCCACCGTGCCGTCCTCGAACACCTTCTTCTCGGCCCGCATCGTCTGCGTCTTCGGGTCGTAGATGGGGGCGTAGAGGATGTTGTTCTGCTCGTCGCGGACGAACTCCACGTCGAACGTGTCCGTGACCTCCGGGTCGTCCGGGTCGCGGGCGAGTTCGACCGCCATGCTCGGGATGATGAGTTCCTGGTTGACGATGTAAAAACCGTTCAACAGCAACCCCACCGCGACGACGGGCCAGAGCACGCGGTACAGGCTGATGCCTGCGGCCTTGATGCCCGTCAGTTCCCGCGTCCGGTTCAGGCGGGCCATCGCCGCCGCCGCCGCCACCAGCATCGCCAGCGCCGCCCATAACTGGAAGTAGTAGAAGCCCTTGTAGAAGTAATAGTCGGCCATCGTGCCGAGCATGGCCCAGAAGCCCATCTCGTCCGTCTCGGCCTTCAGGTCGAGGAACTTGTTCACGTTGACCGCCATGTCCAGCAGGACGGCGATGCCCATCAGCGACGCCATCACCACCAGGAGCGAGGCCAGGTACGTCTTCAGGATGTA
>CAZNYC010000107.1:4101-6216 GCA_964577175.1 uncultured Anaerolineales bacterium
TAGAGTTCGTCCTCCGGGTGCTCCACCGCCCGGGCCACCGTCTTGATGGAGGCGGTGGTGACGTACCAGGCGCCCAGGCCGGGCACGAGCGCCACGCCGAACGCCGTCAGCAGGTGCCCGCTGTGGAAATACATGCCGAGCCCCGCCCCCACGAGCACGAGGCCGAAGCACCCGACCGCCAGGGCCAGCCGGCCGTGCATCTCCGCCATGACCCGCGCCTGGACCGTCCGCCGCATGTGACGCTTCGCCTTCAGCGTGGCGTCCTCCGGCAGGCGCTGGTACCGGTCGGTGATCTCGGGATGGGACTGGGCGGCCATCAGGTGCCAGAGGCTGAGTTCGTCCTCGTCGCGCGGCAAGGCGGTGGGCAGTTGGAGGCTGACCTGGTGAGTCCCCCGCAGCGGCACCTTGCGGGCCTCGTCGACGACGACCGCCTCGGTCAGCGTGAGATGGACCCGGTTGGTCTCCCGGTCGAACGACGCGTTCCCGTACGGCGCGTAGCAGTACGTCTGCCCCCCCTTGCCGCGGTACTTCAGCGTGGGGCCGTACAACATGTCGCCGGCCACGCGGTCGACGGTCATCTGGAAGTTGGCCTCGTCCACGCTGATCTTGCCGGTGGAGGACAACTTGCTGAACAGGAGCCGCTCGACGTCCGCCTGGGCCAGGCGTTTGGCGGCATACTTGCTCGCGGGCAGGGGCCAGGCGCCCAGGACGAGCGTCACCAGGCCCGCCACGATCGCCAGGACGATGGTCGGCCAGAAGAGGCTCCATCGCGGCACGCCGCTCGCCCGGCACGCCATCAGTTCGTTCTCCGACGCCAGGCGGCCGTACACCAGCGACCCCGCCAGCGCGGCCGACAGCGGCAGCGCCAGGTACGCCGCCCGCGGCATCACCAGGACCATGTACAGGAGCGAGTTCAGCGGGCCGAGGCCGAACTCCTGCAGCGTCGGCAGCACCAGGCCGAAACTCACCACCCCCGCCACGGCCGCCAGCGCCAGCATCAGGGCCTTGCTCATGTCCCGGAAAATGTACCGATGGAGAATCCGCATCGAGGCTCGCTATCACCGTCGGCAGCGCCCGTGTCGCACGCCAGATGCCACGGGTGGCTTGTCAAACCGTGCCCTGATTCGCCACGCACGGATTGCAAGCAATCCACGACACCCGCGATGGCACACGGCTCTGCCACCTCACAAGGAACGTTTGTGTCGTCGCAGAATCATACCAGACCCGCCCGCCGGGGGAAAGGGCCGGGGCTATCCGGGCGGCGCCCCCTGCGAGGCACGGTGGGTCTCCGCACCCACCGCGCCGACGGGCAGGATATGCTTGCTCCGCCGCCCGCCGCCCCGCTACCATGCTGCCATGCTTCGGCGAGCGGTCAGGACGGTCGGGCAACTCCTCCTGCCGGTCCATTGTGCGGCGTGCGGGGCGCCGGCGCCGCCGGACGGCCGGTGGCCCCTCTGCCCCGCCTGCGCGCGGGCGCTGGCGGACCTCCTGTCGGCCCCGTACTGCCCGGCGTGCGGGCGGCACGCCGGCCCCTACGCCGCCGCACCGGAGGGATGCGCCTTCTGCCGCAACTATCCCGTCCCGTTCGACGCCGCCGTCCGCGCGGGGGCGTACGGCGGACCGCTGAGGACGCTCGTCCTGCGGTGCAAGTACGGGCCGCGGCCGGCGCTGGCGACGGTGCTCGGCCGGCTGCTCGCCGGGCGGCTGGCCCTCTCGGGCTGGGCCGACCGCGTGGACCGCGTCGTCCCCATGCCGCTGCACTGGAGCCGGCGGGTGCGGCGGGGGTTCAACCAGGCGGTGGGGATCGCGCGGGAACTCGTCGGCGCGCTGCCGCGCGTCCGCCGGGTGGACCGGCGGACGCTCCGCCGCATCCGTCCCACGCCCCACCAGACGGGCATCCCGGCGCCGCGGCGTCGGCGGAACGTCCGCGGGGCATTTCGCGCGGGGCGGGGGACCGACCTGGACGGGGCGACCGTCCTGCTCGTCGACGACGTGATGACGAGCGGCACGACGGTGGCCGAATGCACCCGCGTCCTGAAGCGGGCGGGGGCGGGGGACGTCTACATCGCCGTCGCCGCCACCGCCGACTTCGACGACCCCGGGCCGTGGTGAGGG
>CAZNYC010000107.1:6316-14324 GCA_964577175.1 uncultured Anaerolineales bacterium
CATGCAGCGACGTGCCTTCCTGGGAAGTGCGTGTGCGGCCGGGGCGGCCGCCGCCGCCGCCGCGGGGCGGGCTCCCGCCGCCGAGACCGGCGACAAGCAGTACCTGGAACTCCGCCATTACCAAGTGGCGGACATGGCCCATCGCAAGCGGCTGGAGACGTTCCTCGCCGGGGCGGCCATCCCCGCCTGGAACGCGGCCGGCGTGGCGCCGGTGGGCGTGTTCGTCGACCTGGAGGGCAAGAGTCCGGACCTGCGCGTCCTGTTGCCGTACGCCTCGGCCGGCGACGTGGTGCCCGTCCGGCGGAAGGCGTGGGAGGCGATCCTCGCAAACGACGCCGTCCGCGACGTCGTCCATGCCGAGAAGAAGGACCCCGCCTACGAGCGGATCGAGAGTGCGTTCATGCTCGCTTTCGACGGCGTGCCGAAGGTCCACGTGCCCGAGAAGGCGCCCGGCCGCCTCTTCCAACTCCGCATCTACGAGAGTCACAGCCAGGCCAAGGCATTCAAGAAGATCAAAATGTTCAACGAGGGCGGGGAACTCGCCATCTTCCGCAAGTGCGCCATGACGCCCGTCTTCTTCGGCGAAACCCTCATCGGCAGCAACCTGCCGAACCTGACCTACATGCTGACCTTTCCCGACATGGCCGCCAAGGACGCCAACTGGAAGAAGTTCATCGGCCACCCGGAGTGGAAGAAACTGTCGAAGGACCCGGAGTACAAGGACACGGTCTCGAACATCACGAACGTCATGCTGAAGCCGGCGGGGTGTTCGCAGATTTGAGGCGGTTTCTTCCCACGGAAGCGCGGCGGGTCTCCCGACCCGCCGCCTGTAAGACCCGTAGGCCACGGCGCGCCGCGGCCGGCCTGGCAGACGCATTGCGCGCGGCGGGCCCTCGCCCTACCCCATCAGCGCCGCCAGGGCCGCCTCGAACGGTTCGCGCACGGACGCGAGCCACGCCGCCGCGGCGCCCGTGCGGGCGTCGAGGTCGTCGAGGCCGAGGCTGCCCGTGCCGCCCTGGAGGGTCTTGGACTTCAGGTTCTCCACGGGGTCGCGGGCGGCGAGGTCGTCCAGATGGGCGGCCACCTCGCGGTAGGCGTCGCGGAACGGCATCCCCTCGGCCACCAGTTCCAGGGCCCGGTCGGTCGCGAAGATCTCCGGAATGAACCCTTTGCGCAGGTTCTCCTCCACCACCTCCATCCGCTCGATCGTCAATCGCACCACCGTGAGCGCCCCGGCGGTCGCCTCCACGCCGCGCATGAAGGGGCCCTTCGTCTCCTGCACGTCGCGGTTATAGCCGGACGGCAGGGCCCGCAGGATGCCGGCCACCTGCATCTCGCAGCCGGCGACGGCGGCGGCCTTGGCCCGCACGAGTTCCAGGTGACACGGGTTCCGTTTCTGCGGCATCATCGACGAGCCCGTGCACAGTTCCTTCGGGATGCGGAAGTAACCGAACTCGGGCGTCGAGGTCCAGATGAGGTCCGAGGCGAGGCGCGAGAGGTCCGCCATCACGGCCGCGCACGCCGCCAGGGTCGCCAGTTCCGCCTTCCCGCGCGAATTCGCGCAGTAGAGGACGTTGTTCTGCACCCGCGCCAGGCCCAGCAGGTCCGCCACCATCTTGCGGTCGAGCGACAGGGCCGACCCGTACGCCGCCCCCGACCCCAGCGGAGACTGGTCCGTCAGGACGTGGGCGGCCTTGACGAGTTCGAGGTCGTCCAGAAGCGCCTCGGCCCACGCCCCGGCCCACAGGCCGAGGCTCGATGGCATGGCGATCTGCGTATGCGTCCGCCCCGGCATCGGGACGAACGCGTGCTGCCGGGCGAAGGCCGCCAGGGCCCGCACGAGGGCAACCGTCCGGTCGACGAGGGCGTGCAGTTCCCCTTTCCCCCACAGGCGCAGGTCCAAGAGGACCTGGTCGTTGCGGCTGCGGCCGGTGTGGATCTTCTTGCCGAGGTCCCCGAGCCGCCCCGTCAGGTACTCCTCGACGGCCGTGTGCACGTCCTCCTGTTCGGGGCGGATGGCGAACGTGCCGGCCTCGAAATCCTGGAGGACGGCCCGCAGGCCGCCGAGCAGTTCGTCGCGCTCCGCATCGGTCAGGACACCGATGGACGCAAGCATCGTGGCGTGGGCCATGGAGCCGAGGACGTCGGCCCGCACCAGGGCGCGGTCCAGGCGCGCGTCCTCGCCGACGGTGAACCGCTCGACCTCGGCGTCGACCGAATAGCCCTTGTCCCAGAGTTTGGCCATGGCGGGCTCCTTGATCTCCCGGCCGGACAAGCCGGCCGGGCCACACAGGCTCGCGGGGTGAGTATACGGCGCAGGACGTGCCGTATCAACGAGGCGGGTGGGCGGTTCGACGCAACGCGGCGTGCGCACCCGCACCCGTTTAGCCGCGACGCGGAGCGGAGCGCGCTCCTCTTCGAGTCGCGGCTAAACGGGGACGTCGCGCGCGTCGACCTCAGAGCCCCTGCTGCTCCGTGCGCGAGATGATCTCGTCCTGGAGGCCGCGGCCGACGTCCACGAAGTAATCGCTGTAGCCGGCCACGCGGACGACGAGGTTGCGGTGGCGCTCGGGGTCCTGCTGGGCGGCGCGGAGCGTGTCGGCGTCGACGACGTTGAACTGGACGTGGTGCCCGCCGAGGCGGAAGTACGTCCGCACGAGGTCCGCCAGGCGCGCCAGGCCCTCGCCCTCCAGCACGGACGGGGCGAACTTCAGGTTCAGCAGCGTGCCGCCCGTCCGCGAATGGTCGAAGCAGGCGGCGGACTTGAAGACGGCCGTCGGGCCCTTCGCGTCGGCCCCCTGGGTGGGCGAGATGCCCTCCGAGACGGGCACGCCCGCCCGCCGGCCGTTCGGCAGCGCCCCCGTCACGGCCCCGAAGTAGACGTGGACGGTCGTCGGCAGCAGGTTGACGCGGTACCGGCCGCCCTTCGTGTTCGGCCGGCCGTCGAGCATCTCGAAGTACATTTCGAACAGGTGCCGGGCGATGTCGTCCGCCCGCGGGTCGTCGTTGCCGAACGCCGGCGAGCGCCGGGCCAGCATCAGCCGCAGGTCCTCGCGCCCCGCGAAGTCGTCCGCGAGGGCCGAGAGCACCTCCTCCATCGTCACCGCGCCCTCATCGTACACGTGGTGCTTCAGGGCCGCCAGGGCGTCGGTCGTCGTGCCCAGGCCCACCCCCTGGATGTAGGTGGGGTTGTACCGTGCCCCGCCGTCGTGATAGTCGCGGGCCCGCTCGATGCAGTCGTCCATGAGAATCGACATGTACGGGGCGGGCATGGAGGCCGCGTACAGCCGCTCGATGCGGTTGTTGCCGGCGATCTTCACCTCCACCGCGTGCCGCAACTGCCGCCGGTACGCCTCCAGCATCTGCTCGAACGAGCCGAAGGTGCGCGCCTCGCCCGTGGCGGGGCCGACGCGGCGGCCGGTGCGCGGGTCCAGGCCGTCGTTCAGCGCCAGTTCCAGCACCTTCGGCCAGTTCAGGTACCCGGTCAGGGTGCACGATTCCTTGCCGAACGCGCTCACGGTGACGCACCCGCTGGGTCCGCCCGCGCGGGCGTCCTCGAGCGACTTGCCGGCCCGGACCATCTCCTCGACGATGACGTCCGTGTTGAAGAGCGACGGCTGGCCGAGGCCGCTCCGGATGACCTCGCACGCGCGGGCCAGCAGCCGGTCGTCCGTCTCGGTGCTTACCTGGACGCAGACGGACGGCTGGATGAGTTGCATCGCCTCGGCCGTCTCGAGCATCAGGTACGAGACCTCGTTCGTCGCGTCGCGGCCGTCGGGCGCGAGGCCGCCCACGTTGATGAGGGCGAAGTCCTGGTACGTCCCGCTCTGCTCCTCCGTGACGCCGACCTTCGGCGGGGCGGGCTGGTTGTTAAACTTGATCCAGAAACACTCCAGCAGTTCCCGTGCCGCCTCAGGCGACAGCGTCCCCTCGGCCGCCTCCCGCGCATAGAACGGGGCGAGGTGCCGGTCGAGCCGGCCTGGGTTGAACGAGTCCCACGTATTGAGTTCCGTGATGACGCCCAGGTGGACGAACCAGTAGGCCTGGAGGGCCTCGCGGAAGGTGCGCGGCGGGTGGGCGGGGACGCGGCGGCACACGTCGGCGATCTCGGCAAGTTCCGCTGTGCGCGCCGGGTCGGACGTCTCGGCGGCGAGGGCCTCGGCCTTCTCGGCGTGGCGCTCGGCCAGGCGGATGAGGGCGCCTGCGCAGATCGCCATCGCCTCGAGTTCCTCGTCCTTGTCGGCCGCGCGCGGGTCGGCGAGGAAATCGAGTGCCTCGCGCCGTTCGTCGATGCGCCGCTGAAAATCGCGGAACCCGCGGTGGTAGATCTTGTCGTCGAGGATGGCGTGGCCGAACGCCCGCTGCTCCATGAACTCGGTGAAGACGCCCGTCTCGAACGCCCCGTGCCACGCCTCGGTCATGGACCCGAAGAGCCGCTCGCGAATCGTCCGGCCCTGCCAGAACGGGATGATGCGGTCTCGGTAAACGGTGCGGACGGCATCGGGGACCTCAAAGCGGGTCCGCTCGCGGGTGGCGAGGACGTCGAGGTCCTCCAGGCTGTGGCAGCAGAGTTCGGGGTAGGTGGGCGTGGCCTTGGGCGCCGGCCCGCGCTCGCCCACGATGCGTTCCCCCTGGCCGATGTAAATCGTCCGGTGCTCGACGAGGTGGCGGAACGCGAGGGCCCGCGCGACGGGCATTGAGTGCCGCTCGGCCTCGCCGCTCTCGTAGAAGTCCGTCAGGAGTTCGGCCCGCTCCGAGGAGAGGTACGGGCGCGTGGCGACGCTTTCGGCCCGCAGGCGCTGGACGCGGTCGGTCATGGCGGTTCCCGTGTACGGTTCCGGCATGTTTCGGACGCGGTATTATACACGAGACGGGTGTCGGCGGCTAGCGGGCATGCCTTTCGAGGGGGGAGCGCGTGCAGCGCGGCGGGTGCGGAGACCCGCCGCGCACGAGTGAGCGTTATAGTGCTAAACGGGATCGTTGGAAGGTTCGGCCCGGCGTCCTACTCCAGCCCGCCGCGCTTCGCCAGGATCTGGAACGGCAGGCCGCGGATCGTCGCCGCGTCCTTGGCCATCTTCTGCGAGAAACCGGTCGACTTGATCGAGCGGATCTCGGGCGAGAAGAGGCTCGTCTCGCTCTCGCGCTTCACAATCTCGATGTTCCCCTTGTACAGGCTCACGGTGTACGTGCCGTTGATCTGCTCGCTCGCCTTCAGGCAGAAGGCGTCGAGTTCGGCCTTGAGGGGGTGGAACCACATGCCGTGGTACACCAGGTACGCCCACTTGCGGTCGACGATGGCCTTGAACTCGCGTTCGTCCTTCGTGATGCAGAACCCTTCCAGGTCGCGGCGCAGCCGGAGGATGACGTGGGCGGCGGGGGCCTCGTAAATCTCGCGGCTCTTCAGGTCCATGATGCCGTCTTCGAACATGTCGATCCGGCCGATGCCGTTGCGACCGGCGATAACGTTCAGTTCCGGCACCAGTTGCCCCAGCGGCATCGCCTGGCCGTTGAGTTTCGTCGGGATGCCCTGCTCGAACGTCAGGGTCACCTCTTCAGCCTTGTCCGGGGCGGCATGCGGCGGGACGAGCCACATCCAGATGTCGTCCGGCAGTTCCTGGTCCAGGCCGATGGCGCCGGAGGCGATGCTGCGGCACCACATGGTCTTGTCGTCGCCGCCCTCGATCTGCTCGTCCACCGGCACGCCCCACGCCTCGCACAGGGCCCGTTCCTCGGAGCGGGTCATGTCGAAGTCGCGGACGGGCACCAGCACCTCCAGGTCCGGCGCGAACATCTTGAAGACGTTGTGCATCCGGTACTGGTCGTTGCCCTTGCCGGTGGAGCCCTCCATGAGGGCGTCGCAGCCGAGTTCCAGCCCCTTCTTCGCCACCGTCCGGGCCACCAGTTGCCGCGTCATCGACGTGGAAACGGGGTACCCCTCGTAGTCGGAGTTGGCGCGGATGGCCTTGGCCAGCCACTGCTCCGTGAACTCTTCCGTCAGGTCGATCATGATCGGCTCGAAGCCGAGTTGCTTGGCCTTGGCGTTGCCGGTGTCGATCTCCTCCTGCCCCTGGCCCACATCGCAGGTGATGGGGATGATGTTCTCATCCGCCACCCCGTACTTGCGGCGCAGGAGTTCGATGCACAGGCTGGAATCGAGCCCGCCGGAATAGGCCAGGGCCACCTTGGTCACGTCGGCCACGGGCGTGTCCATGACCTTGGCTTCGATCTGTTTGACGTCCATGGTCCGTCCTTTCGCGTTAGCGGATGGGTGTCCTCTTGCGTGTATGCGGCTTTGCGCGACGGGTTTGTACCGTGACGGGGGCGGCGTGTCAACCCTTTGTGCGGCCCGAGGCGCCGGCGTGGCGCCCCCGCGTATCCCGCCGTCCATGCGACCGCCCCCGCGGCGCGCTCGAGCGCGGTGGAGCGGAGCCGAGGGGTACCCGCTGCGCCAAGACGGCGTGATCGCGGCGACGTGGCGCCGCCGGCTCAACGCTTGCGCGAAGGGGGCGCTGAATCGATATTCTGAGAAAACGGGTTTGAGCGCAACCCCCGAAAATGCGCTTTTTGCGACCCCGAATCGCCGATTCTGTCCCGTGTGGGACGATTCGGGGCCGGAATGTTAAAATGGGTAAGGCGAAACGTACCCCTTTTTTCCACTTTTTGATCGAAACGCGCGCCGATGCGCGCAAACTTGCCCCGAACTTGCGCCTTTTTTCGGTGCATGGAGGCGGGGCGATATGAATTAAAAGATACAACGGCAGTGCCTGGGTGCCTGAGTGCCTGAGTAACGGCAACGGCCAAGGCAACAGGGAACGGGCAACAGGCGAAACGGCAGGCACTCGGCATTTGATATCAGGCATCAGGCAACGGCAAACGGCGAAAGGCAAAGGCGTGCCTCACGCAAAGCCGCAAAGCCGCAAAAACGGCATCAGCGGAAAGGCAGGCAATAGGGAACAGGCAAACGGCGAACGGAAGAAGGCAACGACCACGACAACGGCCACGGCGCAAGGCCTCGGTCGGAATGACAAACCACGGCCACGGCGAGATGCTTCGTCGGCCTGGCGGCCTCCTCAGCATGACGGCGCGGGGCGCACGGCCGGGCAAGGCCGGCCGTGGCACCCGGCGCGGTCGGAATGACAACCTGCGGCTGCCCCATCGCTGCTCACAGGGCGAAGGCCTCATTTGCCATTTTTCATTTGGCATTCGTCATTCGTCTTCCGCCAGGTCCTCGATGCGGCGGCCGGAGAGGACCGAGTCGGGGTGGTCGTCGGCGACGTCGGAGCCCGCCTCATCGTCCGCCTCATCGTCGCGCATCTTGATGAGCAGCCAGTTCTTCTCCTTCCCGCCCATCTTCGTGTGGACGAGGGCGAAGCCGCCGCGCAGTTTCTCGCCCTCCAGATAAACCTCCACGTGACCGGCGGCGATCGCCTCCTCCATCGTCTTCGGCCCGTCCTCCTTCTCGGCCGAGAGGTTCCGGTACACGCCGGCGTCCCACACGATGACGGGTCCTGCGCCGTAGGAGTCGGCGGGAATGGTGCCCTCGAAGCCGGCGTAATCGAGGGGATGGTCCTCGACGGCCACCGCCAGCCGCTTGTCCTTCGGGCTCATCGAGGGCCCCTTCGGGACGGCCCAGGACGTCAGGACGCCGCCCACCTGGAGCCGGAAATCGTAGTGCAGGGTGCGGGCCTTGTGCTTCTGGACGACGAAGACGGGCCGGCCCTCGGGGCCCGCCCCGCCTTGGCTGTCGCCGGTGGGCTCGGGCGTCTTCGAGAAGTCGCGCTTGGCGAGGTACGCGGCCAGGGGATCGGCGTCGGCGGGTTTGGACATGGCACGGGGTCTCCGGGAGTGCGTGGGGTCTTCCTCACGATACGGGCGGAGCGGCGGGTGTGCAAGCCACAGCAAACGGCAACGGCGGCCTCACGCAAAGGCGCAAAGCCGCTAAGACGGCAACGACAACAGCAGGGAAGTCGGTCAACAACGACAAACGGCGACGGCGGGCGAGCGTCGG
>CAZNYC010000108.1:0-12496 GCA_964577175.1 uncultured Anaerolineales bacterium
TGCGGTTGAGGAACTTCGACAGGGCGCTGCGGATCAGGGCCTGCTCGTCGGCGTCCGGCTGACTGAGCACCTTGCCGTGCTCGATCACGTCGAACGCCATCGCGCGGACGCGATCGTCGCGCCACTGAAGTTTCAGGGCCTTCAGGGCACATTGTCCGACGTCGATGCCCCAGACGGTCTTGGTACTCGGCATAGCGCATCCCTCACCTAATGCGGGCGATACGTCGGCGGGTCCCCCATTGCTGCGGTGCAGTCGCATTCACGGTGCGCCGCAACCGGTCCGCCCCTTCCTGGCGTTTCCGGCCGAAGCGGGCCAACCAGCCTGCCCCGCGGGAACCTCCCTCTCTATTGAACGTAGCCCGCGGAGCATCGTCAAGCAAAAACCCGCTCAACCGCCGCAACCAAGCCCGCAAACCGCACGCCAAGGCCACGGCCCGCCGTTTGTCGTCGGCGGCTGTGCCTTGCGGCTCGTGGTGGCCGGTCTCACTTGCCGATGCAAAACCTCGCGAAGATGTGCTCCAGCACGTCGCCGCGGCTGCCCGTGACGGAAGCCAGCGCGTCGAGGGCCTCGTTCAGTTCCAGCGCGACGAGTTCCCCGGCCGGTTCCGGCCGGCGGGCCTGCCGATGCGCCCGCGCCAGCGCCACGGCCGCCCGCTCCAGCGCCGACCGGTGCCGGGCCGTGACGACGGGGCCCGCCGCCTCGCGGTCCACCTCGCCGCCCGTCACGGCCCGGACGAGGGCGTCGGCGAGGTCCTCCACCCCGTGGCCCGTGGCAGCGCTCGTCGAGACGACCGGCGCCGAAAGGCCGCGCCGGCGGACCCACGCCCGGGCCCGGTCGGGCGAGGCGAGGTCGCACTTCGTGACCGCCGCGACCATCGGCGCCGCCACGAGCGAGAGCAACTCGTCCGTCCGGTGGTACGACTCGGCCGTGGCATCGAGGGCCAGGAGCACGAGGTCCGCCCCGCCGACGGCCTCCAGGGCCCTGGCCCGCACCTTGCCATCGAGGGCGTCGCGCGCCTCGTCCAGGCCGGCCACGTCCGACAGCGTGAACGCGAGGCCGCCGTGGCGGAACGTGGCCCGGACCTCGTCGCGGGTGGTGCCGGGCACATCCGTGACGATCGCCCGCTCCTGGGCGAGCAGCCGGTTGAAGAGGCTCGACTTGCCGACGTTGGGCCATCCGGCAATGACGAGGCGGACCGCCCCGCCGTACGTCTCCATGCTGCGCGACCGCCGGCCGAGGTCCGCCAGGTCGTTGCGGACGGCGGCGAGGCGGTCGGCGATCTCGGCGGGCGGGACGGGCGGCACGTCCTGGTCGGAGAAATCGAGATCCACTTCCACCAGGGCGAGCGCTTCGCGGACGCGGTCCGCCAGCGCCTGCACCCGGCCCGACAGGTCCCCGGCGAGCAGGTCGCCGGCGGCGCGGAGGGCGGCCCGGCTGCCGGCGTCGACCACCGCCATGACCGCCTCCGCCTGCGCCAGGTCCAGGCGACCGTGCAGCAGGGCCCGGAAGGTGAACTCGCCCGGCTCGGCCGGCCGGGCGCCCGCCGCGACGAGCGCCTCGACCACGAGGGGGACGACGGCCGGCCAGCCGCCCACGTGGAACTCCACCACGTCCTCCCGCGTGTACGACCGCGGCCGGCGCATCAGGTAGACCGTGGCCGGAACCGTCATGGCGTGGGCGGCGAGATGGAGGTGGCCGGGCGAGGCCGTGTACGTCGGGTGGCCATGCCACCCGGCGGCTGGCGTGAACAGCCGGTCGGCGATGGCGAGGGCGTCGTCGCCGGAGAGACGGACGATGGCCCGCTCGGCCGCCCCGGAGGGGGTGCTGACGGCCACGATCGTATCGTCGAGGTTCATGGGGAAAGGGAGGCGCTGTTCGAGCCGGCCGCGCCGCTGTTCGAGCCGGCCGGGCCGCTGTTCGAGCCGGCTCGACACGTACATCGGCCGGCTACTTCTTGCGTTTCCCGCCGGAGCCCCGGCCCTGCTTCTGGGCCTCGTCCACCTTTCGGCGGATCCAGGCCTCGGCGCGTTCGCCGATCGATTTTTTGCGTCCGGCGACGCGCGACTGCCTGGCGGGGGCCTTGCTTGGCTCGCCGGGCGGTTCGGCCGCCTCGGCCCGCTCGGCCTTGGCCTTGGCCGCCTCGATCCACCGGTGCCGGAAGAACTTGCTCTCCACCAGCCGCACCAGGCTGGAGGTCGT
The DNA here is from genome assembly GCA_964577175.1 of uncultured Anaerolineales bacterium. GTDB lineage: Bacteria > Planctomycetota > Phycisphaerae > FEN-1346 > FEN-1346 > BS750m-G62. The sequence goes on from CAZNYC010000108.1 coordinate 2,201, forward strand.
AATGTACAGGCACAGGCCGGACGGGGCGCTGTAGAGCACGACGCCCAGGAAGGCGGGCATGATGCGCATCATCATCTTCTGCTGCTGCTGCATCTGCGGGTTGGAGGCCGCCGACGAAGACATCGGCATCAGTTTCTGCTGGACGTACATCAGGACGCCGACGGCGATGGGCAGGATGTTGAAACTCGTGATGCCGCCGCCCCCGCCGAGCATCGCCTGGATGCCGCCGATCAGCCAGCCCAGGATCGGAATGTCCTGCCCCGGCAGATACAGCGGTTCGGCCCAGTGGATAAGCATGTCCGGGGCCGACAGGTCCTGGAGGAACAGCGACGCCTCCGGAATCCACCCGGCCGGCAGAAACGCCGAGTGCCGCAACTGGATCGCCACCAGCAGCGCCCCGTACAGGCCGATCCAGATCGGCATCTGGACGAACATGGGCAGGCACCCCGCCATCCCCTTGAAGGCGCCGACCCTGGCCAGTTCCTCCTGCATCTTCTTCTGGTCGTCGGCATACTTCTCGCGGATCTCCTGCATCTTGGGTCCGAGGCGCTGCATCTCGGCCATCGACTTGGCGCTCCATTTCGTCACGGGCAGGAGCACGATCTGCAGGAGGATCACGAGCAGGATGATCGCCACCCCCCAGTTCTGCACCACCGAGTGCAGCGCCTCGACGACCGCCAGCAGCAGCCGGCTGATCGGCGCGAAGATCGAACAGCACTGGCTCCAGACGACCAGTTTGTCGAGACCGATACCTTTGTAATAGGTTTCGAGGAGGCCGGGGTCTTTCGGCCCGGCGAAGACCACGAACTCGTGGCGGACGGGATCGTCGCCGACCTTCAGGGGCACGGCCTTCGATTCGAGACGGACCACCGGCAGGACCACGTCCGCGCGGTCTTCGGTCACCGTCCGGCCCGACACCTCGCCCCCGGCGGCGAACGTGTCCGACGGCGGCCGCGACGCCGGTATCACCTGGCCCCCCTCCGGCGAAGGCACCAGCGGAATCAGTACGACCGTGAAGTACTTGTCCTCCTGGCCGATCCAGGCCATGTCATCGCCGATGTGCGGCCCGCCGCCGACCTGGCCGTCGTACTGCTCGACCTCGACCCGCCCCTCGGCCCACCGGCCGACGACGGCCTGGCGGTAGTCGCGTCGCTGGCCCTCGCGCGGCAGGGCGGGCGGACCGTGCACCACGTAGTACGCCTGCTCGAGGCGCGGGTCGCGGGCGGCGATCTCGACGGCCATGCGGAACTCGTACTGCGGGACGCCCTTCTCGTCCTCCCCGGCGGGGCTGCGCGGCAGGAGGGCGTACTCCCGGCGGACGGTGGCCAGGCGCGCCCCGTCCTCGTCCTGCACGTCCACCTCGAACGCGGCCGAGGCCTTGCCGTCGGGCGGCGTCACCGCCCGCCAGGGCACGGCGGCCAGGTCCGCGGTGCCCCATCCCTCGCGGCCTTCGAGGCGGAGGCGGAGCTGCTCGACGCTCATGGCGGGTTCGGCCGCCTCGGGGCCGATGAGGTGCAAGGGCTCGCGCTCGGCGTCCGGCCGGTCGCGGTCGGCCACCGTCTCGAAGAACGCTTTGCGCGCGAGCGTCAGCCGGCGCATCGCCGCCCCCGTGGGATGAATCTCGGCCTCCAGGTCGAACCGGCTGATGGGCAGGTCCGAGCCCAGGACGACGGGCGCGGCCGGCGCCTCCGCGCCGACGGCGACGAGGTCGTACGTGCCGGGGCCGGCCGGCGGCGCGGCCGCCTCGTCTTCGGGCGTCTCGTCGCCGGGGGCGGCGGGCGACTCGGCGGGCGTGTCCGGGCGCTCGCCGGGCGCGGGCGGTTCGGGTTTCACCCACGCCTGCCAAGCGTAGAACAGCGCCGCCATCAACGCCGCCGCGATGATGACACGCAGGAACGTTTCTTTATCCAACGGTGACTCCGATGCGGAAGAAAAGAGAGGCGCCGGCGCCGGACGCCGGTTCAGGGTGACCTACCGTCCGTCGGCCAGCCGGTTCGCCAGAAACTCGTCCAGCACGTCGGTGGCCCGGATCTTCTCCATCGTCTTTTTGTGATCGTACGGCACGCGGTGCCAGCGGACGTCGCGGCCGGCGAGCGTCACGTAACACGCCCGCGGGTCGAGGTCGCGCGGCTGGCCCACGCTGCCCACGTTCACGATGGCCTTGCGGCTGCCGATCGTGTACTCCTCGCCCACCTTCGCCGGGCTCAGGAACTCGTACGTCTCCGTGAACACGCCGGGCAGGTGCGTGTGCCCCACGAAGCAGACCTGGCTGAAGAGGTCGAACACGCCGACGAGGTGCGGCATGTTGAGTTCGGCTTCGTCCGGGAACAGGTAATCGTGCATCGGCCGCTGGGGGGACCCGTGGACGAACAGGACGGAGTTCATCTCGCGGAACGCCGGCATCCGGGCGACGAACTCCCACCGCCGGCGGCGCTGCTGCTCGTCCCCCTCGGCGTCCAGGCGCCGCCGGGACCAGAAGATGGCCGTCTCCGCCGGCGTGTTGAACCCCGTCGGCTCCATGAAGACGGCGTGGTCGTGGTTGCCCATGATGACGAATTCGCAGCGCTCCATGACGCGGTCGACGCAGGCGGCCGGGTCCGGCCCGTAGCCGACCACGTCGCCGAGGCAGTAGATCGTCTCGATGCCCTGGCGGTCGATGTCGGCCAGGACGGCGTCCATCGCCTCGATGTTGGCGTGGATATCCGACAGGATGGCAACGGCGGGTGGCATGGGGTCCTCAGGTTCGCGTGCCCGCCCAGGGGCGCGGCCGGATTACGAGGTCTCGTCCGGCGTGTCGCTTTCGCCGGGTTTTTCGGCTTCCTCGACGAGCATGACCGGGATGTCGTCGCGGATCGGATACCGCAGCCCGCACGACGGGTTCTGGCAGACGAGCCGGTCGTCCTCGCGGACGACCTTCGTCCGGCATGCCGGACAGACGAGAATGTCGAGCAGTTTGTCGTCGATCATGAGTGGCCCTCCGGCCCCGCGGTCCGGGTCATCGCCCTCCGATCCCAAGCGACGCCAGTTTAGGCGGCCGGCGGGCCAAGTCAACCGTTTTATGCCGGCCGAGCCTTTCGCCGACCACCTCGCCGCGCTATAATGCGTGCCACCGAACGGCCTGCGTCGTTGCGCCCGCCGTTCGAGCCCGCCTCGGGAGCGGCGGGTCCTCGTCATCCGGCATGTCGCGTGCCACGGCGGACGGTGATGTCCGGCCGCTTCCGCGGCCGGCGCGGGCGGGGCGGGCCGACGTTCGCGGATCGAGGGGAAAGGACTCATGCACCTGCTGGCCATCGAAACGAGCGGCCGCCGCGGCGGCGTCGCCCTCCTCGCCGGCGACGGCGAGGGCGCGCCCCGCCTCGTGGAGGAAACGTACCTGGCGGAAGGCCTCCGCCACGCGCGGGACCTCGTGCCCACCCTCCGCGCCGTCTGCGAGCGCGCGGGCGTCGCGCCGCGCACCGTCGACGCCCTGGCCGTCAGCATCGGGCCCGGATCGTTTACCGGCATCCGCATCGGCGTGACGCTGGCGAAGTTCGTCGCCCACGACGCGGGCGCGGCCGTGGTCCCCGTGCCGAGCCTGCGGGCGATGGCCGAGAACGCCCCGCCCGACCGCTCGCCCGTGGCCTGCATCCGCGACGCCAAACGCCGGGGCCTGTACGCGAGCGTCTTCGCGCGGCGAGGCGAGGACCTGGAGGAAACGTTCGGCCCCGCGCTCATCCCGCCGGACGACCTGGCCGCGCGCCTCCCGCCGGGGACGCTGGTCCTCGGCCGGGGGGTGCCGAAGGCGCGCGAGGCCCTGGCCGATTTCGACCTGGCGCCCGAGGCGCTGTGGGACGTGCGGCCGTCGGCAGTGGCGCGCCTGGGCCATGCCGCCTGGCAGGCCGGCGCGACCGCCGACCCCCTTCGCCTGGAACCCGTCTACCTCCGCCGGCCGGAAGCCGAGGAAGTGTGGGAGCGGCGGCACGGGCGGGCCGACCGTTGACGCCGGCCGTCGGCCGCGATAGGGTGAACGGTTCCGGCTGACGCCCCCCCCGGCCGTTGCCGCGCCGCGGCCACGCTTCAGCCCGCGTCCGCACCACGAAGGAGACGCCATGAGCAACCAGCGCAAGGCCCGCCATCGCGAGCATCCCGAGCACGGCTACTCCACCCGCGCCATCCACGCCGGCGAGGGACGCGAACGCTACGCCGACGCCATCACCACCCCCATCGTCCAGACCTCCACCTACGCCTTCAAGGACACCAAGGAGGTGGAGGCCTACACGAAACACGGCAAGACGCGGTTCGAGTACGGCCGGTACGGCAACCCGACCGAACGGGTGGCCCAGCGGCGGCTGGCGGAACTCGAGGGGGCCGAGGACTGCGTCGTCTTCGCCTCCGGCATGAGCGCCATCGTCACCACCATCCTGACGCTGGTCCGCAGCGGCGACCACCTCGTCATCACCGACGACGCCTACAAGAAGACGCTGGAGTTCTGCTCGGCGTACCTGGCGCGGTTCGGTGTGGACTGCACGATCGTGCCGTTCGGCGATTACGAGGCGCTGGAGGGCGCCATCCAGGAGAACACGCGGTTCATCTTCTCGGAATCGCCCACGAACCCGTATCTGAATATCTTCGACCTGGAGCGGCTGAAGGAGATCGCCGACCGCCACGACGTGCTCACGGTCATCGACTCCACCTTCGCCACGCCGATGAACCAGCGGCCGCTGGAGTGGGGCGTGGACCTCGTGATCCACTCGGCCACGAAGTACCTGGCCGGCCACAACGACATCCTCGCGGGCGCGGTGCTCGGCCGGAGCGAACTCATCGACCAGATCCGCGACCTGCACAAGGCGCTGGGCGGCGTCATCGACCCGCACTGCTGTTACCTGCTGCTGCGGGGGCTGAAGACCTTCGCCCTGCGCATCGAGCGCCAGAACGCCACCGCCCAGAAGGTGGCCGAGTTCCTCGAGGGCCATCCGCGCATCAAGCAGGTCTATTACCCCGGCCTCGCGAGCCATCAGCACCACGACATCGCCGTCCGGCAGATGGACGGGTTCGGCGGCGTGGTCACGTTCGAGACGAAGGGCGGGCTGGCCGAGTGCAAGCAGTTCCTCGACTGCCTCCAGTTGTGTTTCATCGCGCCGAGCCTGGGCGGCGTGGAAACGCTCATCACGCACCCGGCGATCGTGAGTTACTACGATTACCCGCCCGAGAAACGGCGGGACCTCGGCATCACCGACACGCTCGTCCGCCTGGCGGTGGGCGTCGAGGATGCGTCCGACATCATCGCCGACCTCGACCGGGCCCTGGAGTGCGCGGTGGGCAAGGCCAAGAGCAAGAGCGCGCGCAAACGCACGTAGTGCAACGGCGCGACCCGGTGCGCGGCGGGTGCGGAGACCCGCCGCGCAGGATGGTGCGACGTCGTGACCGCGATCGCCTTTTGCCGTCCCTTCCGCGCGGCCGAGCGGTTCAATACTCGATCCGGCCGTGAAGCCGCGGCCTCTTGATAAGGAGCGACCATCATGCTGCACCGTCTCGCCTGGCTGACCCTTGCGTGTCTCATCACGAGCGGCACCGCCCTGGCGGCCGCCCCCGACGTGGCGGACGTCCAGGGCCTGTACGAAGGCGTCTGCGCCGCCGGCGGCGGCCGGCAGAAGGTGGAGGCCCGCGTCGTCGCCACCGGCGACGCCACGTACGGCGTCTTCCTCCGCGAAATGGTCTCCGGCGGCGGCACGAAGGCGCTCGGCAAGATCGAAGGCAAGATCGAGGGCGACGCCGTCCGCTTCAGCGGCACCGTCGGCGATGCCGACTGGTCCGGCACGTGGTCCGACGGCGCGATCGCCGGCACGTGCGGCAGCGGCAAGTTCGCGATGAAGCGCGTCGTCCGAAAGCCGCCCACCCTGGGCGCGAAGTTGCCCGAGAACGCCGTCGTGCTGCTGGCCATCGGCGAGAAGGACTTCGACGAGGTCGTCGTCCGCAAGGACAAGAAGGGGAACCAGGCCGAATGGGTGCCCGGCGACGACGGCGGGTTCGTCGTGCCGAAGAAGGGGTTCAACTCGAAGCAGCGGTTCGGCGGACCGTTCCGCGCCCACGTGGAGTTCAAGTGCCCCCTCAAGCCGAAGGCCCGCAGCCAGGGGCGCGGCAACTCGGGCGTGTTCCTGCCCAACGGCAACGAGATCCAGGTGCTCGACTCCTTCGGCATGACCACCTACACGGGCGGCGGGTGCGGCGGCCTGTATAAGTGGAAAGATCCCGACGCGTTTGACGAGTTCTCCCTGGCCAGCCTCCCGCCGCTGCAGTGGCAGACCTACGACATCGAGTACCGCGTGGACCTCGAGAACGGCAAACCCACCGGCAAGCCGCGCATTACGGTGTGGCACAACGGCATCAAGATCCACGATAACGTGGAACTGAAGCGCGGCGCCCGCCAGGGCAACTTCCACTTCCAAGACCACGGCAACCCCGTGCAGTACCGGAACATCTGGGTCGCGCCGCTGAAGTGAGGCCGGCGGTGACCGGGCAACTGGGTGACTGAGTTCGACTTTCGCACTTTTGGGCCCTCGGCGCCGGCCCTCCAGGCTTCGGGCCTGGGGTCAGGCCGACGCCGATGCGACGGGGCGCCAGGGGCATGGTGGCCGTGTTGAGTTCCGAGGACACCCACCGTGGCCTACGCGCTCTCCCGGCCGGACAAGACCGGCCGGGCCACACAGGGATTGCCGCGGCGTGCCGGGCCCTACTTGGCCTCCGCGCTACGGGCGATCGCCACGTCCTTCTTCACCTCCTCGAGCAGCGCGTTCCAGTCCAGGACGTGCGTGCGGGAGAGGAGTTGCGGCCGGTACCGGCTCGTCGCCACCTTGGCGTACGCCTGCCACTCCTCGACGGCGTTTTCGAGGTGCCCCACGGCCCGGTCGCGGGCCGCCTGGCGGGCGGGGTCGGCCCGGAAGACCGCCAGGTCCGCGGCACCGCGGATCTTGTCGGCGTAGTACCGGCCCAGGCGCGCCATCGATTCCATGTCCGTCAGCGTGGCGGCCAGTTCCTTGCCCGGCTGCGAACCCGTGCGCAGGGCCGCGACGCCCGACAGCGCCCGGGCGGCCAGGCGGTCGAGGTTATCGGCCACCTCCATCGGCGTCAGGCCGTCGGCCGGTTCGCCCTTCACAACCGCCCTGGCGTACTCCTGCACGGAGAGGATGCCGGACGTCCGCAGGGGCGGGTGCCGGAAGAACGCCTCCACCGTCAGGAACCCGCCGCTGGAGATGCACCCCTCCGGGGCGAACTGGAAGTCGTTCACCCGGAAGAAGAAGCGGTTGACCTGCGGCACGATCTGTGACGCCGCGGCCCACGTGTCGTACAACCGGGCCGGGTCGGCCTCGGGGAAGCGGGCGGCCAGCCGCCGCTCGAAGTCGTGGCGCGTCAGCGTCAGGTCGTACCCCAGCCGGCCCCACAGCATGAAGCGGTACCAGTGCTTGTCCACCTCGAGCCGGCCGGCGAGGTCGGGGTCGCGGCTGACGAACTCGCGGCCCCAGACGAAACCGTCCGGGCCCATGTAGAAGCCGGCCTCGTACCGCATGAGGTCGCGGGGCACGTTCTGGAGGAACTCGCGGACGTAATCGGCGTCGCCCCACCGGTGCACGAAGAGGTCGTCGTTGCGCAGGTTCAGCCAGCACGGCACGCGGTGCCGCTCGAGTTGCCCCCGGTACTCGATGTCGAGGTACGGCGAGGTGGTCGTCGAGTACAGGCGGGCCCGGGCGTACTTGTGGCCGGTGTTGAACGGGCCGTCGAACGCCTTGAAGGCGCCGGTGATGCGTCCGAGGTCGGCCTGGTGCTGTCGGAAGATGAAGCGGATCGTGCGGCCGGCATCGGCGGCCTTGGCGTCCATCACGCCCTGGCCGTAGGTCTGCCACAGCCACTTCTCGATGCTCGTGCCCTTCAGGCGGCCGCGATTGACGTGCTCGCCCGCCGTCACGCCGATGCCGTCCACCTGCGGGTAGGTCTTGAGGAACTCGCCGATACAGTGCCGCATGTAGGCGATGGTCTTGGGGTTATCGGGCATGTCGCTGATGCCGTGCTTGCCGGCCGCCCCGAACGTGTAGATGTTCCAGTGGAACATGTAAACCTCGATGCCGCGCGCCTCGGCGTGGTCGAACACGCGGGTCCAGAAATCGATCTTCTCATCGAGCGTCATCGTCTTGATGACGCGCGTGTTGGCGGGGTCGAACGGGTCCGGCCGCGCGAAGTGCCGGTCGGTCTTCGTCGTCACGGGGTCCTTCAGGACCCGCACGTCGTCGTAGTTGATGCCCGGGTAGTCCGGCAGCCGCACCAGGCCGGGGTACGGGTGGGTGGTCCAGAGCGTCAGCACGTTGTACCGGTGGCGCGCCAGGGTATCGAGGAACTCGCGCCAGAAGTCCCACTGCCACATGACGGCCACGTTCTCCTGGGCGGCGGTGCCGGTGTCGTCGTAGGACGGGGCGCGGGCGTCGAAGGGAATGTTGAACTTCAGGCCGCGGCGAAAGACGTAGGGCTTGCGGGCCATCTCGCGGACGGCGTCCAGGCCGCCGGCGAGGGCCACCTGCTCGGCCACTTCCAGCCCGCCGTACATCGCCCCGCACGCGTCGCCGCCCACGATGCGGATGGCGCCGGGGCCTTCGCGGCGGATGCGAAACGCCTGCGGGCCGAGGCCCCGTTCGTCCACCGAGAACGCGATGCGGACGGCGGCGTCGTTGGCGTCCACCGCGTAACCGGTCTTCCGGAGAGCGGCGCGAATCTCGTCGGCCGCAAAGGCGATGCGCGGGTCGGCCTCATCGTACTCAAGCACTACGCTGCCGCGCGGGGGGGCTGCCGCGGCGGCCCGTGCGTCCCGCGCGCCCTCGCCGCATCCGACGGCGAGGAGCAGCGCCGCGACGGCCACGGCCGGCACGAGGCGGCAGGCGGGTCCGTGCAAACGTTTTCGGAATCGGGCGAAGCGTGCATTCATGAGAGATCCTTTCGATGGCGGGCGGCAATGCCCTCCCCGCGTGTACCGGCCGGAGGGGCGAATGTCAAGCGCGCGGCTTCGCGGCGCCCGGACCGGACACCGCGCCCAGCCCTGCATTGCGGCGGGGCGGCTCAGCCGGTACAATGCCCGTTCGCGCTTCGCAAAGCGCGGCGGGTACGGAGACCCCCCGCGCCACGAGCGAGACATCCCTATCATCCGGAGGCACCATGCCCATCACCGTCAACGGCGAGGCCATCCAGGACGAGGTCGTCGAGGCCGAGGCCGAGCGCATGCGGCCGGAGTTCGAACGGACCTTCGCCGACGAGGACAAGGACGAGCGGGAGGCCCGGCTCCAGCAGTGGGCCCGCGAGAACGCCGTCGAGCGGACCCTCCTGGAGCAGGCCGCCCGCGCCGACACCGAGCCCCTGCCCGAGGAGCAACTCGCCGACGCCCTCGACCGCGCCCGCCGGCAACTCGGCGACGACGCCGACGTGGACGAGGTCCGCCAGGACGTGGAACTGAACCTGAAGATCGGCCGGCTCCTCGAACGCGCCGCCGCCGAGGCCCCCGAGCCGACCGACGAGCAGGTCCGGGCCTACTACGAGGAGAACCGCGACGCGTTCCGCGCCCCGGAGCGGGTGCACGCCGCCCACATCGTCATGCACGTGGACGGCAACACGCCGCCCGAGGTGGCCGAGGGGAAAATCCGCGACGCCAAGAAGCGGCTGGACGCCGGCGAGGATTTCGCCAAGGTCGCCGACACGGCCTCCGACTGCCAGGACCCCGGCGGGGACCTGGGGTGGTTCGCGCGGGGGCAGATGGTCGAGGAGTTCGAGAACACCATCTGGAAAATGAACCCCGGCGAGGTCAGCGACATCTTCGCCACGCGGTTCGGGTGGCACATCGTCAAGATGATCGACCGCAAACCCGAGGGCGTCGTCCCGTTTGAGGAAGTCGAGGACCTCGCCCGCGAACGCGCCCAGCAGGCGTTGCGGGACGAGGCGGTCGAGACGTACCTCGACGGCTTGCACGAGAAGGCGACCATCGAGGAGGCGTAGCCCCCGCCTCACTCCCCACGCCTCACGCCAAGAAACAGAACGGCAACGGCAAAGGCCGTTCCTCACGCAAAGGCGCAAAGCCGCAAAGACGGCAAAGGCCAAAACGGCAAAAGCGAGAAACTTGATTAACGGCAACCTGCAGCGGTCATGCTGAGGAGCCCGTCGGGGCAACGAAGCATCTCGCCGTGCTGCCGTTGTTTTTTCACCGGTCTTGCGTTGTTGCTGTTGCCGTCTTTGCGCCTTTGCGCCTTTGCGTGAGGCACGTCGTTTTTGTGCCTTCGCGTGAGGCAC
>CAZNYC010000108.1:12596-14249 GCA_964577175.1 uncultured Anaerolineales bacterium
GCGTGAGGCACGTCGTTTTTGTGCCTTCGCGTGAGGCACCGTCTTTGTGCCTTCGCGTGAGGCGGATCACTTCGCCCGGGCGTCGATCTCCTCCACCTTGAACCGCACGCTGGCGATGTACGGCTTCGCGCCCCTCGTCCAGTGGCCGTAGGTGGTGGCGACGAAGGTGCCGTCGGGCAGCCGTTCGACGGCCGGGTAGGCGCAGTCGCCGCCGCGATGGTTGTCCATGAGACGGACGCGGTACTGGCCCTCGCGTCCCTGCCGGATGTCCTCGTAGGTGCCGACCCACATCACCCAGTCGCCCCGGGTGGGGCTCTTGCGGGTCGTGTCGCGGAACGAGACGACGAGGCGCCCGTCCGGGGCGTACTGGCCCACGTGCCGGTCGCCCGTCAGGGCCGCCGGCACCTGGCGGGGCGGCGTCCAGGAGCGGCCCTCGTCGCGCGAGAACATGACCATGGAGTTATACTTGCGGCTGTTCTCGCGGAGGAGGACGGCGATCTCCTTGCCGTCGGGCGAACGGATCGCCCCCGGCTCGCATATGTGCGGGCCGTCGGTCCACTTGGCGATGGGAATGGGGTCGCCCCACGTCAGGCCGCCGTCGGATGAGAGGGTCTTGTAGACGGTCCACGTGCCGGTCCGCTTGCCGGCGGGCGACTGCCGATGCCGGCCCGGGCCGCCCTGGATGAACCGCCCGTCGTCGTGGAAGAGGGCCATGTACGAGCCGCCCTCCAGCCGCACGCACGACGCCATCGCCACCACGCCGCCGAAGTCGCCGATGGGCTCGAGCGGCGTCCACGTCAGGCCGTTGTCCGGGCTGCGGGCCATCTTGATGGGGTACAGGCCGGAGAACATGATGAGCCACCGGTGCCCGTCCGGGGCCACGGTGCGGTACAGGGTGGGCACCTCCTGGCTCCTGGCCCAGTTCTCGGGTGTGGGCAGGCGGTCGGACCACGTGAGGCCGGCGTCGCCTGAGCGCTTCAGGACGACGGCCCCGCTGCCGTGGCCCTTGGGATAGACGGCCAGCATGGTGCGGTGGTCTTCGAGGAGGACGGTGGTGGGATGGCCGAGGTACTGGCCCTTCTCGCGGTCGACGATCACTTGGCGCTGCGTCTCGCCGGCGAGGTCGACGGTGGGGATGGTGTAGGCGGGGTCGAGCGTGCGCGGCGGGGGGCCTTCGAGGGTGGGGCAGGCGACGGGGTCGCCCTCCCCCGCGCCCCCCGGTACCGCCGGGGCAAAACAGGCGACGAGCATGAGAACGCGCGGCAGCAATCGCATGGACATGGCGAAAAACCTCCGGATCGAGTGCGCCGGTTGATCCCGAAAGAAGTAACCTTCAAGGCCGTCATTCTGAGGAGCGGCGAAGCCGCGACGAAGAATCTCGCCTTGGCCGTTGACGTTTCGCCGTGCGCACGGCGAGATTCTTCGGCCTCGCAAGCGAGGCCACGCCACCCCCTCACCCTTCCCTCTCCCGCCGGGGGAGAGGGTGAAGGTCGCGTCGACCTTCGTCGACGGCTCAAGCATCGCACGGCCGGGCGAGACCGGCCGTGGCACGGCGCCTGTCCTATTCAACGGCAGCGCGACGGGTGCGGAGACCCGCCGCGCAGCCCTGAAAAGGCCGTTTCGAGCGCGGCGGGTGCGGAGACCCACCGCGCT
>CAZNYC010000109.1:0-3755 GCA_964577175.1 uncultured Anaerolineales bacterium
GTCTCCTTTCTGCGGCGAATCGACGACGACGCCGAGGCCGACGCCTTCGCCGGCGTGGCGCTCGACCAGGAGGTTGGCGCTTCGGACCACGGTCTCCAGGACGCGCGGGCCCCTCTCGTCGCCGAGGGCCCGGCAGACGCCGATGACGTCGACGTGGAGATGGGCGAGGGCGGCGGTGAGGACGAGGGCGACGTCGCGCTCGCTGGCGGGACGGGCCGGGTCGTCGAAGAGGGTGCCGGAGACCGTCTCCGCGGGCGTGGCGACGACGAAGACGGCCGACGGGGAGTCGAGGAGGCGGCGGGCCTTCTCGCGCTTGGCCTGGATCTGGCGGCGGAGATCGTCGACGGTGGGCATCAGCGGGATCCTTTCCGTTTGCGGGCGTCGGCGGCGGCCGCGCGGCGCGCGGCGGCGTCGAGGGCCGCGTGGAGAGGGACGCGGATCTGGACGGCCAGGAGGATCTGGCCGTCATCGTCAGTCCGATAAACGGGGTAGGCGCCGCCGGTGCGGAGGCTCTGGCGGTAGGCGGCGCGGAGGTCCTTGACGAGGTCCTCGACGTCCTGCTTCGTCGTCAGGCACAGCGTCGGCGCGATGTGGGGGGACATGGGCGGTCTCCTGCCGAACCAGGGACCCGCCGGGCCGGTTTGCATTCGGCCCGGTTTCGTGTATACTTTCCCTCAGCGGCGAGGCATCCAGGCGCACTTCCCGAGCCACCGGACCGACCGGAGCGACCGGACGGCGCGTCCGGCCGGACCCCTTGCGCCGAGGGTGCGGACACAGACGAGCCCCGGCGGCGTCGCGGTGGAAACACGGTCGAGGCGATTCCAGACGCGGACACACACCGGGGCCCAGGGCGTCGAGCGGCGCGGCCGGACCGGCAGAGGCCGGCGGCCGGCAGCCCGTTGGTCGTGTAGGGGTCATCGCCTCGACCTTCATCTTGACGCTGGCAGTATCGACCAGAAAGGCTGGACGAGTCAACAGAAAACCTGGACGAAATGGCGGATTTTCCAGCCTTTGCTGGAAGTGCCGCCGTGGCAAAGGGTTAGGATGAGCGTGTTTTCCGAGAATCTGCGGCGGACGCTCGATGAGCAGGGGCGCACGAAGGCGGCCCTGGCGAGGCATCTGGGCGTCGACGCGCACCGGATCACCGACTGGTGCCGGGACAAGGGGGCGCCGACGCCGGAACAACTGGTTGAAATCAGTCGATTTCTCCAGGTCGACACCGAGGCCCTGCTGGCGCCGGCTGACGACGGCCGAGACGGCGGGGCGGGGCCGGGCATCCCGATCGCGGCGGCCGGCACGGCCGGCCCGCTGGCGCCGGACAGACCGCCGCCGGACCGGACGCCGTGCCACGTCGCCCGTTTTCAGAGCGGGCCGTTCCTGGTAGAACTGAAGGCGTGGCGGGTGGACCGCGATCCGTTTGAGGAGGAGGGCGGACCTTGAGCAAACTCGCAAAGGCGGGCTGCGGCCTGATGGCCCTCGGGCTGTTTCTGCTGGCCCTGGCGGCCATCGGCGCAATCGTTATCCTTTTCGCCCTGGCCGCGTCCGCGTGAGGTGAACGAGAGGGCGGCGGGACTCGCCCGTCGCCGACAGGGGGGGAGCATGGGCCCGATGATCTATTTCTGCCTGGTCGGGGTAGGGGTGTTCGTGGTGGGCGTGGGCGTCGGCTACGGCCTGGCGACGGGCCGGCGACGTGATCTGCTGGCCGAGGCCCTGGCCGCCAGGGCGAGGGACCGCACGGAGGGCCTGCCGGAACCGACCGACGAGGAGGTGCGGCAGATGGTGGCGGCGGCGATGCTGGCCCAGGAGGAGACGCCGTTTGCGTATCCGACCCTGGCCCTGGGGACGGCCCTACTGCGGCGGCGGGGGGCGGGCGAGGGGTTGCCAAACGGCGGTTCGGGCGGATAATAGGGGCGACGGCGGCGGCGGCCGCCGCTGCGCCTCCGCAGGCGAAGGGCGTTCGGGCCCTGACCCGGACGCCCTTTTCTCATGCCGACGGCTACGCCCCTTTTTGACCGCGAACACGTGCATCCGGGCCTCGTGGAGGCGGAGTTGGAGGACCGGCTCGCCGCCCATCTCGAGGCCTCCGGCCTGTGGCACGTGTATCGCCAGGTGACGGGCCGGGCGCTGTGGGCCCCTTGTTCGCGCGCAGGGGTAATGCGGGCCGACGTGGTCGCCGTGGCCGCGGCGCGGGGCCTGGAGGCGGGATGGGGCGCCGGGGCTATCGTCTTCGAAATCAAGTGTCCGGACCGCGCGCCCGGACCCGGCCTCTGCCAGGTGATGGACTATCTCTCGTGTACGTTCCGCCTGCCCGCTGAAGAAATTCTGCCGGCGTTCGGATTCCTGTTCCCGGCCGAGAAGGTCCACGGCCCGCTTGCCTCGGTCCTGTGCCAGAACCGCGCAGGCACGGCGCGCCTCGATCGCCGTCGGCTGACGTGCTGGTGCGGCGAGCAGCGGGTCGTGACGATCGGCAAAGACGGAACACTCGACGTCGGTACGACGAATCTGGGAGAGAAGTTCGGCAGTCGCCGTTAGGTACTTCCAGGGACAGCCCCCTCTTCCTGGCGCAGGAAACAGCCGCGCAAAGCGGTAGTGTTTATTTCGCGGGGCGGGGGGCGCGACGCGCATCTCGGCGGGGTCGGCAGGGTGGCCGCGGCGGCGGCCGGACGGCCCGGCGACTCGCCGATCAGATGCATAAATGGGAATAGATGAACGGACGCCGAGCGCGGCCGGACGGCTCTCGGGCTGGCCGGCAGCGCCGTCGGTGGAGAAGCACCGGCGGGATTTTGCACGCTCGACGCCCAATCGAGACTCACCTTCTTATCGGCTCTCGGAGAAACGGCCTTGAGAAATGCCGAAGGAGAAGATCGTCGCGGCCCTGCGGAAACACGCCGTCCCCATGGACTCGATCGCGCCGGACCCGGCGAACGCCAGGCTACACCCGGAGGCGAACCTCGACGCCATCCGGGGGAGCCTGTTGGCGTTCGGTCAGCAGCGGCCGGTCGTCGTGGACGGCAAGGGCGTCATCGTTGCCGGCAACGGGCTCTACGCCGCGGCCCGGCTGCTGGGCTGGACGAAGATCGCGGCCGTCAAGACCACGCTGCGCGGGGTCGACCGCATGGCCTACGCCCTGGCCGACAACCGGACGGCGGAACTGGCCGAGTGGGACGAGGCGGCGCTGCTGGAGCAGCTCCAGGCCTTGCAGGACGAGATCGACCTGGCGACGATCGGCTTCGACGAGGAGGAACTGGCCCGGCTGCTGAACCCGGACCTCAAGGAAGGACTGACGGATCCGGACGACGTGCCGGAACCGCCGGACGCGGCCACGACCCAGCCCGGCGACCTCTATGCCCTGGGCGACCACCGGCTGCTCTGCGGCGACGCCGGCAGCGCCGAGGACCTCGACCGTCTGCTGAACGGGGCGACCGTCGACCTCGTGAACACCGACCCGCCTTACAACGTGAAGGTCGAGCCGCGTTCGGCCACGGCCATCGCCGCGGGCAAGAGTTCCTACCCGGACCTCTCGCGCAAGATGCACCACCAGGGGTTCGACCAGGCCCGCGGCGTCGCCGACCCCAAGAGGGCCCGCAAGAAGATGCGGCCGAAGGACCGGCCGCTCGAGAACGACTTCCTCTCCGGCGAGGACTTCGATCGGCTGCTCCTGGCGTGGTTCGGCCAGGCGGCCCGCGTGCTGGCGCCCGGCCGCTCGTTCTACATCTGGGGCGGCTACGCCAACCTCGCAAACTACCCGCGAGCCC
>CAZNYC010000109.1:3855-14049 GCA_964577175.1 uncultured Anaerolineales bacterium
CTCGTGCTGGGCGGTGGCGTTGATGAGGCGGCGGACCCAATCGGCGACGTCGTCGAAGTCGCGGCCCGCGACGCTCGTCGCGCCGACGTGGACGTGGCAGCCGCAGGTCCGGTTGACGCGCGCCCCCATCTGTCGGAGGAGGCCGGCGACGCGCCGAACCTGCTCCAGACCGTCGCGGCCCTGGAGAACCGGGCTGACGACTTCGACGCCCGCGTACCCGCGGAGCGTGGCATGGAGACTGCTGTCCCGCTGGGCGTTCCTTCCGGCGGGGAAGCCGCCGCCGATCTCCAGCCCCGCGTGGTACCCGCCGACGCGGACGCTGCCGCGGGGCAAAAGGACCTCGATTTCGATGCCGAACGTCGCCTCGGCCGCCTTCGGGTTCGCCTCGTGTCGCTGCCTGGCCATCGTCGTCTCCTTGCGAATGCCCATGTTCTATGGACATTAAGCCATGAGAATGGCGGTCATGCAAGGCGACTGGATGGAATTCCATGCATATTTGGCGGCCGTAAGCGGCGACGGGGGCGCGACTTACGCGCCGGGGCAAAAAAGGCGGCCGAAATCTCCTCGGAGAGGTGACGCCAGTGGCCAAGAAACGGCGGAAGCGGGCGAAGCGGAAAACGGCGAAGCCGGCCGTCTCGGGCCAGCTCAAGGAGCAGCTCTCGGCCCTGGTCGCCGCGGCGGGGGCGGGGCGGGCCGACCTGGCGTGGCTCGATACGGCCATCCGCGAGGCGGGCTACCTGCCGGCGGCCGAGGCCGTGGCCGAGAAGGACCTGGAGGTGGCGATGGCCCGCATCGAGCGGATCATGCAGACGGTCGCGACGCCGGCCGAGCCGCTCGCCGGCCGGGAGTGGGCCGATCGCGTGACGAAGGCCTTTCGGGAGGTGCCCTGATGGGGAAGCGCAAACGCCTGCCGCGATGGACGCCGGGCGCGCGGCGGTTCGTCCGCGCCCTGGGCGAGCGGCTTGCCGCCCGCTCGGCGGCCGCGGCCGCCGGCGGCGACGCCTACCGGGCCCACCGCGCCCGCGTGGGCGAGGCCCAGGCCGCCCGGACGCGGGCCGGCCAGGAGATCGGCCCCATCCCGCCGCGGGCGGACCCGAAGCGGCACGACCGGTGTCGCCAAGATCTCAGGGCGTTCCTGGAGACGTACTTCCCCGGCACGTTCCACCTGGCGTGGTCGGCGGACCACCTGAAGGTCATTGCGAAGATCGAGCGGGCCGTCCTGGCGGGCGGCCTCTTCGCCTTCGCGATGCCGCGAGGCGCGGGCAAGACGAGCCTGGCCTGGGCGTCGAGCCTGTGGGCCTCGCTCTACGGCCACCGGCGCTACACGGTCATCCTGGCCGTCTCGGCGGAGCGCGCGACGGAACTGATGGAGACCGTGAAGCGGGCGCTGACGGCCAACCAGTCCCTGCTGGCCGACTTCCCCGCGGAGACGGCGGCGCTGGTGGCCCTGGAGAACGAGCCGCGGCGGTGTCTCGGGCAGCGGTACCAGGGGCAGCCCACGCACGTGCGATGGCAGAAGCGGCGGATCGTGTTCGCCTCCATCGGCGAGCACGCGCGCTATCCGCCGATCGTCTCGGCGACGGGGCTGACCGGCGGCGGCGTCCGCGGCCAGCAGTACCTGGAGCCGACGGGCGAGGAGGTCGTCCGGCCGGACCTGGTCCTGGTGGACGATCCCCAGGACGACGAGGTGGCGGCCAGCCCGACCCAGGTCCGCAAGCGCCTGCGTCTTTTGAACGGCGCCGTCCTCGGCATGGCCGGGCCGGGTCGGAAGATCGCCGCCCTGGCCGCCGTCACGGTCATCCAGCCCGACGACGTGGCGTCGGGGCTGCTCGACCGCGAGATCTCGCCCGACTGGCAGGGCGTCCGCGTGCCCCTGCTCTACGCGCTGCCGACCGACTACCTGGAGCACAAGGGGCTGTGGGAGGAGTACCGGCGGCTGCGGCTGGCGGATCTCGAGGACGGCACGGACGAGGCCGGCGCCGCCTACCTCGCCCGCCGGGCCGAAATGGACGCGGGCGCGAAGCCGTTCTGGAAGGCGTGGCAGGATGAGGGCGAGCACTCGGCCGTGCAGCACGCCATGAACCTGCTGTTTCGGGACGAGGCGACGTTCTACGCCGAGTACCAGAACGAGCCGCAACTGGAGGACCTGCCGGGCGCCGCGCACCTGAGGGCGGCCGACGTCGCCGCGCGCACGAGCGGCCGGGCTCGCGGCGAGGTCCCCCTGGCGGCGACGAAGGTCACCGCCTTCATCGACCTCGGCGACGAGATCTTCTTCTGGTGCGTCTCGGCCTGGGAGGAGGACTTCACGGGGCACGTCATCGATTACCAGGCCTGGCCGGAGCAGAAGACCCAGGAGTTCTCGGCGCGCAATCCCCCGCGGACGCTCGGCCGGGCCTACCCCGGCCGCGGCGTCGACGGGGCGATGCAGGCGGGCCTGAAGGACCTGGTCGACCACCTCGTCTCCCGCGAGTGGCCGAGGGCGGGCGGGGCGGGCGTCGCGCGCATCGATCGGCTGCTCATCGACGCCGGGCACAAGCCGAAGATCCCGGCGGCCGTGACGCACCTGGTGCCCGGTCCCATCACGCTCTCCAAGGGCGTCGGCATCACCGCGGGCCGCAAACCGATCCACGCCTACAAGAAGAAGCCGGGGGAGGTCCACGGCCACGAGTGGTATTTCCCGACCGTGAAGGGGACGCAGGAGTTCCCGCACATCCTGTACGACACGAACTGGTGGAAGTCGTTCGTCGCCCAGGCCCTCGCCACGGCGCCGGGCGACCCCGGCGCCGTGACGCTCTTCGGCAAGGCGCCGAACGGTCGCCCGCTCTCGGCGGCCGCCCACCGCCTCTTCGCCGCCCACGTCGGCGGGGCGGAATACTGGGTCGAGACCGAGGGGTACGGCCGGACGGTCCGCGAGTGGAAGGAGCGGCCCGCCAAGCCGGACAACCACTGGTGGGATTGCCTCGTCGGCTGTGCCGTGGCGGCCAGCCTGGAGGGCGTCCAGGTGCCGGGCGCCGACGCGGGCCGCGGCGGGGGCCGCCGGCGGTATTCGCGCGGCGCCCTGTCGCGCGGGCGGGGGCGATGATGCTCGGCCGGATGCGCTACTGCCGGGAGGAACTCATGACCGCACACGCAAAGGGCGGCGGGCTGGAGTGTCCCCGCTGCGGCTGCCGGCACTTCAAGGTCGTCTACACCCGCCCGGGCGGGGAGGGCGCCATCCAGCGGCGCCGCGAGTGCCGGCACTGCGGGTGGCGGTGTACGACGCGGGAGAAGGTTATCGGAGGCGACGAGCGGCCGTGACCCGAAAGCGTGCCATCCCGCTCCGCCACCAGGGCGGCGAACCCGGATTCTGCCCCAGGTGCGCGGCGCCGATCCCGGCCGGCCAGGTCGGCCAAAGCCACGGCCGATGGGTCGGCTACTGCACCCTCTGTGAGACGTACTGGGTCTTTTCCCGCCTCGGTGCCCGGGGCGCCTCGCCGATCGAGAAGGACCTCGCCCGCCGCGACCTCTTTACGGGCCGCGGCCTGTCCGAGCCCGTGGATTCCACGTAGCGGTCAAGGGAAACCCCCCCGCGGCGCGCTATAGATACGGAACGAACTCCCCTCGTATGTCTAGCGGTAGACGTCTTTTTTGCAATTTCGCCCCATCCGTCCGTGCGTCGGCGCCGTCAGGCCGTATAATCGGGTGCGACCAGCAGGACCGCCGGCGGCGACGGCGCAGACGCCGGCGCGGGCACGAGGCCGTTCGGGGCCGAACACCCGGACGGCCTCGTTTTTGCGCGCAGCAGCCCGGAGCACCTTGTGGCGGATCTCGATTCGACCATCGACGAGCACGCGGCCGCCCCGGCCGAGGTCTCCGCCGACGGCGTGACCGTCAAGGAACACGGCCTGCCGGACCAGATCGCCGCCGACAAGCATCTGGCGGCCAAGAGCGCCCGCGCCGCCCACCCGCGTCTCTCGTTCTCGCGCGTCCAACTCATCCCCCCCGGAGCCGCCTGATGCCCTGGCCCTGGCCCAGAAAATCCCGTCCCCGGTCGGTCGACGCGCGGCAGCTGCCGGACGCGCGCCTCGTGCGGGCGCTGCGGGCCCGTTTCGACGCCGCGCAGACGACCGCCCAGAACCGCCGGCACTGGCAGGGCGCCGACGCCCTCTCGGCCGACGCCGCCGCTTCCCCCGCCGTCCGCAAGACCCTCCGCAACCGGGCCCGCTACGAGATCGCGAACAACTGTTACGCCAAGGGCATCCTGCTGACGCTCGCCCAGGACCTGGTGGGCGCCGGGCCGCGTCTTCAGATGACCACCGGCGACGCGAAGGCGAACGCGCGGATCGAGCGGGAGTTTCACGCGTGGGCCCGCGGGGTGCGCCTCGCCGAAAAACTCCGGACGATGCGGATGGCCCGAGGCGCGGACGGCGAGGCGTTCGCGGTCCTCGTCTCCAACCGCGGCTCCGGCCGCCCGGTGACCCTCGACCTGCGCCTCGTCGAGGCCGACCAGGTCGAGACGCCGAACTGGACGCCCTCCGAGACGCAGCCCGTCGACGGCATCGTGCTCGACCGGTGGGGCAACCCGCAAACGTACCACCTCCTGGAGTCCCATCCGGGCGGTGCGGCGATGGGCGGCGCGATGCGCTACCGGCCGATCTCCGCCCGCGACGTGATCCATTGGTTCCGGGCCGACCGGCCCGGCCAGCATCGCGGCGTCTCGGAACTGACGCCCGCCCTGCCGCTCTTCGCCCTCATGCGCCGCTACACGCTGGCCACCGTCAGCGCCGCCGAGACGGCGGCCGAGTGGGCGCTTTTCATCAAGACGACCATGCCCCCCGGCGGCGAGGCCGCCGGCGGCCAGACCGAGGACGAGGGGCTCGGGGGTCTGACGATGGAGATCGAGCGGAACCTCGCCGCGTTCCTGCCGGAGGGATGGGAACCGTCGCAACTGAAGGCGGAGCAGCCCGCGACCGTGTACCCCGACTTCAAGGACGCGATCATCTCCGAAATCGCCCGGTGCCTGCAGGTGCCGCGAAACATCGCCGCCCTCGACTCCTCGCGCCACTCGTACATCAGCGGCCGCCTCGACCTCCAGGGATACGTCCGGAACGCGCAGGTCGAACGGAGCAACCTGGACGTGGCGGTCATGGACCGGATCCTCTCGGCCTGGCTCGCCGAGACCAAGCTGATCCCGGGCTACCTGCCCGCGGGCCGGTGGCTGGAGGAGGACGACCCGCACCAGTGGATGTGGCCGGGCATCGAGGAGATCGATCCGCGGTGGGCGCGGGTCAAGATGGACCAGGTCCGCCTCGGGCACATCACGGAGGCGGAGTTCCACGCCGCCCGCGGCCGCGACTGGGAAGACGAGCAGGCCCAGCGCAGGCGCGAGGCCGAAGCCCGTACCGAAAAGAACCTGCCGGCCCCCGGCACGGCGCCGAAGGCCGAGGCCGAGCCGGTCGGCGCCGGGTCCGCATCGGACGGTTCGGGAGGGACGGCATGAGCAGCCGGGCCAAGCGCAAACGCCGACGGATGCACGAGGCGGCCCGCCGCATCGAGGCGGCCGCTCGCGACGTGCCCGAGACCATCGCCCTCGGCGGTGAAGTGACGCTGCTGGAGGCCGCCGAAAGGGACGCCGGCGGCGACGAACGGCCGCCGCGCCTGCACATCGTCGCCTACAACGGCGGCGAGATCGAGCCGGACGCCTGGCCCGCCCCCGTCGTCATCCACCTGTCGGGCCTGGCCTTTGCGCGGGGCAAGCCCCTGCCGGTCCTGGCGGACCACGACCGCCAGCGCCCGATCGGACACGCGGCGCCCCAGGTGCGCGGCGGCCGGCTGGAGGCGGACGGCCTGGTGTCGATGCCGCGGACGAGCCCGCTCGTCCGCGACTTTCTCACGTCCAGCGGACAGGGGTTCCCGTGGCAGGTGTCGATCGGGGCCCGGCCCCGCAGCGTCGCCTACCACGAGGAGGGATCGACGTTCGAGGCCAACGGCCAGGTGTGGACCGCCGGCCGGCGAGGGCTTTACGAAGTGCAAGAGGCCGTCCTCCGCGAGATCTCCATTCTGACGATCGGGGCGGACGGCGAGACCGAAGTCACCGTGGCCGCACGCGCGGCCGACACGCATACGGAGGAGAAACCCATGACGTTCGACCAGTGGCTGAAGGCGCAGGGGAAGGACCCGTCCGCGATCTCCGACGAGGAGCGCACCCAGCTCAAGGCGCGTTTCGACGCCGAGCAGCCGGCGGCGCCGGCCAATCCGCCGGCGACCCCGCAGCCGGCGGCGCCGCAGCCCGCCGCACCCTCGGAGGTCAAGGCCGGCGGCGCGGAGAACACGCCGGCGCCGGACGACGTCCGGGCCCAGGCCGTCGCCCAGGAACGGCGGCGCGTCGCCGACATCGAGGCGGCGTGCAAGGACCTGCCGGCCGACATGGTCGGCGACCTGAAGGCGAAGGCGGTGGCGGGCGAGGTCTCCGTCGACGCCCTCCGCCAGGGCCTGCTCGACCGCGTCCGCGCGGGTCGCAGCGAGGTCCCGTCGGTCATCGTGGCCCGCGGGCCGCAGGACGCCCGCACGCTGGAGGCCGCCCTCTGCCTCGGCCACGCCGTCGGCACGGAGAAGGACCTGCTCGCCGCCTACGGCGAGGAGACCCTGAACACCGCCGACCGCTTCCGCCGCCAGGGCCTGAGGCGGACCATCGAACTCGCCGCCGGCCTGGAGGGCGTGGAGCTGCCGATGGACGTCGACGCCCGGTGGATCCGGGCGGCCTTCTCGACCGCGGCCGTGCCCGGCATCGTCGGCAACGTCGCCAACAAGGCACTGGCGCAGGCGTTCGGGGCGAAGGCGTCGGTGGCCACCCGCATCGCCGCCCGCCGCAGCCACCAGAACTTCCACACCCACACGGTGTACAGCCTCGCCATGAGCGGGGACCTCGAGGAGGTCGGCCCGACGGGCGAACTGAAGCACCTGAACCTGTCGGAGGAGAACTGGACCCGCCAGGTCAAGACGCGCGGGGCCGTCCTCTCCATCAGCCGGACCGACATCGTCAACGACGAGCTCGGCGCGTTCATCGAGAACGGCCAGCGGCTCGGCAAAAAGGCGTTCAAGGTCCGCGAGCGGAGCGTCTTCCTGCTCCTAAACGCCACCGGCGCCGGGGCGTCGTTCTTCACCGCGGCCCGCAGCAACTACGCGGAAGGCACCGCCACGGCCCTGTCCCTGGCCGGCCTGTCGACGGCCGTCCAGATGTTCCGGGACCAGACCGACCCCAGCGGCGACCCGGCCGCCATCGAGCCGGCCATCCTGCTGGTGCCGACGGCCCTGGAGGAGATGGGCAAGGCCCTGATGGACCCGGGCGCCCGGCTCCTCGCCGTGGCCCTCGGCTCCACGTCCTCGAAACTGAAGGAACCGGACGCCAACGTCTGGGCCGGCAATTTCGAGCCGATGGTCAGCGAATGGCTCGGCCGCACGATCGGCGAGACCGCGGGCAGCCAGAAGGCGTGGTACCTGCTGGGCGATCCCGCCGACGCGCCCGCCATCGAACTGGCCTACCTGAACGGCCAGGAACAGCCGACGGTCGAGTTCTTCGGCCTCGACCAGGACGTCAGCACCCTGGGCGTCTCATGGAGAGTTTTTTATGACTTTGGCGCAAGTCTCGGCGAATTCCGGGCCGGCGTCAAAATGAAGGGCGAGGCGTAAGCCGTCTCGCGACGTAACCCGACGCAGCACGGCGCCTCGCGACGGTGCGGGGCGCCCGACGAACCGATGCTACTCTGCGAAGCAGCGCTTCGCTGCGAAGCACGAGCCCTAGCGACTGCGGCCGCCCCGGGCGGCCCACAAGGAGAATCGCCATGCAGGCAACCTTCGTGCAGGAAGGCCGAACCATCGACTATACGCCGGGCACGGACGTGGCCGCCGGCGACGTCGTCGTCGAGAACAGCCTGGTCGGCGTCAGCTCGCGCGCCATCGCCGCCGGCGACCTGGGAGCCCTCTCGGTCGAGGGGGTCGTGCGACTGCCGAAGAAGGCCGCCACGGCGATCAACGCCGGCGTCCAGGTCTACTGGGACGCCGACGGCGACCCGAACGGCGGCGTGGCCGGCAGCGGCTGCGCGACGACCACGAGCGTCGGCAACGTGTACGCCGGGCTGGCCGTCGCCGACGCCGCCTCCGACGGCACGACCGTCGACGTGAAACTGATGGCCGCCGCCTATCTCGACACTCCGTTCTCGGCGGCCATCGCCGATCCCGGCGACGGCGAGGCCATTCCCGTCACCCAGAGCGGGCACGTCTCGCTCGAGACGGGCGGGGCCGAGACCCGGTCCCTGGCCGACCCGACGTTCGCCGGCCAGGTGCTGGCCCTCGGGTTCAAGGCGGACAGCGGCGACTGCGTCGTCACCGCCGCGAACCCCGTCAACCAGACCGGCAACGACGAGATGACGTTCGCCGACGCCGGCGACCTGATCACGCTCCAGGCCATCGAGGTCGGGGCGAACCTCAGGTGGCGGGCGATGGCCAATGACGGGGTCGCCCTGAGCACGAGCTGATGATGAACCTCTGAAGGGGACGGTCCGGGCGCCCCGCTTGGGATCTGACCTGAGAACGGAGATATCCGATGGCAACCCTCACCGCAGTCGCCCCCGACCGCGCCGCCAACGAGATGACGATGGTGGCCGCGGACTCCGAAGGCGACGAGTTCGTCAACGACGGCAAAAAACTCCTGGTCGTCAAGAACGCCGACGTGGATGCGCTCACCGTGACCATCACCACGCAGATGACCGTCGACGGCGAGGACGTGGCGGACAAGACCGTGTCCGTGCCGGCCGGCGAGACGCACCTCGTCGGTCCGTTTCCGCCGAACGTCTACAACGACGGCGACGGCAAGGTGCAGATCGGCTACGACGACGAGACGGACGTGACGGTCGGCGTCATCGACGCGTCCGCCGTCTGATGCTACTCTGCGAAGCAGCGCGCTGCGAAGCACGAGGGAAAGGCCTGCAACCATGGCCGACCGGCTGGAGGAGGCCGCCTCGCGGCTCGCCTCGCGCCTGAAGGCGCACGCGGGCCGGGCCGTCGTCTACGAGCGCGGGCCCTATCGGATCGAACTGACCGCGACCCTCGGCCGCAAGGCATACCAGGTCGACGCCGGGTACGGCGCCTCGGTCTGGGTCGCGTCGATGGATTTCATCGTCGCGGCCGCGGACCTGGTCCTATACGGCCTGGCCGTCGCGCCGGAGACGGGCGACCGGATCCGCGTCGCCCGCGCAGGCGGCGGGACGGACGTGTACGAGGTCCTCGCGCCGGGGCGGGAGATGAGCGTCTCGGAGCCGCTCGATCCGCACGGGACGATGCTCCGAATCCACACCAAGCACGTGACGACGGAATAGACCCATGGCCGAGGCCAGCGACCACGACCTCTTGATCCGCATCGACGAACGGGTCACCAAACTCGACCGGTGCATGATCGACCACCTGAAACACCACTGGGCGGTCACGCTGGCGGCCGCGGCGGCCGTCGTGAGCGCCGTCCTGTCGTGGGTCTTTTAGAGGCGGACATGAGCCTGGTCATCGAAATCGCCGACGCCGTCGCCCGGGCCCTGAACGAGGGCGACTTCGACCCGCCGGTGACCGCGGTCCGGCGTCTCGTGCCGCAGTGGACCCTGCGGGAACTGCAGACGCTGCGCGTGACGGTCGTGCCCGGCGAGGTGCGCGACGCGCTGGCGGACCGCGGCCGGGCAAGCCGCGAAACGGACGTCGAGATCGGCCTCGAAAAGAAGGTCTCCGGCGAGGCGGAGGCCGAGCCGCTCGTCGCGCTGCTCGAAGCGATGGCGGACCATCTCCGGCAGCGGAGGCTCTCCCTGCCGGACGGCGCCGCGGCGCTCTGGCTCCGCAACCAGGTCAGCCCGGCCTTCGCGCCGGAGCACCTGGACGAACTCCGTCTCTACACGGGCGTCCTGGTGGTGACCTATCGGACGGTCGGCTGAGGAGGAGACCCGAATGAACAACACCCTCATGCGGAAGATCGACGTGACGGCGGAATACGCCGCCCTGGCCGAGGCGTCCACCGTGGCCAGCGTGACGATCTCCTGCCCGCCCGGAAACGCCGGGGACGTGACGTTCAAGAGCCTGGACGATTCCGGCGACGAGGTGCCCTGGGTGCCCGGCGAATGGCACACGCTGGAGCGCGTGGACCTTGCGCGGATCGAGATCAAGGGGACGGCGGGCGAC
>CAZNYC010000110.1:0-13866 GCA_964577175.1 uncultured Anaerolineales bacterium
GCTGCGGGAGCAGCCGGTCATCTCGACCGGTCGTGGCACGTGCCACGGCGGATAGGGATGACCCGCCGCTTCCGCGGCGGGCTCGAACAACGCGATCGCCGCGGCGGGTGCGAAGATGGACCCGCCGAAGGCGGGCCCGCCGCGCATCACCATGATACCTTTACCGACGAACGGAAACGAGATGGAATTCGACCGGCAACTGGAAGCGTTCAAGCGGGCCCGCGACCGCCTCGTCGCCGAGGTCGGCCGCCGCATCATCGGCCAGCGCGAGACCATCGACCAGATGCTCGCCACCGTCTTCACGGGCGGCCACTGCCTGCTCGTGGGCGTGCCGGGCCTGGCGAAGACGATGATGGTCCGGAGCCTGGCGGCCGCCTTGGACCTGACATTCAAGCGCATCCAGTTCACGCCGGACCTCATGCCGTCGGACATCACCGGCACGGACGTGGTGGACCAGGCGCCGGACGGCCGGCGGTCGTTCCGGTTCGTCCGCGGGCCCGTCTTCGCGAACATCGTCCTGGCCGACGAGATCAACCGGGCCCCGCCCAAGACCCAGGCCGCCCTGCTCGAGGCCATGCAGGAACGCCAGGTCACCGTGGGGCAGGACACCTACCCCCTGCCGGACCCGTTCTTCGTCATCGCCACGCAGAACCCCATCGAGCAGGAGGGCACGTACCCCCTGCCGGAGGCCCAACTCGACCGGTTTCTCCTGGCCATCCACGTGGGGTATCCGGCCGCGGCGGACGAGGAACGCATCCTGATGGCCCCGGCGGGAACGGGCGGCGAGACCGTCCAGCGGGTGCTGGACGCCGACGCCATCCGCGCCCTCCAGCGGGCCGTGCTGGCGGTGCCCGTCTCGCGATATGTCGTGGCGTACGCGACGAAACTCGTCCGGGCCACCCGGCCGACGGACGCCTCGGCGCCCGCGCTGGTGCGCGAGATGGTGGACTGGGGCGCCGGGCCCCGGGCCGGCCAGCACCTGATCCTCGCGGGCAAGGCCCTGGCCGCCATGGCCGGACGGGCCGCCGTCGCCGTCGACGACATCCGCGCTGCGGCCGTGCCCGTGCTTCGGCACCGGCTGGCGACGAACTTCGCCGCCGAGGCCGAGGGTCTGGACGCCGTGGGCGTCATCGAGCAACTGATCGAGGCGGTGCCCGAACCGCCCGTCAAACAGTACGCCGCCGTCGGGGCGGGGGCGAGGTAAGGCCGCTGGATGTTGGCGCGGTGGCCCTCCGCACCCACCGCGCCTTCGCAAGGCAATGAGGCGACGCGCCGTTGCAGTTCGAGCCCGCCGCGGGAGCGGCGGGTCATCCCCATCTGCCATGGCACGTGCCACCGCCGATGGGGATGACCGGCTGCTCCCGCAGCCGGCTCGAACGACGGGCACATACGGGGGCTCGAACGCCGAGTATAGCGCCGCGCATCGCTAACACGCCATGGTCACAGCCGAACGCTACCTGAAACCCGACGTCGCCCGAAAAGTTCGCCGTCTGGACCTGCGCGCGAAATTCATCATCGAGGGCTTCTGGGCCGGCCTGCACGCCTCGCCGTACCGCGGCTTCAGCCTGGAGTTCAGCGAGCACCGCAAGTACGTGCCCGGCGACGACCCCAAGGGCCTCGACTGGACCGCCTGGGCCAAGACCGACCGCCTCTACGTCAAGACCTTCCACGCCGAGACGAACCTGGAGGCGTACGTCGTCCTCGATACGAGCCGCAGCATGGCCTACGCCGGACCCGGCGGCGGGATGACCAAACTGGAGTACGGCACGGCGCTGGCGGCCGCGTTCGGGTACCTCCTGCTGCACCAGCGCGACGCGATGGGCCTGGGGCTGGTGGGGTCGGACCTGTCGCTCCTGGTGCGTCCGAAGACAGGCCGGCGGCACCTGACGCGGGTGCTCGGCGCGCTGGCCCGCGCCGAGGGCGACGGGCCCACCGCGCTGGCCCCCGCGCTGCACGCCCTGGCGCGGCGGATCAAGCGGCGGAGCCTGGTGCTCCTCATCTCGGACCTCGTCGACGACCACGAGGCCGTCCTCCATGCCCTGGAGCACCTGGCGTTCCGCGGGAACGACGTGGTCGTCTTCCAGGTGCTCGACGCGGCCGAGCGGCACCTGGCCCTCGACGGCCCCGTCGTGCTGGAGGATCCGGAGACGGGCCTCCGGGTCCGGACCGACGCCGACCACATCCGCGAGGCGTACACGGAGCGCGTGGCGGCCGTGACGGCGGCGTACGAGCGGGGCGTCCGGCGGATGGGCGGCGACTTCGTGGCCATGACCACGCGGACGCCGTTCGACCAGGCCCTGTGCCATTTCCTGGCCGAGCGGCGGCGGCGGTTTTAGATCGCCCTGACGAACACGTGGGGCGCGGTGGGTCTCCGCACCCACCGCGCCACGGCAAAGCGCGGTGGGCAGTCTTGCCCACCGCGCGGTGCGCAAGACTGGGCACCGCGAAGCCCAAAGGCAGTGCGGCGGGATCGAACGCCGAGCATAGCGCGGCGGGTGCGGAGACCCGCCGCGCACTCACTCGACGTACCGTCGACGGCTCAACGGGGCGCTTGGGGCGGGCGGCCCCCCTACGGCGCCGCGCGGGTCACGTAAATCCGCCAGCGGGCCTCCATCTCGCCCAGCGACCACCCGTAGGCGTCCTTCAGGGCCTTTTCCTGCGGCACGCCGTCCTTCAAGGCGTCGACGAAGCGTTTGAACTTCTTGCGGCCGGCCTTCAGCATGAACTCCACCACCGTCAGGGCCACCCGGTACTGGGTGACCGACAGCATGCCGCCCATCGGCGTCTCGAACATGCTCCGGATGGACCGGCCGGACTGGCCCACCCGTTTGGCGGGTTCCCACTTGGCGGGCCTGAGTTCGCGGTCGTTGATGGTGGTCATGAACTCGGCCAGGCCCTCGTGCAGCCACAGGGGCAGGTTGCCCTGGGTCTTGTACAGTTCGAAGAAGGCATGCGTGCCCTCGTGGGCGAAGAGTTCCTGGAGCCGCCGCGGGTCGTCGGTATCGAGCGGGATGCAGATGTGGGTCAGGTTGGGCGCCCCCTTGCCGTGGCCCTCGATGCCGAAGTAGGCCCCCGCGCGGCCGGGCGACATCATCCCGTCGTACCGCCGGGCGTACGACTCGAACTGCCGGCGGTACCGGAACAGGATCAGGATGCACTTGCCGTCCCACACCCGTTCGCTCGACGACAGGGCGAACTGTTTGGTGAGGTTCCGGTACAGCGCCTCGCTCCACTGGACGAAGCGGCGGCTGACGGCCGGCGGGGCGTTCGAGAAGATGAGGTAGTGTGGGGTCTCGGCCATCTGGAGGTCCAGGCCGAGCGCGTCGTTGATCGCCTTGAGCCGCTTCTTCTGATGGTCGACGATCGCCCCCTGATCGATGCCGCCCGAGGCGGTCCGCCACGGGTCCGGCAGGCCGTACAGCCGGATGCCTTCCGGCGTGGAGGAGCCGAGACGTTCCTCGTCCACCGGGGGCGGCGGCTCGAACTCGATGGCCCAAACGGCCCCGGGCCCCAGCAGGAGGATGAGCGCCAGCGCTGCCACGGTGCCTACTGCGCGGCGGGTCTCCGCACCCGCCGCGCAGCCGCAAGACCGCCCGTGCAGGCGCGGTGGGTACACAGACCCACCGCGCCACAGAACCTTGTTTGCCCTCATCGTCGCCCCTTCGTTCATTGCGGCATTCCCGTCACGGCATACGACGCCTCGGCCACTTGGTCTATTTGGCGGACCAGCCCCTCCGGCAGCCGGACGGTCTGCACGATCTGCGTATCGACCACCTCGCGATGGAGGATGTCGGCGTGCTGCTCCAGCCAGGCCAGCAGGCGGCCGTCGGTCGCATCGGCCCGGACGGTCACGTCCCGCTCGGGCCCCATGAGGCGCTCCAGGACCGCCTCGGCGAGGCGGTCGAGCCCGTCGCCGCGGACGGCGCTGACGGGCACCGCCCCGGGGCAGGCCCGGCGCGCCAGGTCCACGTGCGCCTCGTCCTCCACGAGGTCCACCTTATTCAATACGACGAGCTGCGGCTTGTCGCCGCAACCGATTTCGTCGAGGACGCCCTGCACGGCCGCGAGGTCCCCGCGCATGTGCCGGGTCGAGACGTCCACCACGTGGAGCAGGAGGTCCGCGTGGACCGCCTCCTCCAGCGTCGCCTTGAACGAGGCGACGAGGTGGTGCGGCAGGTCGCGGATGAAGCCGACCGTGTCCGAGAGGAGGGCGGTCATCCCGTGCGGCAGTTGCCAGGTGCGGGTCCGCGTGTCGAGCGTGGCGAACAGCCGGTCCTCCACCCGGACGTTGCCGCCGGTCACCGCGTTCAGCAGGCTCGACTTGCCGGCGTTCGTGTACCCGACGAGGCCGACGGTCAACTGGTCGCGGCGGGAAGCGACCTCGCGTTCCTTTCGGGCGTCGATTTCCGCGAGGCGGCGCTTCAGGTCGCCGATGCGTTTGCGGACGAGGCGGCGGTCGGTCTCCAACTGGGTTTCGCCGGGCCCGCGGGTGCCGATGCCGCCCTCGATGCGCGACAGGTGCGTCCACATCCGCCGGAGACGCGGGTACGTGTATTCCAGTTGCGCGAGTTCCACCTGGAGCCGCGCCTCCCGCGTGCGGGCCCGGGCGGCGAAGATGTCGAGGATCAACTCGCTCCGGTCCAGCGTCTTGACACCCGTGCCCTGCTCCAGGTTCCGGACCTGGCCCGGCGTCAGGTCGTTGTCGAAAACGACGACGTCGGCCTTGCGCGCCCGGCACAGGGAGCCGAGTTCCTCCACCTTGCCGTGCCCGATGCAGGTACCCGGATGCATCCGCCGGCGGCGCTGGGTGAGCGTGCCGACGACGCGGGCGCCGGCGGTATCGGCGAGACGCTCGAGTTCCTCCAACCGCTCGCGGTGATGGGCGTCGCCCTCGGCGTCGCAGATGACTTCCACCAGCACGGCGCGTTCCTTGACGACGGTGCGCCGGGTTCGTTTGAGTTCCTTCACGTGGTTCGGTTCGGCCTCCTGGGCACGCGGTTCCTGCCGTCCTGTTGCTTCCCGCGCGGCGGGTCGCCCGGCCCGCCGCGAAGATCACCGACCTTCGATTCCGTACCACAAGGAATGGTATCGCGCCGGCGGCGGCGGGTCAATGCGGGGAGGCGTTGGGCGCCGTTCGAGCCGACTGCGGGAGCAGCCGGGTATCCTCATCCGGCATGGCCCTTGCCACGGCGGATGCACATGACCCGCCGCTCCCGCGGCGGGCTCGAAACGCCCTATTCGCCGTACACCACCATCGCGGGCAGGCGCTCGTAGACGTCGATGCCCTCCGGCGGGCCGGGGGCCGGGTCGCGGAACCAGGCCACCAGGAACGGCCCCTCGCCGGTGCGGCGATGTTCGTCCCACCACGCCAGGCTCCGCCCGCACCAGGCGAGGTCCGCCTCCTCGCCCGTCTTCCACTCAACGGCCCAGGCGTCGAGGGGCCGGGTGCGGCCCGCCGCGTCGGTGGCCTCGCCGCCCCGGACGAGCAGGGCTGCGACGGCGTCCGGCCGGCGGGCCACCCCGGCGAGATCCTGTGCCCCCTCCGGCAATCGGTCCAGCGTCATGGGCAGCGGAGGGTACTCGCTCCACCGCATCACCAGGCGCGGGCGGATCGCCGTCAGCCGCCGGCGCCGCAGGTCCAGCACGGCGTGCCGTTCATGCATCTGTCCCGGCCGCGCCGCCACGGGCCGGACGAGCGTGGCGGGGGCCGGCTCGCCGAGCGGAATGTGGGCCGCACCGTCCCCGGGCGACGCAAGGTGCGAGAGCGTCTCGACCGGCGCGTGGGTCGCCTGCGGACGGGCGTAGGCGATGCGTGCCTGCCGGAGCGTCACCGCGCTTCCACCGCCGAGAAGATGGACGGCAACCGTCGCCGCCACCCCCACGGCCGCCAGGGCTCCGCCCGCCGCCCACCGGCGAGACGCCAGCGCCATTGCCACCACGAGGACAATCAGCGTGTACACCCCCAGGCCGAGCCACAGTCGAAGCGGTTCCATCCCGTCCTGCCGACCACCGGTCAACAGCCGCACCGTACCGGGTTCCACGACGGGGGCGCGCGGCGGAAGCCGGAACGCGTCCTTGCGGAGAACCAGCGACGGCTCGGCCCCGGTCATACCGAAGTCGGTTCCCGTGCCCGAGCGAACGGCGGCGTCGGCGAAGCCGCCGAAGTACAGGAGGCCGACCGCCTGCGCGTCGCACGAGACGACCCGCACCGGCCGCGTCCCGAACGCCTCGCGGAGGTCCGCCTGCATCGCGCCGGTCAGTTCCAGCGGCGCCTGGACCGCCACGACGACGGTCTCGTCGGCCACGAGCCGGGCCTCGGGCGGCGCCGGGCGGACGGTCGCAAGCACCTGTCCCCGGCCGTCGCAGAACGTCGCCTCCACGGCCAGGTCGGGCGTTGCGCAGAACGCGCGGACGGCCCGCTCGCCGGTCTCGCCCGGCGGCACGTGCCAGGGCACGCGCACGTCGATGGGCCCGCCGGTCGAGACGAGGATTTCCGCTACAGCGCGGTCGGTGTGGTTCGTGACCGAAAGCGTGACCGGCACGTACGCCCCGACGCGAACGAGGCCGTCGGTGACGTCGAGGGAGGCGGTGACGGCGACGTCCGCGGCGAGGGCGGGGGGAACAGCGAGAACCAGAAGGCAAAAGGATGTCATGCTGAGCGCCGCGACGCATCTCGCCTTGCTCCACAGCCAGAACAAAAGACCACGGCGAGATTCTTCGTCGCCCTGCGGGCTCCTCAGAATGACAACCGGTTTGCCCATCACGGCGCGCCCCCCGTCTCCTCCAGCCTCCGCCGGATGTGGATCGCCGCCGCCACCGACCACGCCTGGGCGATGCAGCCGCCGGGACGGTGCGGCGGGTCGCCGTCGTACACCTCGCTGATCTGGCCGAGCCCCGCCTCGTCCATCGCGTCCACCAGTCCCTGGAAGATCTGGGCCGCCTCGCCGCGGGCACACTCGCGGCACTCGACGGCGAAGACGGCGTCGACGTACGGCCCGAGCAGCCACGGCCAGGCGGTGCCCTGGTGGTACGCGGCGTCGCGTTCGTCCGGGCCGCCGCGGTACGTCCCCTTATACGAGGGGTCGGCCGGGTCGAGCGTCCGGAGGCCGCGCGGCGTCAGCAGCCGCTCGCGCACGGTACGGACGACGGCCTTGGCCCGCTCGCCCCGCAGCGGCGCGTGCGGCAGGCCGACGGCGAAGACCTGGTTCGGCCGGATCGCCGCATCGGGCGTGCCATCGGGCCCGATGCAATCGACCAGGCACCCGGCGTCCTCGTTCCAGAAGAGGGCCTCGAAGGCGTCGCGGGCAGAGGCGCGAAGGCCGCACGCCTCCGGCGGCTCGAGCCCGAGGGTCTCGGCCATCTCCTCCACGAGGGCGAGGCCCGAGAGCCAAAGGGCCTGGATCTCGACCGCCTTCCCGTGCCGCGGCGTGACGGGGCGGCCGTCGGAGGTCCGGGCGTCCATCCAGGTGAGTTGGGTGTTCGCGTCGCCGGCGAGGATGAGGCCGTCCGAGTCGGCATGGATGCCGAACCGCGTGCCCTCGGCGTAACGGCGGACGATGGCGCAGGCGACGGGCCAGAGGGTTTCGCGGGCGTGGTCGGCCCAGTTCGGGTCGTAGTCCACCTCCTGCTCACCGCACCACTGGACGTACGCCGCGAAGGCCTGGAGGTACCACAGGCTGGCGTCGACGGTGTTGTACTCGGCCCGGCCGGATTCCTCCGCGAAGCGGTTGGGCACCAGGCCGTCTTCGGCGGCCGATGCGAACGCCTCCAGGACCATGGCGGCCTCGGCGGGCCGGTCGGCCTCGACCGCCAGGCCCGGCAGGGCGATCATGGCGTCGCGGCCCCAGTCGGCGAACCACGGGTAGCCGGCGATGACCGTCCGCAGGTCCTTGTCGCCGGTGCGGCGGCGGACGATGAAGGCTCGCGATGCGCTTTCGAACACGGCGGGACGGATGGAGATATCCCGCCGCTCCCGCGGCGGGCTCGACGGCGGCAGGCTCGGAACCGCGTCACGCGATACGCCGGCCGGCGGGTCGAAGGCGCAGAAGAGGCGACAGCCGCCCGGCCCGCGGCCGCGGACGGTCCACCGGCCGGGGGCGAGGAGGTCCTGCGTGAAGTCGAACCCGCGCTCCCGCTCGACGCGCACCAGGACACCCTCGTACCACGTGGGCTCGCCGCCGACGTCGGCCGACACGACCCCCATGCTGTCATGCTGAGGGAGCCGAGCGACCGAAGCATCTCGCCGTGGTCGTTGCTGTTTCGCCGTGTCGGCACGGCGAGATTCTTCGTCGCGGCTTCGCCGCTCCTCAGAATGACAACATGGAGCAACATCCGCCCAGATGAACACGCCCGGCAGGTTCTCGGTCAGGACCCGCCAGCCGGGACCGTCCTGGAGCGGTTCGACGCGGAAGCGGTCGTGTTGGTGGCCCAAATGGTGCATCGACCGCAGGGCGAGCATCGGGGCCAGGTCGAGCGTCCACTCGCCGTCGGCCTCGACCTCGTAGGTGATACATACGCCGCCGCCGACCGGCAGCAGGCGGACCGCGCGGGTGACCGTCGCGCCGGAGGTCTGGGAAACGAACGCCACGCTTCCTGGGCGGCGGGTGCGGAGACCCGCCGCGCTTCCCCTCTCGCCCCCTTCTTCGCACGGTGGATCGGGGGAGCCACCGCGCGGGACATAGATGAAGTCGCTCGCCGCGGCCGAGCCGTCGGGATGGAAACCGTCGTCGTACTCGGTGGTGGAGAGCCAGGCCTCGCCGTCGGGCGTCACGAGGCGCTCGTCGACGTGCGAGAGGATGACGTGCCGCGCAAGCGGCGGCCGCAGCGCCGGCACCCACAGGCCGTGATACCTGCGCGTCGGGCAGAGGAGAACCGTGGAGGAGGCGTAGCCGCCGGCACCGTCGGCGAGGAGCCACTCGGTGGCCAAGGCGCGGCCTGAGTCCTGCAGGTCGTCGGCGTGGCGGTGCATGGGGTGCTCCGAACGGCGAGCGGCCGGCAAGGCGGCCGGCTGAATGCGACGATACGCTCGGGCGTCGAGGGAAGCAAGGATAAGGTAGGGCGAACATCGCGCGCCGTTGTTCGAGCCGGCGGCGGAAGCCGCCGGTCATCCCCATCCGCCATGGCAGGTGCCGCGCCGGAAGCGGATGACCCGCCGCTCCCGCGGCGGGCACGAACGGCTCGAACGACCTACCCGCCGGCCTCCCCGTTGCCGTCGCCGTCGGTTTTGGCGGAGACGGGCTGCTCGACGGGCGTGGCCGTCACGCGAATCGCCCCGAGCGGGCAGGAGCCGACGCACTCGCCGCACAGGCCGCAGCCCCCGAGCCGGTCGCGGCTGATGAAGGACTTGTCGTTGCACATCTCGAAGACGCCGCCCGGGCACCGGGCCAGGCACATACCGCAGCCCACGCACTCGCGGACGCTGACCGAGAGGGTCACGTCCTGACCGTCTCGTCGGAACGCGGCGGCGGTGACGAGGTCGGGCGTCTGTTCGTCGGTCTCGAAGACCTCGTGGGCCTGCTGCCAGGAGTGGCTCCGCACCTGGTGCCGGCCGAAACGGTCCATCCGGAAGACGCTCCGCCCGCACGTGGGGCAGCGGTGCAGGTCCTCCAGTTTCTGGAGGTATTTCAGGATCGTCAGCGCCAGCGTGCCGTGACTCCACGTCAGCGGGCTGACCGACAGGGGCCGGCCCGTGTCGGGGTCCACCTGTTCGGCCAGGACGCCGGAGGGCAAGGCGTGGCCGGCGGCCCATTCGAAGATGGGCAGGGCCTTCTTGAGGTCGTCGACCGTTTCGCCGCGGGCGATGTAGTAGTCCGCCAGCCAGATGGTGCAGACGAACCAGGGGTTGCCCGGCACGCCGCGGCGTTCGGAGGCGGGGGAGTAATAGGTGTCGCCGGTGTACCGGGCCAGGCCGCCCACGGGGGTGCGGACCCAGAGGTCCTGCTCGATGGCCCGCATGGTCTTCTCGACGCGCTCGTCGTCGGCCTCGAAGGCGTGAAACTTGAAGAGGGCGAAGAGGCTGGCGTCGAGGGTGGCGTCGACGACGACCCCGCCGTCCTCGCGCGGCACGAGACGGCGGATGAAGCGGCCGTGCTCCTCGCTCCAGAGGTGCTCGGCCATGGCGGCGCGGACCTCGGCGGCGGCCCGGTCGTACCGGTCGGCCTGTTCGGCGTTGCCGAAGACGCGGGCGAAGTTCCTCGCCGCCGTCAGGCCCCCGTACACCGTGGCGCACGTGTAGGTGTGGACGCCGTACCGCTCCTCCCACAGGTCGTAGGAGGGGCGCGGGAGACCGGTCTCGGGGTCGCGGAAGTCGACCATGAAGTCCGCCGCCTTCAGGATGAGCGAGTGGTACAGCGGCCGGACGTATTCGACATCGCGGTACAGGTAGAAGTGCCGCCACAGGGCCCACAGGACGAGGGCGGTCTGGTCCTCCTGGATCGGCAGCCGCTCCTTGCCGTCCACCACCCACGGGTGCCACGACGACGCCGGCGTGCCGTCCGGGTTGTACTTGTGCAGGAGGTACCCGTCGTCGGTGAGCAGGCGGTCGCACTGGGTGTAAAAGCGGCGGGTAATGTCCGGGTAGCCGGCCAGGTCGAGGGCATGGCAGACGAGGGCGGCGTCCCGCGGCCACATGTAGGAATAGGTGTCGCGGGAGAACTGGAGGACGGCCGAGTCGTTGGCGGCGATGACGGCGCCGCGGTTGTCGATCTGCGTCCGGACGAGCAGCAGGCTCCGCTTGTACAGGTCCTGGAGCCGCGGCGGCAGGTTGCCGAAGTTGTACGCCGGCCCGTTGACCCAGGCCCGCCAGAAGCCGATGGTCCGCTGGAGCATCGCCTCCGGCGTGCGGGCCTTCAGAACCGCGTGCACCTCGCGCAGTTCCGCCAGCGACTGGGCCACCACGAGGTAGTAGTACAGGACGGTCGAGGCGCCGGCGTCCAGCGTGACCGAGGCGCCGACGGTGGAGTCGACGGCCCCCTGGCTGATGGGGTTGCCGGAGAGGCGGCCGTCTTCGGCGTCGCGCCAGGTGCCTTCGGCCCCGCGGAAGCCGCACGTGCCGGTGGCGAACTGGTCCAGGCCGTGACGGGGCGCGCCGTCTTCGCCGTCGCGGCAGAAGCCGGCCAGGACGTACCGGGCCCCGCGGTAATGGACGACGGCCTCCAGGCGGGGGTCATAGTAGGCGGTGTCGCCCACCTTGCTGCCGTAAAGCGAGAGGTCCTGCTGGAGAAAGAGGCGGATCTCGCGGCGTTCGGGGCCGGTGTTCGTGACCTCGATCTTCCGCAGGTACACGTTACGGTGGAAGTCGACCACGTCGTTGCACGCGAGGCGGACGCCGAGGCCGGCGTGCTCGAGGCGGACGTCGGTGGCAAGGGTATCGGCCAGGTACAGGAGGGAGCGGGACCAGCCGTCGTCGCTCGTCCAGACGAGGCGGTCACCCGCCCAGACGCCGAAGCGGCAGGGCCCCCATCCCGCGTGGTTCTCCTGCCCCACGTACGGGAAATACAGGTCGCGGATCTGGTAGTCGGCGTCGAAGGCAATCAAGAGATTGCCGTTGCCGACGGGGATATCGCGCGGCACGTCACCTTCTCCATCGCCCCCGCTCATGCATGGGAGGCATCGCATTATAGGCGACGCCGTTGCGGCGTCAACCTCAGGGGGCGCCCGGCGGCCGCCACCCGTCTTCTTCGGCGGATAAGGGGGGTGGGCTGAAGCCTTTTGCGACCCTGCGGCCGCCTCGCTCGACCTCGGGCCGACGAGGGGTGATTCGGATAGGCTCTAAGCCGCGAGGCGCAGCCGAGCGGGTTAGAGCGGTTTAACCCTACAACGCCAAGTCGGCCATTTGCGCGGCGGGTCTCCGCACCCACCGCGCTGCATGCAGCCCACGTTTGGCGCGCGGCGGGCGCGGAGACCCGCCGCGCTGCCATCGGGACTGAAAATGCCACAGCCCCCGCCCGTGTTTGCCGGCCCGCTTGCGGGCCGCGCGCCGTGGCTCGCGGCTCGTGGCTCCCCGGCCGGCAGAGGTGGCAGGCACCTGCGGCAAAGCGGCGGCAGGCCGCCCCAGCCCAAAGCCCGCCTCACCCCCTGAGGCGCGAGCGGAGGTTGTCCAGGACGTTCATGAAGTTGATGTAGGAATCGTACGGGGACTCGTACGGATTGAAGTACTTGTGCACGTCGCCGTCGGCGAACCACTTGGTGCACATGTAATAGAAGTGGTCGGAGGTCTGGAGCCGGCGCCAGTCGTGCAGCACCTGCGGGTCGCCGCTCGCCTTGACGGGCTCGGCCAGCCGGTACAGTTCGTGCAGGGCGTTGGACTGCATGGCGTTGCCGAGCCAGGCGGAGAGGTCGCGTTCCATGTCGGCCCAGGAGACCATGTGGGGCACGTCGAGTTCGCCCTCCGGCTCGTAGGTGTCGATGGCCTGGGAGAGGGTCTTGAAGTCGTTCTTCCCACCCTTCATCATCTTCTCGGGCAGATGGTACATAAAGTCGAAGATGCCCGTCTCGGCCCACTGGTGCTCGCCGAACGTCTCGTAGTCCATGAACAGGTTCACGACGTACCCGTTGCCGTTGACCTGGTCGACCCACTCGGCGAAGGTCTCGGCCTTCAGGGGCCAGCCGGGCCAGGCGCGGTCGGAGAACCGGAACGCGATGTCGTCGGAGAGGCGGTAGTTCTTGACGAGCAGGCGGAGCCGGTCGCACCCCGCCGGACGGTACACGAACGTGGGCGAGCGGGACGCGAGGATATCGTCGGCCCCCTCGGCCACGATGCCGTCGTACCCCATATCCTGGACGAAATGCGCGAGGTCGTTGTTGTAGATGAGTTCGGTGTTGCGAAAGATGCGCGGCGCCACGCCGAACGTCTCGCGCATCTTGGCCGAGTGGGCCAGCACCTGCTCGCGGAACTCCTCCCGGTCGTACAGGAACGCCAGGCTGTGGTAGTGGGTCTCGGCCAGCAGTTCCACGCGCCCCGTATCGACGAGGGCCCGGAACGAGTCGACCACCTCCGGCGCCCACCGCTCGAACTGCTCCAGGGCCACGCCCGTGATGGAGTACGAGACCGCGAACTCGGGGTGCTTCCGCACCAGGTCGAGCATCAGCCGGTTCGTGGGCAGGTAACACCGCCGGGCCACCTTCCGGCAGACCTCG
The DNA here is from genome assembly GCA_964577175.1 of uncultured Anaerolineales bacterium. Lineage (GTDB taxonomy): Bacteria > Planctomycetota > Phycisphaerae > FEN-1346 > FEN-1346 > BS750m-G62. The sequence continues at coordinate 13,138 of CAZNYC010000110.1, forward strand.
GCGTTGGCGTACTCGTCGAAGTAGTTCGGGTCCGAATCGAACACGCTGTACCGCCGGAGGCGGAACGGTTGGTGGACCTGGAAATAGAAGCAAACACTCGCCATAGAACGGAGTCCAAAGTCCCGAGTCCAACGTCCAAGGTCAACGGCAGACGGCAGTCCAAAGTCCCGCGTCCAAGGTCAGCGGCAGACGGCAGTCCGACGTCCCGCGTCCAGAGTCAAAGCCGCAACAGCACAACGGCACCAAAGCCACGGCCGCCTACTTGTACTTGTTCCCCTTGAACGGAGACTGGCGCAGGTGGCGCATCAGGCCGGCGATCATGCGTGCAATCTCCTCGGCCTGCTCGGCCACCTGTCGATGCTGCTCCGGCGCCACGTATCCCTGGTCCAGGGCCGCATACAGGTGCGACCGTACCTCGCCACAGGACCCCTTCGCCACGGCGAGGAAATGCCGGAATTCCGTGTCGCCTCCCCGCTCGAAGCCTTCCGCGATGTTGGCCATCACGGAAACGGCCGCTCGACGAGCCTGATCCCGCAGCCCGAAATCGCGGCCGCAGGCCCCCTCACCCGTCAGTGCGTATGCCACGTTGACCAAAGCCCGGGCCTTCTGCCAGACTTCCAGATCCTCAAACCGGGCAACTTTGGCCATCGTACCCCCCTGCCCCGATGAGCGGTTATCCTCTGTTACTTGTGCTGTATCTATGGCCGTTGCCGTTGGCCGTTGCCGTTG
>CAZNYC010000111.1:0-13746 GCA_964577175.1 uncultured Anaerolineales bacterium
TCGATGGCCGACGTCCTGGGGCTGTGAAGTCGCCCGGCCTCACCGCCGCCTGTCGTAACCGGCGGCATGAATCGAGGCGCATTTTTGCACACTTTATTGCAGAAAACCGTTTGACTTCTTCGGTTTCCGGGCTAGACTTCCAGCGAATCCGAAAAGGGTGCACCCGGGGTCAGTCCGCCGGACGGCGGGCAGGCCCCGTTTGTGTATCGGGAGCGGTGCGGGGATAGACACGAGGGGATGGGCCAAGGGCGCGAATCACGTCCGCGCTCCCGTATCGGCCGCAATCAAGAGGGGAAGACTCATGGTCATCCACAGACTGCGCGCACAAATGCTGACCTCGACGGTCCTCATCACGCTGGGACTGACCGCCGCCTGCGCCTGCGCCTCCGCCGGCGTCGGGTTTCAGGGGGTCGGCGACCTGCCCGGCAGCATCTTCAAGAGCGAGGCATACGGCGTTTCGGGCGATGGCTCCACGGTGGTTGGCCGAAGTGCGGGCACGTCGGGTTGGGAGGCGTTCCGGTGGACGGCCGCAGGAGGCATGCAAGGGCTGAGCGACCTACCCGGAGGCGGCTTTTTGAGTTACGCATGGGGTGCCTCGTTTGACGGTTCGGTGGTCGTGGGCGAGGGCTATTCGTCCAACGGGACGGAGGCGTTCCGGTGGACGTCCGCCGGCGGAATGGTCGGCCTCGGTGATTTGGACGGCTCGTATTTCGAGAGCAGGGCGTTCGACGTCTCTGCCGATGGTTCGGTCGTTGTCGGTACCGGCCAGTCCGACATCTATGAGTTCGGGAACCAGGAGGCGTTCCGCTGGACGCCCGGCACGGGGATGGTCGGTCTCGGAGCCCTGCCGGGTGATCCCAAGCCAAAGAGCCAGGGCACGGGCGTGTCCGGCGGAGGCGCCGCAGTCTGCGGGTCCAGCAGCTCCTCATTTCTGCAAGCCTTCGCCTGGACCTCCGGCGGCGGCATGGTCGGCTTGGGCGACCTCCAGCAGGGAGGCGACGTGAGTCAGGCCGAGGCCATTTCGGCCGACGCCTCCACGATCGTGGGGGTGAGCAACTCCTGGGGCGGCGAGGAGGCGTTCCTGTGGACGCAGGCGGGCGGGATGCTCGGCCTCGGCGACCTGCCGGGAGGCTCGTTCTTCAGCCACGCCTACGACGTCTCGGGCGACGGCACCATCGTGGTCGGCGAGAGTTGGTCTGCCGCAGAGTTCCGGGAGGCCTTCATCTGGGACTCCGTCAACGGCATGCGGTCGCTCAAGGATGTCCTGGTAAACGAGTGCGGCCTGGACCTGACCGGGTGGACGCTCGAGCGGGCCTACGCAATCTCCGACGACGGCCTCACGATCGCCGGAGGTGGCTTCAACCCCAGCCGCAAGTATGAGGGGTGGGTAACCACAATGCCCGAACCCGCCACCCTCTCGATGCTCGTACTCGGTGCCCTGGCAATCCTGACCAGGAAGCGCTAGTCCCGGTGGTGTCTGTTGCCCGTGCGTCGCAGCGTCAGGCCTGCGGAACCGCTGTGCATTACCCACTTGGCAAATCGGGAAACGTCTCAGCCACGGCAGTGTTCGTGATGCGGCCGCCCTGGAGGTTGACGGCGGCGGCGCGCGTAACACCACAACGCCAACCAGCCTCTTGCGCGGTGGGTCGCCGTACCCACCGCGCCCAACATCCCACCGTCACGGCACGACACAGGAACGGCATCGCGGCGAGATTCTTCGTCGCCCGTTCGGACTCCTCAGAACGACAAGCCCGCTGAGGCACGGCGGGCCTGGAAACCCACCGCGCGGAACTTGGGCCTCACCGCGCTGTCTCCGTCACGGCGCACGGCCGGGCAAGGCCGGCCGTGGCACATCCGCGTCGGCGCGCGGCGCGTTGGCGCGGCGGGGGCGGAGACCCGCCGCGCTCTGCGATTTCAGCCCATTGCCGGCGCTACGTGCCCATCAGCATCGCCCGTGCCGCGTACTGGGCGATGAAGAGAGCGGCGAAGAGGACCACGAGCCAGTGCAGGTCGCGCCAGCGGCGCGTCACGCCCTTCAGCAGGACGAACGCGATGAACCCCCACGCAATGCCGTCGGTGATCGAGAAACTGAACTGCATGATCACGATCGCCAGGAACGCCGGAATCGCCTCCGTGTAATCGTTCCAGCGGATCTTGGCGACGCTGCCCACCATCATCACGCCGATCAGGACGAGCACGGGGGCAATGACCGGCCGCATCGGCACCACCGTCACCGTCCCCTGGGCCACCTGGACGAGCGGCTCGCCCGTCCCCTCGGCGACGAACTCGACCCCCGCCCCCACCACGTGGACGAGCGGCAGGAGGAGGAGCGAGGCGAGCAGGCACACGCCCGTCACGACGGACGCCAGGCCCGTCCGCGCGCCGGACTCCACGCCCGCGGCGCTCTCGATATACGTGGTGATCGTGCTCGTGCCCACGAGGGCCCCGGCCACGGTGCCGGCGGCGTCGGCGAAGAGGGCCTGTCGGGCCCGCGGCAGGTGGCCCTGCGCGTCCAGGAAGCCGGCACGCTCGCCCACCCCGATGAGCGTGCCGACCGTGTCGAACATGTCGAGGAAGAGAAAGATGAAGATGACGAGGACGACGGTCGTCCACGGCAAGCCGGCCAGGAGGTCCCGGCCGTCGGTGACGGCGGCGCCGAGGGTCTCGGACGGCCACTCGGGCAGGGCCCACCGCTCGGGCCACTCCGCCAGGGCCACGTGCACCCCGGCCGGGTCGACCGCCTGGACGGGGTCCGGCGTGTCGGGTGGCATGTCCCCTTGTTGGAGTGCCGCCAGATGCGCCTTGCGGGCCTCAAGCCCCTTGGCCGGGATGACCTCCAGGCCGTCGGCGGGCGCGTAGGCCAGGTCCGTGGCGTGACTGACGGCCAGCGCCAGGGCCGCCGTCGCCAGGATGCCGAGCAGAATAGCCGCCTTCACCCGCAGCACCAGGAGGACGGCGATGATCGCCACACCCGCCAGCGAGACGAGCACCACGGGGCTCGCCATCGGCCCCAACCGGACGAGCGTGGCAGGGCTGTTCTGGACGATCCCGCCCCACTGCAGGCCGCTGAACGCGATCAAGAGGCCGATGCCGACGGCGATGGCGTACTTCAGCGCGTCCGGGACGGCCCGCATGACGGCCTCGCGGAGGCCGGCGAAGCTCAGGACCAGGAACGCCGCCCCCGCGATCAGGTTCGCCAGGAGCGCCGCCTGCCAGGGGATACCCATCGCCAGGCACACCGTGTAGGCGAAGAAGACGTTGTGGCCCATCGCGGGGGCGAGCGCGAACGGGTAGTTCGCCGCAAAGGCCATCAGGAAACACGCCAGCGCCGAGCACACGCACGTGGCCACGAACACGTCGCCGGCGGGCATGCCGACGTCGCTCAGCACGGCCGGCTGGACGAAGACGATGTAGGAGAGGGTGAGGAAGGTGACCAGGCCGCCGCGGATTTCTGCCCACGCCGTCGTCCCGCGTTCGGAAAGATGGAACATGACGCGTCGCTCCCGCCGGCGCGGTGTCGGGCTGCATCTGTTTCCTTCAGGCGCACGGCCGGACAAGGCCGGCCGTGGCACGTCCTTCCGCAAAACGAAACCGCCGCAGAGCCTATCCGAATCAGCCCTCGCCGACCGAGATGGCTTCGACAGGGCAGGCCTCGGCGGCCTCGCGGGCCGCGTCCGCGTGTTCGGGCGGGACGGTGTCCACGCGCACGACCGAGACGTCGTCCTGCAACTCGAACACCTCCGGGCACATGTCGATACACACGCCACATCCCGTGCAGAGATCCGCGTCGACTCGGACCTTCATCTCGGCCTCCTCTCTGTGACGAACGCCTTCGGGCACGCCGCGCCGGCCCGTGAGCCCGATGACCGGGGGCCTTGCGGGCGGGGACGCGTCAACGCTAGCGACGAGGGGGCGGAGCGTAAAGCAAAAAAGAGGGGACGGCTTTCGCCGTCCCCGAGGGCGGATCTTCACAATCGCGACGGAACCGCCCTTTGGCCTGCTCTATGGTCGGTCGGGCCGGGGCCTCACCGGACACCCGGCGCCCCCGGAGAGGGGCGTAGGGCGCTCCATCCCCCGTGGGGGCACGACCGGTGACGAGCCCGCCCGAAACCGCCGTTACTTGCTGGGGGTCAGTTTGTCGACGGCCGACGACAGATCCTTCAGGTTCTGCTTCTCGGCCGTGTAGACCACGGACTTGCCCTGCCGGGTGCCCGTGACCAGGCGTCCCATGCGCAGCAGACCGAGGTGGTGGCTGATGGTCGGCTGCTTCAGGCCCAGCGCGTCGCAGAGCGCGGTGACGTTCTTCGGCCCCCCCGACAGCATCTTCAGGATGCCGAGTCGCGTGGGATCCGAGAGAAGCGAGAACCCGCGTGCCCACTCCGACAGTTCGGCCTTGGCCGACGCACTCATCTTCTTGGACTTCGCCATGTACCTTTCCTTTCCTTCCCCCCGACGGTCAATACGTCGTTAGTGCAAGTTCGCTACGCGCGGGAAACGGTTGAGATCCGGGATGTCACACTCCTGGCTGCACGCGCGTGTATGGATTGTACACGCTGCCTAGACCGTTACAAGAACAATATAGCATAATAGCCGATTTCGCCAACCGCGGGAAGCCGCTGCGGGCTCCGCGGCCGGCCGAAGCCGGCACGTCATCCGGCCAGGCTCTTAACCAGTCGCGCATCTCGCGTGAAATAGTGGTGGGCGATACAGGACTTGAACCTGTGACCTCCTGCGTGTCGAGCAGGCGCTCTCGCCAACTGAGCTAATCGCCCCCCTGAAGTACGTATACTGTTACGCGTCGGACGGCTTTTGTCAAGCCGAAACCGACACGAACAGAAGAATGGCGCGCTGCCGCGCCGTCACAGCGCCCAGGGCGACCACGGCTGGCCCCCGCGCGTCATCGCCGGCGGCGATTGGCCGAACCGTTTCGCCAAGGCCGAGGCGTCGGCCTCGCTGAACCCGAAGCAGACGACCGCTCCCAGGTTGCCGAGTGTCGCCAGGACGTAGTCGCCGCCGGGGCGCCCGCGCTCGTAGGTCTCGAGGAACTCGTTTCGGTCGCGCGGCGTGTCCCACAAGGTGATCCACACGCCGCGCAGGTCCTTGAGATCCCGGCCGGCGGTCTCGGCGTCGGTCCCGGCGGCGAGGAGGTAGAACCGGTCGCCGCCCCATCCGGCGGCCCCGCGGTTCGTCCAGGCCGAGGCGGTGTTCATGCCGAGCAGGCTCGGCCGCACGCCCGGCGGGTTGGTGAGTATGGCAATCAGCAGTTCGCCCGCCGTGTCCGCGTGGACGACCCATCGCCCCCCGCCCTGAAGCACGCGGGTGACGGCCGCGTCGTCCAGGACGACGGGCAGGTCGCGCGCCTCCGCATCCCAATACTTCTTCGGATGAAGAATCTGCTCCGTCGACTGCGGGGCATCCTTGGCGGCGGCCAGCAGGTTGTCGCCGATGGACGTGCCCTTCCCGGCGAGCACCGCCATCAGGTTGCCGCGGGCCAGGAACTCCATCCCACAGACGTACGCGCCAAGCATGGCGGTGAAATAGCGCGGGGCGTCGAGGAGTTTGCGGCTGCGCTGCATCTCGCGCTGCGTGTACGCCTGAAGTTGGCCGGCGTCGAAGCGGCCGGAGAGCGCCGCCTTGGCCATGTACCGCGTCATCAGCGCCGTGGCGGAGCCCTCGACGACCGACATGGCCGCCAGGTCCTGGTCTTCGCTCTGGCCGAGGAGCGGCTGGAGGAACGCATCGAGGTCCACGTGCTGGTCGTCGAGCGCGTGCGTCAGTTCGTGGGCGAGCATCACCCGCTGAATGAGCGGGGGCAGGGGCTGGCCGCGGTCCACCAGGTACAGCGCCCCCTTATCCAGATCGTAATAGCCGCCCACCTGCTCCTGGAGCAGGTCGAGCATGGTGCGTTTCAACTGGCAGTCGGCCGGCAGCAGCCCGACCATCCGGAGGAACGCCTCCAGGCGGGCGATCTTCTCCGGCGGGCACTGCTCGGCAACCTCGCGGTCGAGATAGGCCCGCACGTCGCGCGGCGAGGCGAACTTGTGCGCCACGGGGGTCTTGAACGTCCAGCCCCGCAGCCCCTCCACCTCCTTCGCCACCTCCTGCGCCATGCGGACGAGGGCCGGGTCCTCCGCCGCCGCCAGCAGCGAGGTCAGGCAAGCCACGATGCCGATGACGACGGCCAGAACGGCAGTGCGGAATCTCATGGGTTCCTCGTTTCTTTGCGACGGCCGATGCGCTGCGTCCCTGCCCCGTTTATGCCTTCGCCAGGCACCCCTCCAGGTATTGCCGGGTCTCGGCGACCTTGGCGGTGACGGCGTCGGTGGTCTCGCACATGGCCCCGTTGTGTTTGTGGGCGTGGGTGAAGATTTCGGTCCAGCCCGTGAAGCGGATGGCCTTCAGGGCCGCCACGATGGGCACAAAGTCCAGGCCGCCGGGGCCCGGAAGCGCCGGCAGGGCCGCGCCCGTCTTCTTGCGGTTGGCCGGACGCTGCCACATGTAAATGTGGGCGAGTTTCGGGCCGATCTCGCGGAGGAGTCCCGCGATCACGTCGCTCTTCTGCGGCAGGTGGTACGGGGCGAACGAAATCTTCAGCCGCGGCGAGGCCGCGAACTCGCAGAAGTACCGGAACGAGTCCGGCTTCCACAGCAGGGCGTTGCCGTGATTCTCGATGCCGATGTCGACGCCCACCTCCTCGGCCACCTCGACCTGCGGCTTCAGGCGTTCGACGAACGTCTTCATGGCAGCCTTGACGTCGTCGGCCGGCCCCTGCGACCCGCAGATGGCGAGGGTACCGCCCAGTTTCGCCGTCACCCGCAACTCCTCCGCCAGGGCGAACGGCCCCTTGCGGTACGGGCTGATGACGCCGAGGCGGGTCTTGTGCGCCTTCAGGAGGGCCGCGAACGCCTCGTGCCCCATCTCGTCGACCTGCGTGCGGTGCGGGACCCAGTTCGGGCACCAGACGTCCAGGGCGTCGCACCCGGCCCTCGTGACCTGCGGCACGATCTGGCGGATGTGCACCTTGCCGTACAGGCTGGAGGCCAGGAGGTAGTTCAGGCGGAACGGTTCGGCCTCGCCCTGCCCCGCGGCGCACGGACGGCCGCGCCCCAGGATGGCACCGGCCGCCGCCACACCGGCGGCCTTGACGAACGTGCGACGGGTGAGGTGTGTCATGGCGGCTCCTTGCTACGCGCCGGCTCGTGCCACGGCGGGTCTCCGCAGGCGCCGCGCTAAACGTTCGCGCGCCTCTCGCGCGGTGGGCAGTCTTGCCCACAGCGCGGTGCCCAAGACCGGGCACCGCGCATAAGATTACGTTCGCCGGCCGCAGCATTTCTTGTACTTCTTCCCGCTCCCACAGGGGCAGGGATCGTTGCGGCCGACCTTCGGCTGGTCGCGGACGATGGTCTTGACGGCCTCGCGTCCCTCGTCGGCCATCTGCGACTGCTGGCTCATCCTCAGGGCCGCCTGCCGCTGGGCCTCGTAGGCGCTCTCGGCCACGGCGTGCCGGCTTTCCTGTCCCGCCCAGATGCGCGCGAGGGCGTCCTGCCGGACCCACCGGGCCTTGAAGAAGAGGTCCGTGAACTTCTCGCGGGCCGATTCGAGCATCCGCTCGAAACTCTCCAACCCCTCCTTCTTGTACTCGATGAGCGGGTTCTTCTGCGCGAAACTCCTGAGGCCCACACTCGACTTCAAGTGGTCCATGACCAATAGATGGTCTTTCCACGATGTGTCGTGGACCTGGAGCAGGATGTGCCGTTCGAGTTCCGTCATGCGGGTCCGCCGCTCGGACCGCGCCCTGGCCGCGAGCAAAGCGGCGACGGCGTCGCGCGGATCGGCCGGGGCGGCCTCGCCGTCGCCGCCCTCCCCGTCCGGCACGGGCAGACGGGTATCGTGGACGGCATCGGCCAACTGGCGCGGGGTAACTTCGATGGCAAGCGCATCGGCCGCCCACCGGGCCATCGGCTGCCAGGACGCCTCGGCCTCCAGGTCGCCGGCGGGCATGTGCGACGCGACGCCCTCCTCCACGGTGCGGCGAAGGCGGCCCGAGTCCTCGAACGCGCGGGCGATCTCCAGCAGCCGCTCCCGCACCACGAGCGGATCGCGGTGCCTCAGGTCGTCCGCCGACACCTCCGCCAGGTAGAACCGCGACGCCCACGCCGCCAGGCCCTCGAAGTCGTCGGCCCCGTGGCCGACCTGCGGCGAGAGGTACTCCTCGATGGCGAACTCGACCGGGTACGACCGTTCCTTGGCGGCGTAGAAGTCCTTCAGGCGGCCGAGGATCATCTCCTCCGCCGCACCGCGGTCCAGGCCCTCCAGGGCCTTAGCCGACAGGCCGGTCTCGAACTTCGTGTTGGCCCAGTCGGCGAGGGCCTCGCGGCGATAGTCCTCCTGCATGATCCGCGCCACGGGCGAGAGGTCGACGGCGTCGATGCGTTCATCCGCCGCCCGCGCCAGCGTCTCGGTGATCTCGTCCGGCGAGGCACCCTTCAGGTCCGATTCCTTCACGTCGACGTCGAGGACCGCGCGGGCCCACTCCGCCAGGCCGCGGTAATCGGGCTCCGGCGGGGGCTCGTCGGCGTCGGCGGCGTAATCGAGTTCCTCCGGGACGAACTCACCCAGGGTCTGGCCGATCGTCTCGCGGACCCCCTGCCGGGCCTGGTCGCGGAGAAAGTCCTTCAGTTCGTCGGCATTCTTCCCCGCCAGTTGACTCACGTCGACCTGGGCGCCGAGCGTGCGGCCGGCCCATTCGGCGAGCGTCTCGAGGCTGTAGTCCTCCGTCAGGTACGAGTCGCAGGCGGCCTCGACGCTCTCGGCGAGGAAGTCCCAGACGAAGTCGCGCAGGTCGCCCGCCTCCAGGATGTGCTGCCGCCGACCGTAGAAGATCTTCCGCTGGTGGTCCATGACCTCATCATATTCGAGGAGATGTTTGCGGATGTCGAAATTCCGCTGCTCGACCTTCTTCTGGGCGTTCTGGATGCCGCGCGTCAACCACCGGTGCTCCAGCGCCATCCCTTCTTCCATGCCGAACTTCTCGAGCGCCCCGCTGACCCAGTCGCGGGCGAAGATGCGCAGCAGGTCGTCCTCGAAAGACAGGTAGAACCGGCTGGAGCCCGGGTCGCCCTGGCGTCCCGTCCGGCCGCGCAACTGGTTATCGACGCGGCGGGCCTCGTGCCGCTCCGTCCCCACCACGTGGAGGCCGCACGGTGGACTGGCCACGCACTCCGTCTTGCCGCGCTTCGGAAACGACGGGTCCACCTTCGGCTTGAAGCAGTGGGCGCAGTTCGTCTTCGGGTCGTACTCCGGGCACCCGACGCAGCATTTGAATCCGAAGTCGGACGGAATCTGCTGCTTCTCGACATCCCACGGCCCGAAGCAGTTATGGTACACCACGCCCTCGCCGAGTTTGATGTCCGTGCCGCGCCCGGCCATCTCGGTGGCGATGGTGACGTTACCCTTCTCTTTGCCATCCGGCCCCACGTGGCGTCGTCCGGCCTTGGAAACGATCTGGGATTCCTTCTCGTGGTACTTGGCGTTGAGGACCTCGTGGGGAATGCCGCAGGTCCGCTCCAGCAGGTTGCTCAGGTGCTCGCTGCTCTCGACACTCGTGGTGCCGACCAGGACGGGCCGGCCGGCCTCGTGGTAGGCCTTGATCTCCTCGACGATGGCCTTGTACTTCTCCTTGTTCGTGCGATAGATGACGTCGGTGTGCTCGACGCGCGAGAGCGGGCGGTTGGTGGGAACGGCCACGGTCTCCAGGCCGTAAATCTTGTCGAACTCGCCGGCCTCGGTCATGGCGGTGCCGGTCATGCCGGCGAGTTTGTCGTACATCCGGAAGTAGTTCTGGAGGGTGATGGTGGCGAGGGTCTGCGTCTCCTCCTTGATCTTGATCCCCTCCTTGGCCTCCACCGCCTGGTGCAGGCCGTCGGACCACTGCCGGCCGGGCATGAGGCGGCCGGTGAACTCATCCACGATGACGACGTTGCCGCCCCGCACCACATAGTTCTTGTCGCGCTTGTACAGGTGATGGGCCCGCAGGGCCTGGTCGATGAGGTGCGGCCAGTCCATGTTCCCCGCCACGTAGAACGAGCCGACGCCGACGAGTTCCTCGGCCCGGCTGACGCCCTCCTCCGAGAGCGGGCACTGGTGCTCCTTTTCCTTGATCTCGAAGTCCCGCCCCGGCCGCAACTGCTTGGCTACGGCGCCCGCCTTGGCGTACTTATCGGTCGACTCGAACGCGGGACCCGAGATGATGAGCGGCGTGCGGGCCTCGTCGATCAGGACCGAGTCGCACTCGTCCACGATGGCGTAGGCAAGCGGCCCCTGCACCTGCTCCTGGAGACGCGTCTTCATGTTGTCGCGCAGATAATCGAAACCGAACTCGTTGTTCGTGCCGTAGGTAATGTCGCACGCGTACCGGATGCGGCGGTCCACGTGGTCCATGTCCGACTGGATCGCCCCGACCGAGAGGCCGAGCCGGCGGAACACCGGCCGCATCCACTCGCAGTCGCGGCGGACGAGGAAGTCGTTCACGCTTACGACGTGTACCGCTTTGCCGGCAATCGCGTTCAGGTACACCGCGAGCGTGGCCACGAGGGTCTTGCCCTCACCGGTGACGAGTTCGGCGATCTTGCCCTCGTGCAGGACCATCGCCGCCACCAACTGGACGTCGTACGGCCGCATGCTGTACAGGCCGAACCGCTCGATCGGCTCGCCGGTCTCGGGGTCGAGCAGGCTGGCCAGGCCGCGCATCGCGTCGCAGACCCGCTTCTGGACCTCCGGATGGTAATCGGCGGGCGCCTCGCCGTAACCGGCCCACTCGGTCGGTTTCTTGCGCTCGAGCATCCGATCGATGACGGCGTCGGGGACCTCTTCGCGCCGGGCATCGTAGAGGCGCGGCCGGCGCTCCGCCTCCGACAGGACGTACGCCCGCTCGTCCTCGTAGCCGTCCAGGACGCCCGGCCAGTACGGCAGGTAGTCCATGTACCGGCGGCCGGAGAGGACCTCGGCCAGGATGCGGGCCCAGGCCTCGACCCCCAGGCCGAACGGGTCCGGCCGGTTCGCCTCCCTCAGCAGCCGCGCGATCCGTTCGGGGTCGGCGTGGATGGGGCCGTGTGCAGCCTCCCCTTCCTGGCGAGGGGCGGCCTTGTCCTTGCCGGGCCCGCCGCCCGCCTTGCGGACCCATTGGGCCTCGGCCAGGATCTGGCCCCAGTGCTCGGAGCCCAGCCAGACGGTCCGGGCGGCGGCCTCGCGGGCGACGGCGAACGCCTCCGGCAGAAGGTCGTCCAGCGTCTCGCCTTCCTGATGCCGCCGGCGGAACTCCTCCGTCTTGCCGCGAAGGGCCTCGTCCGAAAGTCCCTGCATCTCGGGTTCCAGGGCATTGATGGCCTCGACCCGCTCCATGTAGGCGCGGACGAGGCGCTCGTTGCGCGACCCGAACACCGCCTGGGCCAGTTTGCTGATGAGTTCTGCTACGCTCTCAAGGGCCATGATCGAACGTACTTACAGGAAGTCGGAGGGTGATGACTCCGCGCGCCCGTGCGTCGCGTTGTCATTCATACCCCAAGTATATCGGCGGGAAGGGGGACCGTCAATCGACGCAAACCCGCGTCCGCCCGGTTGACCCGTCCCGCGGACCCGTTTATAGTGGCCCTGGGCTCAACCCGAAGGGGAGCGCGGCGGGTCGGAGCCTGTCCCGAGCGAAGCCGAGGGGCACCCGCCGCGCACCCCCAGGCCGCAGGCGCGGTGGGTACGGAGACCCACCGCGCACTGGCAGGCCGGCTCGACCAACGCCTCACGGACCTCCGATGAAAGGAACGCATCCCCCATGGCCGACACACCTTCCGCCGACGTGGTCATCCTGGGCAGCGGGGGCGCCGCCCTCCGGGCCGCCTTGGCCGCCGACGACGCCGGCGCCGCCGTCCTCATCCTGACCAAGGGCGAACTCGGCAAGGCCGGCGTCACCGCCCTGGCCTGCTCCGACCGCATGGCCTTCCACGCCACGCTCGAACACACCGAGCCCGGCGGGCCCGACGCCTGGCGGTACCACGCCGAGGACGTCTACCGCATCGGCGGCCGGGTCTCCGACGCCGACCTCGCCCGCACCCTGGCCCAGGGCGCCGCCGACGCCTACCGGTACCTCGACCGCCTCGGCGTCCCGTTCGCCAGGGACGACGCCGGCCGGGCCGACCAGTTCGTCACGGACGGCTCCGAGTACGCCCGCGCGTGCTACACCGGCCCGTACACCGCCAACCACATCCACGAGGCGCTGCGCGGCGAGGTGCGGCGGCGCGCGTTGCCGCTCCTCGAAGACGTCATGGCGACGGACCTGGCCCTCGACTCCGCCGGCCGCGTGGCGGGCGTGCGCCTGGCCGACGGCCGCCTCGTCCGCGCCGGGGCCGTCGTCCTGGCCACCGGCGGGGCCGGACAGGCGTACGAGGTCAACGTCTTTCCGGACGGGATGACCGGCGACGGCCACGCCCTGGCCTGGCGGGCCGGGGCGGACCTGGTGAACCTCGAGTTCATCCAGTTCGGCCTCTCGAGCGTCAAGACCAAACTCGCCTGCTCCGGCAGCCTGATGCGGGCCTGGCCGCGACTCGTCACCGAGGACGACCGCGAGTTCCTGGCCGACTACTTCCCCGACGGCACGCCACCTGAAGAGATCTATAGCGTCCTCTTCCGCAAGGGCGCCTCGTGGCCGGTATCCTACGAGGAGCCCAGCCACATCATCGACGTGGCGGTCTTCTCCGAGATGCAGAAGGGCCACACCGTCTGGATGGACTTTTCCGAGAACCCGACCGGCCTGGACCTTTCGCGAATGGACCCGGACCTCTGGGCACCGTATCCGAAGATCGCGGCCCTGGCGCTTTCGGACCCGCCGCTCTCGGACTCGCCGCTGGCGCGCCTGGAGGCGATCAACCGGCCGAGCGTCGAATGGCTGGCGGAGCGCGGCATCGACCTGGCGGCCGGCGACCGCATCGAACTCGCCCCGGCGTGCCAGCACTTCCAGGGCGGCGTCAAGATCGACACCCGCGCCGCCACGGCCGTGCCCGGCCTGTTCGCCTGCGGCGAGGTGGCGGGCGGCCAGCACGGGGCCAACCGTCCCGGCGGCAACGCCCTCATGGACAGCCAGGTCATGGGCCGCGTGGCGGGCGAGCAGGCCGCCGCCCTGGCGCGCGAGTCCGCGCCCGGCCGGCCCGTCGAGACACCGGCCGACGCCGACGAGGCTGCCGGCGGCGAGGGCGAACCGCTCGACGTCCGCGAGGTCCGACGCCGCATCCAGCACCTCATGACCATGCAGGGCTCCATCAAGCGGACCGAACAGGGCATCCGCGAGGGACTGGCGGAACTGGCGAGCCTCGCCCGCCGGCCGTGGGACGCCGCCGAGGCCGGCCAGACGCTGCTGGCCGAGACGCGCAGCCTCGCCCTGGTGGCCGAGATGGTCCTCGCGGCGTGCGGCGCCCGGCCCGAGAGCCGCGGCCCGCACCTCTTCTTCGACTCGCCCGACGCCATCACCCCCCTGCCGCGCCGGGACCCCGAGTGGCAGCGGTACAACGTCCTCCGCCGCGGCGAGGACGGGGCGATGGCCGTCGAGGCCCGCCAGCCGGTCGAGCCCGACTGGGAACTCGTCCAGCAGATTGAGGCGTGACAAAACGCACGGCACGAGCGCGGTGTCCAGTCGTGGGCACCGCGCGGGGCAATTGCCGTGACGGTGTCATTCTGAGGGAGCGAAGCGACCGAAGAATCTCG
>CAZNYC010000112.1:0-13723 GCA_964577175.1 uncultured Anaerolineales bacterium
CACGATGATTCCCGAACCGGCGACGCTGGCGCTCCTCGGCCTCGGCCTGGGCGCGATGCTCGTGCGCCGGCGGAAATAGCCGGACCCCTTGCCCAACCAGGCGGGAGCGCAGCCGCGCTCCCGCCTTTCGTTTGCGCTGCGGCGGGGCGGCCCGGGAGGGCCACCGCGCCCGAATGCGCCTTTCCTTTTGCGCCGCCGCGACGCCCACTTTCCCGGCAAACCCTCGACACCGCCCGCCCCGTGGCGTAGTTTAAGAGGCGATGGGTGGCCTGACGCCCGGCCATGAGCGAAGCCGGTGGGCGGTTGTGTGGCCCGGCCGGCTTGCCCGGCCGGGAAGGCGCATCGACCCGGTTGGACAAGCCAACCGGGCCACACACGGATTGCAGGTAATCCGTGGCACCCCGCGCGAGGCAGTACGAAAGGATTCCTATGAACCGCCGCCAGTTCCTGCAAGCCACGGCCGCGGGTGCGGCCGTCTCGATGGCCCCGCACCTCGCCCGCCGCTCGGCCGCCGCCGAGCCGAAGGAGCGGCCGAACATCCTCTGGCTGAGCGCCGAGGACATGAGCCCCACCGTCGGCTGTTACGGCGACACGTATGCCGACACGCCGCACCTCGACGCCTTCGCCGCCGAGGGCGTGCGGTACGACAACGCCTTCACGTACGCGCCGGTGTGCGCCCCGGCCCGCAGCGGCATCATCACGGGGATGTACCACACGACGCTCGGCACGTCCTGGATGCGGTGCAGCGGCACGCCGCCCGCCGAGGCCCGCTGCTTCCCCGAGTACCTCCGGGCGGCCGGGTACTACTGCACGAACAACTCCAAGACCGACTACCAGTTCGCCCCGCCGCCCACCGCGTGGGACGAGTCGAGCGGGTCGGCCCACTACCGCAAACGGCCGCGCAAGGACCAGCCGTTCTTCGCCGTCTTCAACTTCGGCGTCACGCACGAGTCGAGCACCCGCCGCTGGAAGGAGGGGCAGCAGGACCACGACCCCGCCAAGGCGCCCGTCCCGCCGTACTATCCGGACACGCCCGTCGTCCGGCAGAACATCGCGTGCTACTACGACAAAGTGTCGCAACTGGATGGCCAGATCGCCGACCGCCTGAAGGAACTGGAGCAGGCGGGCCTCGCCGACGACACCATCGTCTTCTTCTGGGGCGACCACGGGTGGGGGCTGACGCGCGGCAAGCGGTGGGTGTACGATTCCGGCATGCGCGTGCCGCTCATGGTCCGCGTGCCGGAGAAGTGGCGCAAGTGGGCCGGCGCCGGCGACGCGGGGTCCGTCGCCCCCGGCACCGTGGAGACGGCGTTTGCGCGGTTCCTGGACTTCGCCCCCACGGTCCTCAGCCTGGCGGGCGTTGAGATTCCCGGCCACATGCAGGGCCGGGCCTTCCTCGGACCGCAGAAAGGCAAGGAGCCGCCTTACGTCTACGCCGCCCGCGACCGCATGGACGAGACCATCGACTGCATCCGCGCCCTCCGCGACAAGAAGTACAAGTATATCCGCAACCTGATGCCGTGGCTGACGCGCGGCCAGGTCATCAACTACATGGACCAGACGCCCATCCTGAAGGAGATGCGGCGGCTCCACGCGGCGGGCCAGCTGAAACCCGGCCCGCAGATGCAGTTTTTCGAGCCCCGAAAACCCGCCCGCGAACTCTACGACATCACCCGCGATCCCCACGAGGTCCACAACCTCGCCGGCGACCCGGCCTACCGCCCGGTCGTCGAGCGGATGGAGACCGCGCTCTTCGCCAAGATGAAGGAGATCCTCGACGTCGGCCTTATCCCCGAATGCGAATTCGATGAAATGAAAGGCGGCGGCCGGACCGACCCGCCCGTCTTCACCGTGACCGGCGGCGGAAACGGAAAGCCGCAGACCGTCCGCCTGACGTGCGCCACGCCCGGCGCCTCCATCACCTACCAGGTCGCCGAGCAGGCCAAGGCCGGCGGCGGCACCGTCCTCCTGCCCGCCGCCAAGGCGCGCATCCACGGCAAGGGCGCCAAGAAGAGCGGCGACCACATCAGCAACTGGCGCGGGAAGGACACGTACGTGACCTGGAAGGCGAAGGTGCCGGCCGCCGGCCGGCTGCCCGTCTGGATCGCCCAGGCCAACGCCGGTGCGGGCGGGTCCGAATACGAACTCGCCGTCGGCGACTCCAAACTCACCGGCCGCATCCACCACACGAGCGACTGGGAGGACTGGAAGTGGGTCCGCGTGGGCGAGGTCACGCTCCCCAGGCCCGGCACCGTCGAGGTCCGCCTCACGCCCACGAAGCAGGTCCAGGGCCGACTGGGGAACGTCCGGGCCGTCGCCGTCGGCGGCAAGGAGCCGCCCGCCCCGAGCGCGGCCGCTCGCTGGCTCCTCTACCACGAGCCGATTGAGGTGGCCCCGCACGAGCGGGTCCGCGCCAGGGCCGCACGCCTCGGCTACGCGGACAGCGGGACGGCCGGGTTCGCCTACGGCGACGCGGGCTCCCCGCCCGCCAGGGAAAAGCCGGATGAGACGCCGTGGCGAAAGGAAATCCGCCAGAGCGGCATGATCGACCGCATCCTCGCCCTCAAGGCGTACGACGGCCGGTGGAAGGAGGGCGAGAGGGCGTACCTGAAGGCCCTGGCCGACCCCGCCGGGCCCGTCCGCTACTGGGCCGTCGTGGGGCTGCATCAGGCGCACGCGGACGGCCCGGCGCCGCGCGCGGTCATGGACAAGGTCCGGGCGCTGCTGAAGGACGAGGCGCCGTCGGTGCCTGTCGCCGCCGCCCACGCCCTGGTGGACTGGGGCGCGACGGAGCCGGGCCTGGCGCGCCTGGTCGAGGCGCTGAAGGCGCCCGGCGACAAGACCCGCCTGCTGGCGGCCCACGTGCTGGAAGTGCTCGGCCCGAAGGCCAAACCCGCCGCCGCCGAAATCGAACAGGCCGCCAAGGGCCAGGGCGGCTACCCCGGCCGCCTCCTCCCGCGCGTCGTCGAGGCGCTGAAGAAGGCGTAGGCGTGCAGGTGCCACGGTTTGCTTGTCAAACCGTGCGCCGCGAGCGCAAAACACGGATTGGCAAGCAATCCGTGGCACCCGGCTTCCGATTGTCATTCCGACCGAGCCGTCGCCGGGCGACGGCGAGCGGAGGAATCTCGCCGTGACGTCGTTCATACGGCATAAGGGCGGCGGCCACGGCGAGTTCTCCCGGCCGGACAAGACCGGCCGGGCCACACGCCACGTTTGCAGAGATGACAACGGGTGCCGCCGGCCATTCCTACTTCGCCTCGCCGCCCTCCCCCACCTGCCCCGCCGCCCACTCGACGAGCGGCCGGGCGGTCTTCCGCCACGCTTCGGCCTCGCCCTTCGCCGTGTGACCGAACGCCGCATACGTCTCGTCGGGCGGGCCGGGACTCGTGAGGTCCGCAAGGCCCGGGTCCCGTCCGTAGACGCCGCCCGTTTCCGGGGCCGGCAGGCGCGGCCGGCTGCGGCCGGCCGAGCCGTCCACCTCGTACCACAGGTTCTCGGCGAACGTGAACGTTTCGGGATGCGTGTCCGGTCCGATGTTGACGTGGCTCCGCACGTCGCCCTCGTGCCAGACGATGAGGTTGTGGGCGAAGGTGTTATTGCGACACCGCAGGTACCCGTGGGCCCGCTGCTCCTGGAGGATCCGCAGGACCCACCGCCGCGGCCGGACCACCGTGTTGTACAGGAACGCCGAGTCCTCCGTCCCGACGAACGAGACGGCTGCACTGGCCCCGAGGATGACGTTCCCGAGGGCCACGGAGCGGCGGTTCTCGTACTTGGCCTGGGGCGGGCGGAAGTACGGGATACCCGTGGACCCGCCGAACTGGATCGCCCGGCCGCCGGCGTCCACGAGGCGGCACCGGCGGACGACGATCTCGCTCGACCCGCCCTTCGCCTGGATGCCGTGCGACGGCGTGCCGCTGCGGCCCTGGAGTCGGCAGTCGTGGATGAGGACGCGGTGGCATCCGACCATGTCGATACCGCTGCCCCCGCCGCCGCCCCAGCCGCGGACGGTGCATCGCTGGGCGAGCAGGTCGTCCACGCCGGAGAGTTTGATGCCGTCCTTGTTGCCATCGGGGCCCGTGCCCTCGACGACCAGGTCCCGCAGGACGAGGTGATGGGCGGGTGTGGCCCGCGACCCGCCGTCGTCGATGTTCAGCCCGTTATGGGGCGCGTTTCGAATGACGAGGTTTTCGAGCACGAGGTGCGCCGGCTCGGAGAACTGGACGCCGACGCCCTCGAACACGGCGGGCCGGTCGGCGTCGGCGCTGCGGACGACGACCGGCCGGCCGGGCGCGCCGCGGACCTTCGCCGCGTGCAGCCCCCGCTCGTACGTGCCGGGCGCGAGGTCGACGACCGTGCCGGGCCCGGCGCTGCGGAGTGCTTCGGACAGGGCGCCGACGGTATCGACGCGGACGGGCGCGGGGGGCTCCTCGGCCGCCTCTGTCTCCGTGGCTGCGACCGCGCCGGCTACCGGCGCCAGGACCGTCGCCGCCAAAACCGCCGTCACCCGCCCCGCCGCCGTGCAATGAATCATCGGACGTTCTCCTTCGCTGCTGCCAGCGTGGCTTGCGCGCGGCGGGCTGGGAGGGCCGCCCCGCGGAACACGCACCGTGCCGCCCATCCTAACACGGCGTGAGGCGGCGGGTCACGCCGGAATGTGGTTGGCGGAAGGGCGGCGGACGGGTATCGTGGCGGGGCGCCGTTCGAGTCCGCCGCGGAAGCGGCGGGTCATCGCCCTCCGCCATGGTCGGCGGCCACGCCGGACGCAGATGTCCGGCTGCTCCCGCAGCCGGCTCGAACGGCGAACAGGCACGCGTCTGCAGCACGAAAGGACCGCCATGAACCGTCGCAGGTTTCTCCGCACCGCGGGGCTGGGTCTTGCCGGGGCCGGTCTCGGGTCGCTGACCGGCTGCGCCCGCGCCGCCGCCGGCGCGAAACGCGGGGCAGGCGAGGACGGCGGGGCGGCGAAGCCCAACGTCCTCCTCATCATGGCCGACGACATCGGGTACGCCGACATCGGGTGCTACGGGGCGGAGATCGAGACGCCCACCCTCGACGGCCTCGCCCGCCGGGGCATCCGGTTCACCCGGTTTTACAACATGGCCAAGTGCAACCCCACCCGGTCCACGCTGCTGACGGGCCTGTACTTCCGCAAGCGGCACTCCGACAACGCCCGTTCGCTCGGCTCCCTGATGCGCGGCGCCGGCTACTACGCCGCCACCAGCGGCAAGGAACACTTCGACGGGTGGGTTCCCCAACGCTGTTACGCCACCGAATCGTTCGACGACGCGTTCACGTTCCGGGCGTGCACGCAGTACTTCATCCCGCCGGGGTGGGACTTCACCCGCCCGTTCAAACTCAACGGCAAGGTGCTCCGGCCCGAGGCGATCCCCGTTTCGCGCAAGCCGTTCTACAAGACCGACGTCATCACCGACTACGCCCTGCGGTTCCTGGAGAAGGCCGAGGCCGCCCACAAACCGTTCTTCCTGTACCTGCCGTACCACGTGGCCCATTACCCGCTCCAGGCGCGGCCGGAAGATATCGAGAAGTATCGCGGCCGATACCGCAAGGGGTGGGACGCCGTCCGGGCCGAGCGGTTCGCCCGCCAGAAGGCACTCGGCGTCCTGCCGCCGAACGCGAAACTCTCCGAGCCGGAGGACAACATCTACCCCCATCGCGGCGACGAGACGTGGTCGTCCTATCGCCCGTGGGACGAGGTGCCGGAGGCCGAGAAGGACCGCCTGGACCTCGAGATGGCCGTCTTCGCCGCCATGATCGACCGGATGGACCGGAACATCGCGCGGGTGCTGGCGAAGATCGAGGCCATGGGCCGGGCGGAGAACACCCTCGTCCTCTTCCTCGTCGACAACGGCTCGTGCCCGTTCGACAACGGCGGCAAGCGGGATCCGGACGCCCCGCTCGGCAGCGCGGGCTCGTACGCGTTCCTCCGGCCGGCGTGGGCGTGCGTCGGCAACACGCCGTGGCGCTACTACAAGCAGTACGGGCACGAGGGCGGCCCGCGCACGCCCTTCATCGCCCACTGGCCGGGCGTCATCGAGCCGGGCATCACCCACCAGGTGGGGCACGTGGCGGATATCCTGCCCACGCTGCTCGAGGCCGCCGGCGCACCCTATCCGGCGGAAGCGGACGGCAAGCCGACGCCGGCGCTCGACGGGTCGAGCCTGATGCCGGTCTTCCGCGGCGGCAAGCGGCCGGAGCCGGAGATGATCGTCTCCGGATGGAAGGACGACAAGCGGATGGTCCGCGTGGGCGACTGGAAGATCGTCCGCGTCAAGAACCGCCCGTGGGAACTCTATCACATGGCCGAGGACCCCAGCGAAACGAACAACCTCGCCGAGGCGCGGCCGGAGAAGGTCCGCGAGATCGTGCAGAAGTACGAGGCCTGGGTACAGGCGAACGCCGCCAGGCCGACGTGAGGGCCTGCCCGTCGCTTCGGGCACGGAGGTGCCACGGTTTGCTCGTCAAACCGTGTTCTCCGAATGTCAGGCACGGATTGACAAGCAATCCGTGGCACCGCGCAGTATGAAAGGATCGCCATGAACCGTCGCACGTTTCTCGAAACCGCCGGCCTCGGCGCCGTCGCCGCGGGCGCAGCCGCCCTCGGTCCGTTCGCCCGCCCGGCACGCACCGCCGGCGCTCCGGCAAGCGCGCCGGGTGGTAAGGACGACCGCCCCAACATCCTACTCATCATGGCCGACGACATGGGTTTCTCGGACATCGGCTGCTACGGCGGCGAGGTCCGCACGCCCCACATCGACGGCCTCGCGACGCGCGGCATCCGCTTCACCCAGTGCTACAACAACGCCAAGTGCGGGCCGACGCGGGCCTCGCTCCTGACGGGGCTGTACGACCAGCAGGTGGGCACCGGGCCGCTCAAACACAGCGTGACGCTGGGCGAGGTCCTCCGCGCCGCGGGCTACCGGACCCTGATGACCGGCAAGTGGCACCAGGGCGGCATCCCGGTGGAGCGCGGCTTCGACCGCTATTACGGCCTCGCCGACGGGTGCTGCAACTTCTGGAATCCGGGCAAGCAGCGCGAGGGCGAGCCGCCCCCCGGCCGCAAGTGGAAACGCTGGCGACGCTGGGCCATCGACGACAAGGTCTTCCGGCCGTACACGCCCGAGGACCGCGACTTCTACACCACCGACGCCTTTACGGATTACGCCCTCAAGTATCTCGACGAGTACGGCAAAGAGGACCGGCCGCTCTTTTTGTACCTGGCGCATACGGCCCCGCACTATCCGCTGCACGCCTGGCCGGAAGACATCGCCCGCTACCGCGACACGTACACCGTGGGGTGGGACGAAATCCGCCGCCGCCGGTGGAAGCGGCAGGTCGAAATGGGCATCGCCGCCGAGGGCTGGGACCCCGCCCCGCGCGACCCCTCCGTCACCCCGTGGGACGAGGCGAAGGACAAGGACGAGTGGGCCCTGAAGATGGCCGTCTACGCCGCCATGATCGACCGGATGGATCAGAATATCGGCCGCGTGCTCGCGAAGTTCCGGGACCTCGGGCGCCTCGAGAACACGCTGGTCATCTTCCTCTCGGACAACGGCGGGTGCGCCGAGAACGTGAACAAGACGCCGGACATCCCGCCCGGCCCCCTGCCCTCGTACCGGACGGTTGATAAGCCGTGGGCGAACGCCTCGAACACGCCGTTCCGCAAGTACAAATCGTGGGACCACGAAGGCGGCATCTGCACGCCGTTCATCGTCAGTTGGCCGGGCGTCGTCAAAAAGGGCGGCCGCATCGACCGCCGCGTGGGGCACATCATCGACGTGATGGCCACCGTCTGCGACGTGGCCGGCGCCGAGTATCCGTCGGAATACGACGGGCGCAAGGTCCTGCCGCTGGAGGGCAAGTCGCTCCGGCCGCTCTTCGAGGGCAAAGACCGCGAGGGGCACGAGGCCCTCTTCTGGCAGTTCGGCGGCTCGAAGGCGGTCCGCGCCGGCCAGTGGAAACTCGTCAAGCGCGGCAACGACCCGTGGGAACTGTACGACATGGCCGCCGACCGCTGCGAACTGAACGACCTCGCAACGCAGCACCCCGACCGCGTCGAACGGATGGCCGGGATGTGGGACGACTGGCGCCGGCGCTGCGCCCGCGATTACAAGGGTTGACGCTTGTCATCCCGGCGGGGTGGCATGCTTTCGCGCCTTTGCGAAAGCATGCGCCTGCGCGCCGGGTGCCACGGCGGGTTTTGCCCCGCCGTGACCCGATCTCGCCCATGCACGGCCGGACAAGGCCGGCCGTGGCACGTGTGTTGCCCATGGAGCCGCCGGACGTGTCCGGCGCGTCACGTGAGAAAGGCCGACCCATGCCCCCCACCCCCACCCGCCGCGAGTTCCTGGCGGCCGCCGCCCTGGCGGTCTGTGCCGGCTGCCGGCCGAGCGCCCGCACGGCACCGCCCCCCGCCCCCGCGGGCGGCGTCTACGACGTGGTCGTCTACGGCGGGACGTCGGCGGGCGTCGCCGCCGCCGTCCAGGCCGCACGCATGGGCAAGTCCGTCGTCCTCGTCGGCCCGGACGTGCATCTGGGCGGCCTGTCGAGCGGCGGCCTGGGCTGGACCGACACCGGCGACAAGACGGTCATCGGCGGCCTCAGCCGCGAGTTCTACCGCCGCGTCAAGGCCCATTACGACGAGCCCGAGGGGTGGCGTTGGCAGAAACCCGGCGACTACGACCGCTACCGCCCCGCCGAGGACGCCCAGTGGACCTTCGAACCCCACGTGGCCGAGCGGGTCTTCGAGGCCCTCGTCCGCCAGGCCCGCGTGCCGGTCGTCCGCGGTCGCCGGCTCGACCGCCAGCGCGGCGTGGCTGTCGAGGACGGCCGCATCGTCGCCGTCACGATGCTCGGCGGCGAGACGTACCGCGGCCGCATGTTCATCGACGCCACCTACGAGGGCGACCTCCTCGCCGCCGCCGGCGTCACGTATACCGTCGGCCGCGAGTCGCAGGACGCCTATGGCGAGAAGTGGAACGGCGTCCAGACGGGCGTCCTGCACCACCGGCACCATTTCGGGGTGCTCGAGAAGCCCATCGACCCGTACGTGGTGCCGGGCGATGCGTCGAGCGGCCTCCTGCCGCGCATCAGCCCCAAGCCGCCGGGCGCGTTCGGCTCGGGCGATGACACGGTCCAGGCGTACTGCTTCCGCATGTGCCTGACGGACGTGCCGGCCAACCGCGTCCCCTTCCCGAAACCCGACGGCTACGACCCCGGCCAGTACGCCCTCCTGCTTCGCATCTTCGACGCCGGATGGCGCGAGACGTTCCACAAGTTCGACCCCATCCCCAACCGCAAGACCGACACGAACAACCACGGCCCGTTCTCGACGGACAACATCGGCTACAACTACGATTACCCGGAGGCCTCGTACGCGCGGCGGGAGGAGATCGTCCGCGAGCACGAAACGTATCAGAAAGGCCTCATGTACTTCATCGCCAACGATCCGCGCGTGCCGAAAGACGTGCAGCGCCGCATGCGCCGGTGGGGCTTGGCGAAGGACGAGTTCGTCGACAACGGCCACTGGCCGCACCAGATCTACGTCCGCGAGGCCCGCCGCATGGTCGGCCGGTTCGTCATGACCGAGCACCAGTGCCTGGGCCGCCGCGAGGTGCCCGAGCCGGTGGGCATGGGCTCGTACACGATGGACAGCCACAACGTGCAGCGGTACGTCACGCCCGACGGGCACGTGCAGAACGAGGGGGACATCGGCGTCAGGCCGCCCCGGCCGTACCGGATCGCCTACGGGGCGCTCGTGCCGAAGAAGCACGAATGCAGGAATCTGCTTGTGCCGGTGTGCGTGTCGTCGTCGCACATCGCGTACGGGTCGATCCGGATGGAACCGGTGTTCATGATCCTGGGGCAGTCGTCGGCGACGGCCGCCGTGCTGGCCCTCGACGGCGGCCTGGCCGTCCAGGACGTGCCGCATGCGCGCCTGCGCGAGCGTCTCCTGGCGGACGGCCAGGTCCTGGACCTCGACCAGGCGCGGAAATGATATCAGGCTAACGTGCGCCGGGTGTGTCATTCCGACCGAGGCCCTTCAGGGCCGAGCGGAGGAATCTCGCCTCGAAAGGCAGGCAACCGGCAACGGGCACTCGGCAACAGGCAACGGCAACGACCACGGCGATATCCCTCGACTCGCTGCGCTCGCTCGGGATGACACATTCGGCCCAGTTGTGCAATCGGACACCAGCCGAAAGGATCGCCATGAATCGCCGCACCTTTCTCGGGGCCGCGGGCACGGCCGTAGCCGCCGCCGGCCTGCCGCAGACGTCTCGCGCAAGTGATGCATCCACGGGGACTTACCACGAATCGGCCCGCGACGTGCCGGTCGTCGAGGAGGCCGACGTCCTCGTCGCCGGGGCGGGGCCCGCGGGCATCGCGGCCGCCCTCGCCGCCGCACGGGCCGGCGCGCGCACCCGCCTCATCGAGACCGACGGGTGCCTCGGCGGCACGTGGACGGCCGGTCTCCTCTGCTGGGTCATCGACGCCGCAAACAAGGGCGGCATCATGGCCGAACTCATCGAGGACCTCCAACGCCGCGGCAGTTACGTGCCGCGCCGCGGCCCGAACTTCGCCTTCGACGCCGAGATCATGAAACTCCTGCTCGAGGACAAGATGGCCGAGGCCGGCGCCCGCGTCCGCCTCCGCACCCGCGTCGTCGCCGCCGGTGCCGAGGGCGGCCGCCTCACCACCGCCGTCACCGAATCGAAGTCCGGCCGCGAGGCCTGGCGGGCCAAGGTCTTCGTCGACTGCACCGGCGACGGCGACCTCGCCGCCCGGGCCGGCTGCGGCTTCGACCTCGGCCACCCCGAGACCGGCAAGTGCCAGCCGATGACGCTCTTCGCCCTGATGACCGGCATCCGGTTCCGGGAAATCGAACCGTTCGTCGGCGGCGGGATGGGCGAGCCGAAACGCCGCCTCCTCGCCGCCATCCGCGAGGGCGGGTTCGAACCGTCCTACCACGGGCCCACCCTCTTCCGCATCCGCGACGACCTGTTCACGATTTCCGCGAATCACCAGTACGGCCGCCTCGCGACGAGCGCCGCCGACGTCACGGCCGCCACCCTCCAGGGGCGGCAGGAACTGCACGCCATCGTCAAGGCCCTGCGGTCCCTGGGGGAGCCGTGGTCGGACCTGGCGATCGTCGCCACCGCCGAGCACATCGGCGTCCGTGAGGGCCGCCGCATCCACGGCCGGTACACCGTGACGGTCGACGACATGGTCCGCGGCGCCCGCTTCGACGACGCCGTCTGCCGGGCCACGTTCTGCATCGACGTGCACTCGACCGACCCCGGCAAGACGAAGGGCGTCGAGGGCCGGGCGGGCGTGAAGACGAAGCCGTACGACATCCCGCTCCGCTCGCTCATCGCCAGGGACGTGCGGGGCCTGATGATGGCCGGCCGGTGCATCAGCGGCGACTTCCTGGCCCACTCCAGTTACCGCGTGACCGGCAACGCCGTGGCGATGGGCGAAGCCGCCGGCCGCCACGCCGCCGAGTGCACCCTGGCGGGGACGACGCCGTAGCGCGGGGGGACTTCACGAAGTGCACAGACGTTGTCATTCTGAGGGACGCTTGCGGCCCGAAGAATCTCGCCGGGGCTGTGGTGGTTCGCCTTTCGCACGGCGAGATGCTTCGCTTCGCTCAGCATGACATGCGAAGCACTCCTTTGTCGCGTCGCACGGTTCTGGAGATTAAACATGCCACACCGAATCGTCATTGCGAGCGTTCTTGCACTGGCCCTCGCCTTGGCCGCCGCGGCCCAGGCCGCCTGGCCTCGCCACACCATCGACGACTCCAGCCGCGGGGCGGACGGCGTCCGGCTCCGGGACGTCGAGGGCGACGGCGACCAGGACATCGTCACCGGCTGGGAAGAGGGCGGCATTACCCGCGTCTACCTCAACCCCGGGCCCGAGAAGGCGAAGGGCAAATGGCCGGCCGTCACCGTCGGCAAGACGCCCAACGTCGAGGACGCCGTCTTCTTCGACCTCGACGGCGACGGCGCCTGCGACGTCATCTCCTGCTGCGAAGGCCGCACGCGGACCGTCTTCGTCCACTGGGCGCCGAAGGAGCCGGACCGCCACCTCGCCCCCGATGCCTGGACGACCGAGGCCGTACCCGCCTCCAAGGGCCGGATGATGTGGATGTTCGCCGTGCCGAGGCACGCCGGCATTCATCGGCACGGCGAGGCCGCCATCGTCGCCGCCGGCAAGGGGAAGGGCGCCGCCGTCGGCTGGTTCCACATCCCCAAGGACAAGCGGCGCGACCTCGCCGCCTGGACGTGGCACCCGCTCGAAGACGTCGGCTGGGTCATGTCCCTCCGTCTCGCCCCCATCGGCACCGACCGCGGCTTCGACATCCTCGTCTCCGACCGCAAGGGCCCCACGCGCGGCGTCTTCTGGCTCGAAAACCCCTGGGCCCACGGCGACCCCGCCGACGCCGACGCCTGGCGCCGGCATGACATCGGCGGCAAGGGCCGCGAGGTCATGTTCCTCGACTGCGCCGACCTCGACGGCGACGAGATGTACGACGTAGTCGTCGCCACGAAGCCGCGCGACATCCTCTTCTGCCGGCGTATCGAAAAGCCGGGTGGCACCCGGCAGCCCCGTCACGCGGGTGCCACGGTTTGCTCGTCAAACCGTGAGTCTCGTGTGGCCCGGCCGGTCTTGTCCGGCCGGGAGCGCACGGATTGGCAAGCAATCCGTGGCACCCGGCGCGGCAGTACCATCGCGTGGGAGGAACGCACCATCCGCATGCCCGACACCGCCGGCACCGCTAAGGCCGTGGCCGTCGGCGACATCGACGGCGACGGCCGCCCCGACCTCGTCTTCTCCTGCGAAGGCGCCGCGCCGCCGCGTTCCGGCGTCATGTGGCTGAAGAACACCGCGGACACCTTCGCCTCGGCCGACTGGCCCGCCCACGACATCAGCGGGCCCGAGGGCGTCAAGTTCGACCGGATGGAACTGGTGGACCTCGACGGCGACGGCGACCTCGACGTCCTCACGTGCGAGGAACGCGCCCGCCTCGGCGTCATCTGGTACGAGAACCCGGCCCGCTGACTGCCGCCCCCGGCCGCGCTTCGCGGGCGCGAGCCGCGTGCCCCCGCCTCACTTCGCCGGGTTCACCAGCCGCCCGAGGAACAGGATCGCCCCGCTCCGCGTGTCGCGGATGAGGAACACAAACGGCCGGTCGCAGCGGACCTCCGGCGGGGGCTCGGTCGGCAGGGCCGTGCCCACCATTCCCACGCCCGTCGCCGCGGCCGCTTCCGTCCCTTCCTCGTCCACCTCCACGAACGCCTTGTGGACGACCTGGCCGATCCAGAGCGGCTCCACACCGCCGTTCATCCCGGTGAAGTCCGCTTTCTCCGGATCGAACGCCCGGGCCATCCCCATCCGGCTCAGGACCTTCTTCATCATGGCCCGCCACGTGACCTTGAAGCGCGGCAACAGGACCCGCACCTCGCGGTATTTCATCGCGTCGATCCAGCCGGCGAGCGCCTCGGCCGAAAGCGCCTCCTCCAGCGCCCCGAGCCCGTCCTTCTTCTTCGGCACGAGGAGGACCATCGCCAGGCCCTCGCCCTTGTACGGCAACTGGAGGACGTGGTGCCCGCCCTCGTCGGCGTAGCGGTAGTGCTTCGTTTGTCGCATCATCGGCA
Organism: uncultured Anaerolineales bacterium; assembly: GCA_964577175.1. Taxonomy (GTDB): domain Bacteria; phylum Planctomycetota; class Phycisphaerae; order FEN-1346; family FEN-1346; genus BS750m-G62. Next base: position 13,680 of record CAZNYC010000112.1, read on the forward strand.
CCTTGACCGTGCCGGACGGGGCGAAGAAGTCCTCCTCCTTCGTG
>CAZNYC010000113.1:0-13213 GCA_964577175.1 uncultured Anaerolineales bacterium
GCGGCATCGCGGCGAGCAATCGCGGCATCGCGGCGAGCAATCGCGGCACCGCGGCGTGCGCCCTACGCCTTGACGGCGACGGGTTGTGCGAGGCGTTCGACCCGCCGGGCGAAGTCGTCGATCTCGTCCTCCGCGAGGAACCCGACGACCATGGCGCTGGCGTGCCCGGGTCCCATGGTCCAGCGGATGGAGGCGTCCTTCTTCTCGTCGTCGCCGCGGAACTTGCCTTCGCCGATGAGTTTCATCCCGAGGATGCCCTTGCCGTTCGCGGCCGCCTTCGCCAGCACCGGCGCCACCTCCTCCGGGGCGGCGTCCATCTTCACGCCGTAGGCGTTCGTGCGGGCGTGGATGACGTCGACCCACGGGTCCTCGGCGGCCACCTTCAGGGCGGCGAGCGAGTGGACCGACACGCCGTGGGCCCGGATCACGCCCTTCGCCTTCAGGTCCTCCATGATGTCCATCTGGCGGCGCTGCTCGCCCGTCCACTTCGGGTCCGTCATGCAGTGGATCTGCACGAGGTCGATGTAGTCGGTCGCCAATTCCTTGCGGAAACGGTCGATGACGACGTTAGCCGGCGGCCGTTCCTTCTCCGGGATGCCCCCGGGGCGGACCCAGATCTTCGTGACGTACGTGAGGTTCTCGCGCGGCACGTCCTTCAGGGCGCGGGCGATGTAGGTGTGGGTGCCGTAGAGGTCCGCCATGTCGAAGAGGCGCACCCCGCGGTCGTAGCAGCCCTTGAGGAGGGCCTCGAACTTCTCGCGCCCCATGCGGGTATGGTCGCTCTGCCGCCGGCCGCCGTGCATCCCCGTGCCGATGCCGATGAGGCTCGTCTCGATGCCCGTCTTGCCGAGCGTGACGGTGCGGTACGGCCCTGCGGGGACCTCGGTCTTGCGGGCGGCGGTGCTGGGCGTGCATCCGGCAAGCAGGGTCCCGCCGGCGCCGGCGAGGGTGGCGGTCAGGAACGTGCGTCGGGTCAGCATGGGGTGTCTCCTCCGAAACGGGGGCTCGTTCAGTGTTACTATACGCCCAACCGCCGCCGGAAGGAAAGAGACTTCCGGCCGGCGGGGCTATTGACCGGTGCCTCCCGGCGTGCTAGGGTTTTAACCCTCCGGAACCCGTTCGGTGGTCGCAAGAAGCCGACACAGCCAAGGAACCAGGCATGAAAGGGAGACACGCAATGGAGATGTCGCGGCGAGGATTTATGAAGGTGGGGGCCGTCGGGGCCGCCGGACTCGGCCTCACGGGACTCGGGGCCGCCGGCGCCCGCGGGGCCGGCAAACGCATCCCCGTCGGGCTGCAACTCTATTCGGTCCGCGGGCCCCTGGGCAAGGACGTCGAGGGCGTCATCGCCAAGGTCGCCGAGATGGGCTACGAGGGCGTCGAGTTCGCCGGCTACTACAACAAGGACGCCGACGAATGGAAGAAACTCCTCGATAAGAACGGCCTCGTGTGCTGCGGGTCGCACGTGCGCGGCCACGAACTCCAGGAGAAGAACCTGGAGAAGACCGTTGCGTTCCACAAGACGCTCGGCAACAAGTACCTCATCAAGCCGGGCGGCATCGGCGGCAAGACGAAAGAGTCGTGGCTGGAGGCCGCCAAACAGTACAACGAGATCGCCGCCGCACTCGAGCCCCACGGCATGTACACCGGCTACCACAACCACGCGCACGAGTTCAAGCCGATGGACGGCTCCTGCGCCTGGGAGATCTTCTTCAAGAACACCGGCGACCGCGTGTGCCAGCAACTCGACACCGGCAACTGCATGGGCGGCGGGGGCGACCCGCTGGAATATCTCAAGATGTTCCCCGGCCGGACCCGCACCGTCCACCTGAAGGAGCACGGCGGGCCGGGCGACGTCGGCAAGGGCAAGTGCCCCTGGAAGGAAATCTTCCGCCTCTGCGAGACCGTCGCCGGCACCCAGTGGTACATCATCGAGCAGGAGCGGTACTCGCAGCGCCAGCCCCTGGAGGCCGCCAAACAGGCCGCCGACTTCATGAAAGAGATGGGCAAACTGGCGTAGAACGCATACGTATATGCTGTGTGTGGCCCGGCCGGTCTTGCCCGGCCGGGAGAAGCGGGCGACACGACTTCCAGCGCGGTGGGTCTCCGTATGACGCGCGGCGGGCAGTCTTGCCCGCCGCGCCGGCGATGTCATTCTGAGGAGGCCCGAACGGGCCGACGAAGAATCTCGCCGTGCCACCGGCGTCAAGGCGAGATTCTTCGTCGCGGCTTCGCCGCTCCTCAGAATGACAACACCGGATATTACTCTTGCCGGCCCGGTAAATGGGCCGGTTCGCCACGTCCGTTGTCGCGGCGGGAATTATAGGCCGGAGGGCCGCAGCGAGTCGAGGACCGCCTTCGCCTTGCCGGGCGGGCCCACCAGGTAGACCGGCGACGTCGAGAGCGTCACGGGCCCCACCTCGCCCGGCCGGCCCATCGGGTCCAGCCGCGCCAGGCCCGGAAAGATGAAGATCCATCCCGGCAGGATGGGCAGCAGGAGGCCCAGCAGTCCCACCAGCGTCAGCAAGGCTCCCGCCGCGATGCGGAACGGGGTCTTGGCCACCTGCCAGAGTTGACGCAGCGTGCGTTTCATGCAAACGGCCGTCTCATGTGCGAGCGAACCTGCTCCTGTTGGCGGCGTCAGGCGGGCATAAGCGCGGCGGGTCTCCGTACCCGCCGCGCCTCATATCTTCTGGCCGATGATAAGTGACAACTAACCGAGTACCGAGTAGCAATGACCAATGACTAATAACTAAGGACTAATGACCACTGACCAATGACTACCCTTCAGCCGGAAACCCCTCCGGCATCCAGTCCGGCAGGTCGGCCACCTCTTTCCGGGCCGCGTCCGAGACGGGCACGTGCCAGGCCGCGAAGAACGGGCCGAGGTCCCGCCCCACCGTCCGGCTGAAGCGGACGAGCCACTCGTCCCGCTTGTCGTCGTCCGACCACGGCCGCTTGGGTTCCGGCAGCCGGCGGTATTCGGCGAAGACCTCCTTGAACGCGTCCCACCCGAACGCCTTCTGCATCTGGATGTATAGGATGAGGCCGAGGAACGGGTCGCGTTTCCACGTTTCGAAGTCCGGGTCCGCCAGGTAGGCCCGCATCTTCTTCGCCCGGACCTTGTCGGAGATCGCCCCGTGGCATGTGGTCGGCTCCCGGCCGCAGACCGTCTCGAAGACGTACATCGTGAACAGGTTGACGGTGACCTCACCGGTGCCGGCGAACGTCCAGAGCCGCGACTGGTGATTGTGGCCCAGTTCATGGAACAGCCCCCACACGCCCCCGTGGTCGTTGCCCCGCAGCCGGTTGACGTCGACCATGACGGGCGGCATGTCGAGCAGCGTCATGATCGGGTACCCCGCGTGCATGTAGCCGGCGGAGATCTGGACGTCGGCCACGAACCGTTCCGGCCGCTCGCGCTCGCGGGGACGGGCGGCCAGGTCGGCGCAGGCGTCGGCGACGGCGTCCCAGAAAGTCATGACGGCCGCGGGGTCGTCGAGGTCGCGGACCACCCCGGCCGGCACCGTGAGGATGATCTTGTCGGAAGCGAGTTCCGCCCACGGGGCCGGCCGCCGGCGAATCGTCTTCCGCCACGCCGCCGGCTCCGTCCGGCCGTGGACGTAGTACGGCATCTCGACCGCGCCGGCGATGGCCACGTTGACCCTGCCGAGGCCGCAGTCCCGCGGCACCTCGATGTAAACGGGCCCGCCGAAGGCGTTGGCCGCCTTCGTCTCGCCGGCCGCCAGGGGGAAGTGGTGGCAGACGGCCGGGGCCCGTTTCCAGGCGTCCAGGCGCCACAGGCCGTCGGCGTGGCACCCGATGCGGACGTGCAGGCCCTTGCCGGCGGCCCGCGGCGGCACCGTGACCGTTACGATCTCGCCGGGCGCGGCATAGAGGCCCGTGGAGTGCCAGCCGCCGGTGCCGGTGTCGACGGTCACCGTCCGGCGGACGCGCGGGGCGTCGGCCGGCACGGCGCCGGGGAACGCGGCCGCGGCGGGATGCGCCTCCACCTCGCCGGCCGGCAGGCGGCCGAGACGGTCCAGGTCGAGCCGCATCAGCAGCCGGCCGAGGACGTTCGTCCGCTCCAGCGGCCGGTCGGCCGTCGGGACCAGGTCCTCGGCGCGCCGCCGGCGGAGGTCGGCGAGGCGCGGCCGGAGGCGCTCGTCGTCGGCCGGCACGTTTCTCGCGGCCTCGACCACGGTCTGGATGTACCGCCCCGCCTCCCGGACCGACAGGGGCCGCGTGCCGTCGGCGTGGGCGGCGAGGGCGTCCAGGGCGCCCGCGGCGTCGTCGACGCCGTCGCCGTGAGCCGCGGGCGCGAGGAGGCAGACCAGGAGCACGGCGGACGGGGCCAGGCAATGGGGCATGGCGAACCTCGTTTGAGAGTTCTCATCGGGCCAGGCTGTCATTCTGAGGCTCCGCTTGCGAGGTCGAAGAATCTCGCCGTGCCACCGGCGTCAAGGCGAGATTCTTCGTCGCGGCTTCGCCGCTCCTCAGAATGACAACACCGGATATTACTCTTGCCGGCCCGGTAAATGGGCCGGTTCGCCACGTCCGTTGTCGCGGCGGGAATTATAGGCCGGAGGGCCGCAGCGAGTCGAGGACCGCCTTCGCCTTGCCGGGCGGGCCCACCAGGTAGACCGGCGACGTCGAGAGCGTCACGGGCCCCACGTCGCCCGGCCGGCCCATCGGGTCCAGCCGCGCCAGCCCCGGCGTCGGCGGGACGGCCACCGTCGTGCCGGAATCCGCCTCCGTGCTCCAGAGCAGAACGACGCTCTGCCGCCGGTTGCGGAATGCCAGGGCCCAGCCCGTCTCGCCGAACCGCCGCTCGGCGACGAACGCCGGTTCCGGCCCGAGGAGGTCCACGAAGACCGCAAGGGCCGGCAGGATCTTCCGCGGCGCCCCGCCGTAGGCGAAGAGCGGGCACTCGAAGGTCGTCCGGTGGGCCGACCCGCCGGCCCCCGAATGGATGAACACCTTCCGGGCGCCGCGCGACAGCATGACCGCCACGTACCGGACGGTCAGGTCGGCGCACTGGCGCTCGCTCTCGAGCAGACGGGCCTCGGCCCAGGAGCCGCGGCGGGGGGCGAACGGCTCGCGGGGCAGGTCGTCCACGCCGTAGTAGGCGAACTCGGTGACCCAGACGGGCACCCGGCCGCCCGCCTCGTCCATCAGTGCGAGCAGGCGGTCCATCTCCGGGGCGTATCCCTCCGGACGGCGGGCGCCGGGATACATGTGGACGTCAAGAATATCGAGGTGTTCGAGGATGCCGGCGTCCAGGATCTCGGGCGTCAGGCGGAGCGGGCCGGACCCGATGCCGCCGATGACCCGGCACCCGGGGTCCGCCTCCTTCATCGCCTCCGAGGCGGCCGCGAGCAGCCGGACGTAGTCGGCCGGCGTGTAGTTCGGCCCGTCGTACCGGTTGCCGGCGTCGCCGGGCAGGGCGTAGTCGGTGTAGACGGGCTCGTTCAGGAACTCCCACACGCGGACGCGGCCGGAGTACCGCCCGACGGCCTGGCCGACGAAGCGGGCGAGTTCCGCCGGGTCCTTCGGCGCCCACGCCGAGGGCAGCCGGCTGGCGGGGTAGCCTTTCTTCGGCAGCGTATCGGGCGCCTCGCTGATCCAGTCCGCCGACGGGAACGGCGGCAGGAGGCAGAGGAGGTTCGCCCCGAGGTCCGTCACGCGGCGAATCTGGTCGCCCGCCCGCTCCCATCGGAACGTGCCGCGCGCCGGTTCCACGTGCTGCCACTTCAGCGACCAGTCGCGGAACCATCCCACGCCGCCGCGCATCGCCTGCCGGATGAGAAACGGTGTGGCGAAGGCGTGGTTGATGCCGAGCACCGAATCCGTGCCGCGCCGTTTCGGCACCACCGCCAGGCGCAGCGAGCCCGTCTCGTCCCGGCCGCCGCCCTCCAGTTTCCAGCGGACGCGGTAGTAGCCGCGCCACTGGCGCGGCAGGTGGAGGCGGCGGACGAGAACGGTCCGCGGGTCGATCTCGGCCGTCATCCCCGGCCAGTCGACGGGACGGTCGAAGAAGTCCGTCACCTCGAACGCGAGCGTGCACCGGGCGGCGTCGCCGCCGTGGTTGACGAGCCGGACGGCCAGGGCGTTCTCCTCGCCCGCGACGAACAGCCCGCCGGGCGCGGACGGCGCGAGGCCCCCCTCCACGGTCCGCCGCGGGACGAACGCCGTGGCCGCCGCCCCGGCCTCCAGTTGCACCGCGTCCACGTCCACGTGGACCTCGGCCTCCTCCTCCAGGTCCGGCCCCGCGAAGACGTACGCGTACGGGTGGGCGGGGCGGAACGTGACGGTGTACCGCTTCCAGTCGCTCGTGAGGCTAAGCGACTCCGAGTAATCCTGCCTGCCGCCCATCGGCCGCTGGCTGCGGACGCCGAGGCGCGCGCGGACACCGCCGCGGCTCGCCCGCAGCCACGCCGAGAGGGTGTGCGGCTTGCCGGGCTCGACCTCGATCCATCCGAGTCCGACGGCGAGGGGTGAAAGTTCGCGGCGGACGGTCGCCTCGTAGTAATCGAACGCCAGGACGGGCGTGGCCTCGCCGCCGAGCGGGATGCGCAGGAACGACCGGCCGTGCGGCGCCTCGCCCGTTTCGACCCGGCCATGCAGGCGGCTGAGGTTCCCCCAGCCGGTGCGTGTGCCCTCGGACGACCAGCCGGCCGGCCCGGCCTCGAAGGAGCCGTTGCGGACGCGGTTCCGCCCGCCGGCCGCCGGGACCACGTCGGTGTACGCCACGTCGCCGACGCGGATTTCGGCCATCCGCACGTCGTCCACGCACAGGGTGCCCGTTTCGCCGAACCAGAACTGGAGCCGCGTGTCCGCTGCCGCCACCGTCTGCGTGGCGTGGAAGACGCGGCGGAAGGTCTTCCACCGGCGCGTCACGGGGAGGCTGGCACGCAGGCCGCAGTTCGACCACTCGCGGGTGTTGCTGACGGCGAGGTCGACGGCGCCGCCGGCGAGCCCCTCGGCCCGGGCCCGGCAGGAGAACTCGTACGTGCGGCCTTTCTTCAGGGCGACGGCGCCCGTCTGGGCGAGCATGGCGTGGCTGGACGGGCCGGCCTTCTCGAACGCCGTGCACTCGAGCCGCGCATACGGGTTGCCGGACGCGTCGCGGGCCACCTCCAGGCGCTGGACGACGTGCGCGTCGCCGGCGACCGCCCAGTGTGCCGGCTTGCCGCCTGCGGCCTGGGAGAAGTCGCCGTTGGCGACGAGGTTTTCAGCGGCCCCGGCGGCCGTGGCGGCGGCGCCGGAGAGGAGCAGGACGGCGGCGGAGAGGATGGCCCGGCTCATGGTAATGGCTCCTGCAGGGCAGAGGCACGCCCGCCGTTGCCGAGCCGCGAACGTAAGTTCGCGGGTAGCCTCTGCTGGCGCGGCAGGGTAGCACGGCGGCACAAGATACCCGGCTGCTTCCGCAGCCGGCTCGGGCAATGGCGGCTCGGACGCCGGGGCGGATGACCATGCCGCCCGGCTTGTCGGGCCGCGAGGACCATTCTCCGGGCCGGGCAAGCCGGCCCGGCCACACGCGCGGCCCGGCGTTTGGTGAGGGCTACCGCTTCGCGCTGGGCGTGGCGTCGGCGTCCAGGTCGCCGAGGGCATACTGGATGCCGTCCAGCCAGTGCTGGAGCACCGTCGGGTTCCAGAACAGGTCGTGCATGTGGCCCCAGGCGTTGTAGTAGACGCGGCCGTCCTGGTACGTCTTGATATAGGTCATGGCGAAATCGCCGTCGGTGCGGCGGATGCGCTTGCGGACCTTCTCCATGTCCGTCCGCTCGGTGTCGATGGAGACGAGGACGCGGCAGAGGTCGCGCGAGTACGGGTCGTTCAACTGGTACACCTCGTCGACGATGGGGAACCGCTTCTCGTCCAGCGCCCGGCAGAGCGGGTGATCGGGTTCCTCCACCTTCATGACGACCGTCGAGCCTGCGCCCCACGGGTGATTCCAGAAACGGGACCCGAGGATCCGGCCGAACTCCGGCCACTCGCGAAACATGTTGCTGGCGGCATGGGTGGCGACGATGCCGTGGCCGGCGGCAAGCCACTGCCGGAAACTCGCCTTCAGACGGGCGTCGCGCTTTTCGACCTTCTTTTTCTCATCGGCCGGCAGGTCCTTGAAGTTCGTCGGCCGGAAGACGTCGCGGTTCGCGTTGTTGAAGATGACGGCGTCGAACTGTTCGAGGCGGTCGGGTTCGAAGTGGGCCGGGTCGTCGCTGACGACGGCCTCGAAGGCGCCGGTGGCCTCGCCCATCCGCGCAAACGCCGCCTTGCCGTACGGAATCGCCGTGTGGAAGTACCCGTGCGAGACGCTGAAGACGAGCACCTTGCGGGGTTTCTTCGGCTGGACGCGGGCCTTCAGTGTCTCGCAGGCGGCCTTGATCTTGGCGATTTCCTCGTCCGACGGGCCCTTGGGCTTGCCGGCCGCGGCGGGAAGGGTTGCGACGGCTGCGACAACGAACGCCGTCGCGAGGATGAGCGCGAGGGAACGGAAGCGTCTCATGATTGGCAGGCTCCTTTCTCGTGCGACACGCACGGCCGGTCAAGGCCGGCCGTGGCACGGGTTGCGATACGCACGGCCGGTCAACCCCCGGGTCGGCACGGGGCCTGATTGCATCACAGCCGCGGCGGGAAAGCAAGGCCCATTCGGGCGGGACCGTGCCTCACCCGCCTACCGGTGCCACGCGGGCGCCCGGTCGCTGACCGATTCGGCGAAGGTGGGCTTGCGGCGAAAATCAGCCGGGTCGTAGACCTTGTTTCCCGTGTCGGCGGCGGCCCAGTGCGCGTGCTGCCGGCCGTAGTAACTGCCGTAGTACTGATAGTTGGTGTCGACCCAGCGCTCGACGATCATCCGCTGCCGGTCGGTGAGCATCTTCGTGTGGTCGTCCTCGGCGTTCTTGGGGTGGCCGGGGCGGGTCAGGATCTCGACGAGGACGCTCTTGTAGCACCCCAGGCTCTTGGGGGGCAGGTAGGCGCCGTTGTAGTTGCCGCGGTCGCCTTGCCGGAACGACGTAAACTCCGGAATGATCGGGCCGGCCAGTTCCTTGCGGGCGAGTTGCTCGTAGGAGACGCTGTAGAGGGTCGTCAGGTCGCCGGTGAGCACGAGGCCGCCGGCGGGCTCCTTCGTGCCGTGACACGAGACGCAGTTGGCGTCCCAGATAGGCTGGATGTCCGTGGGGTAGTGGATGACCTGCCCGGCCAGGCCGGTGCCGCCGTTCTCGGCCAGGTCGCAGGGCTGGGGCTGAGGCGTGCTCGGCGGCCGCTGCAAGGCCAGCAGGGCGGTCGTGGAGGCGGGGGGCATGCTCCGCCCCGAGTCGCCGTGACAGCCGGTGCAGGACCGGACCTCGCCGGGCTTGTAGTTGACGTAGGTTCGCTCGCGCTGGAGTTCCCGGAAGTCGGCATCCAGGGCCTGGAAGAAGATGCTTCGATTGGCGGGCACCTCGAAGTAGGCGGAGCCGTCCTTCTCGACGGGCACGACGCCCCATTGGACGCGCGGCCAGAGGGCGGCCTTCCATCGGGAACTGCTGACGGCGGGGCGCCACCGTCGGCCGGTGGACCAGTACCGCGGCAGGGCCTCGTTGATGCGGATCCACTTGACCTCGCCCGGCTGAACGCCGGTCATGCCCGACGTGACGTCGGCCACCACGCACAGGGCCTTCTCCTCGGCGGCGTCGGCGGGCTCGCGGGTGGAAGGAATCACCGGCGGCGTCCGGCGGGCAACGAGCGGCGTCGGATGCCAGCACGACAGGGCCGCGTCCCGGTGGACCGGCCAGTGGCGGCCCTGGGTGTCGATCAGGTACAACGCGTAGGCGTTCGGGACGTCCTTGTAGTGGTCGGCGGCCCGGACCTTGCAGGAGACCAGGAATTGGGTGTCGCTGACGGGCCAGGGATGCGTGTACAGGTGGCCGCTGCGGCCGCCCCGGTCGTGGACGTACCGGCCTTCGGCGGTGCGGAAGAACCAGCCGGGCTCGGTGCGGCGCTGGATGAAGACGTGCGGGGTCAGGTTCGTGACGGCGTAGCGGTCGTCCCACTGGACGTAGTCCTTGGCGTCGGGGTCCGGGCCGCGCTCGCGGTTGCTGTGCTGGCCGTCGACCAGCATGATCGCCCCCAGGCACCCGCCCTGGGGGAAGTGGCAGGTGCCCACGCAGACGAAGCGGCCGTCGTCGGCCGGCAGGGGCCGGGGGTACATGTAGACGGTGGTCGTGTCGTCGGCCAGGCCGTAGACCTCCTGCGAGCGGCTTCCGTCGGGGAGCATCGTCCACACCGTCTTGGCGACGCGGGCGCCCTTGTCGATGTACTCCCAGCGGTGGTACATGACGCGCCCGTCGTTGAGGACCAGGGGGCAAAACTCGCTGACGGGGCTGTTGGACAACTGCTCCACGTTCGAGCCGTCGGGGTCCATGCGGTGCAACGTCGGGGCCACCAGGTGCGATGACCCGCCGCACAGGACGGTGTGCTCGCTGCGGGTGGAGGAGAAGAGGATCCTGCCGTCGGGCAGATAGCAGGGATGGATGTCGTCGGTGTGCCATCCCTTGCGCCAGCGGGCGGCCTTCTCGGCCTCGTCGGCCGGGGGATGCGACACCTGCCGCAGGCCCCGGCCGTCCACGCCGACCTCCCAGATGCGAAAGCCCGCGCCCGGGGTCTCGCGGAAGTCGAACAGGACCTTGCGGGCGTCGAACGAGAGGCTGATCGTGCCGATGAAGCCTCGTCCGCCCGGCATCCGGGCCGCCGTCACGACGGGGCGCTCCGCTTGCGTGCGAAGATTGTAGATGTAGATGCCATTTTGCGGCACGAACCGGTCGCCGGCCGTGCCGTTGTTGATGTCGGTGTAGTAGTGGTCCGAGGAGTACGGTTTGCGCTTGACGAAGAGAATTTCGTCAAAGTCCATCGCGTCCGGTGCGAGCGGTGCCTCGGGCGGCGACCACGCGGGCACGGCTGCGGCGCCACGGGCGGCCGCTTGCCCCGTAGACCACTGGCTCACGCTCGACTGGTCGGCCGGCCGGCCGAGGGCGAGGTTCACCTTCGGGTCGGCCGCCGAGAAGACCTGGACCTCGTCCAGGTGGAGCCACGTGCGCTCGGGCAGGCGGAGACGGACGAAGCGGGCCTCGGCCCCGTCCAGCGGGACCGCGAGCGGTTTGCCGTCCGCCTTGCCGTTGAAGACCGTCCCGTCGTGCCGATACACGGTCTTCCACGTCTTGCCGTCGGCCGAGAGGAGGACCTCGATACGGGCCGCGCGGGAGGCGGCAGCCGTGCAGCGGTTCCAGACGACGACGCGGTCCAGGGCGTGCGGTTTGCCGAGGTCCACCTGCCACCACGGCGAGGCTTCCTGGCCGGTGTGGAACCCGAACCCCCCGGTGATGCGCCCGTCGACGGCGCCCGCGGCGTCGGAGGCGGTGGCCGCGCCGCCGGCCGACGACGCGGGTATCGCAAGCGCCGCCAGCATCGCGATGAGAACGGTCCCGTGTCGCATGGATGCACCTTTCCTGTGTTTCCGGCCGCGCGAGAGAGGCTCGGCCGCCGGCCATTGCACCACGACGGACGGATAGGTTCAAGGGGGATTCAGCGGAGGGGCGGCACCATGCCGCGCGGGATGGGCCATCGAGGTCCTACGGCCGGCCGGCAGGCCGGCGGCGAAAAATCTGGCCCCGCCGGCGCGCTTTCCCGTATTCTGACCGATGCGCCGACGCCTGCCGGTGGTTTAACACTCGATGCGGAAGACCGGCCCGGCCGGCCCGACGGCGGGGCGGCCGGCCGGGGGTCCATCGAACTCAGAGGAGGTGTATTATGCGTGCATGCGTTGCGATGTGGGTCGGCGCCGGGCTCGTCCTGGCCTGGGCCGGAACGGCCGACGCCATTACCCCCGCGGAGAAGGCCGTGGGCTTCGAGTCGATCTTCGACGGCAAGACCCTGGAGGGATGGGACGGCGACCCGCGCCTGTGGTCCGTCCATGAAGGCGCCATCCGCGGCGAGACGACCGAGGAAAACAAGGCCCACGGCAACACGTTCTGCGTGTGGCGTGGCGGCAGGGTGCGGGACTTCATCCTCAAGATCAAGTTCCGCATCCAGAACGGCAACTCCGGCATCCAGTACCGCAGCAAGGAACACAAGAAGTGGCGCATCAACGGCTACCAGGCCGAGGTCGAGAACAACCCCGGCAAGGTCGGCTTCCTGTACCACGAGGGCGGCCGCGGCTGGCTCGTCAACGTGGGCGACTTCATGGTCATCGATGAGAAGGGCAAGAAGAACGTCGTCTCGAAGGTCTCCGACGTCAATGCCCTCAAGGACAAAGAATACTACAAGGGCAAGGACTGGAACGAGTACACCATCATCGCCCAGGGCAACTACCTGCGGCACTACCTGAACGGCTACCCCACGATGGCCCTCATCGACAACGACAAGCCCACCGACCCGGACGACCCGAACGACCGGAAGGGCTCCATCCGCGAGGGCCTCTTGGCGCTCCAGATTCACGCCGGCCCGCCCATGGTCGTCGAGTTCAAGGACATTCGCATCAAGCACCTGGACTCGGATTACGGCAAGGCCCGGCGCCTGTTCAACGGCGAGAACCTCGACGGTTGGACCGTGCCGTTCGACAAGATGAAGTCGGCCAAGACGTTCGCCGTCAAGGACGGCATCCTGGACGACACCGGCCGGCCCGCCGGCTACATCCGCACCACCGACGACTTCACCAACTACACGCTGCACCTGCAACTGAAGCACGTCCAGAAGGGCAACTCGGGCGTGCTCGTGCGGATGACCGGCAAGGACAAGGTCTGGCCGAAGTCCATCGAGGCCCAGGGCCAGTCCGGCAGCATGGGCGACATCTGGAATATCGATAAGTTCCCCATGAAAACGGCCGAGGACCGGACCAAGGGCCGGCACACCCGCAAGATGCACGAGCCCAACGAGGGGGCCTACGGCCCATGGAACGATTACGAGGTAACCCTCGACGGCGGCAAACTCGTGATCAAGGTCAATAACCTGATCCAGAACACGGCCACCGAGTGCGAGGAGGTGCCCGGCAAGATCTGCCTCCAGGCCGAGGGCTCGCACAAGCAGTTCCGCAACATCGTGCTCGTGCCCATCGGGAAGTGATCGGATTCGGCATTCGGATTGCGGATTACGGATTGCCGCGGTGGACGAGCGATAAGCGCGGTGGGTCTCCGCACCCGCCGCGCTCGAAACGGCCTTTTCAGGGCTGCGC
>CAZNYC010000114.1:0-13143 GCA_964577175.1 uncultured Anaerolineales bacterium
TCAGCATGACAGCGCGCGGTTCGTAGCGCCCGGCCGGGCAAGCCGGCCGGGGCACCTGGCGTTTCGTCGCGGGGGCGGCGGACAGGGCAGGGCCGCCTACCCGACGCCGAGCAGTTCGAAGAGTTCCGGGCGGATCTTCACGTACATCAGGACGGCGATGGCGAGGAGGACGGCCGCCCCGGCCAGGACGATGCCCTTGGCCCACAGGGGCAGGTCGCGTCCTTTCGTGGCGCGTTTGTCGAACAGGACCACCACCATGGCGATGGCGCCGAGGGGGACGGCGAGCATCGTGGCGGCCTGGCCGACGCGGATGGCCTTCACCTTGAGGTCCTCGGCCTCGGCGGGGGCCTTCTCGGGCTCGCCGGCGGGCGTTTCCTGTCCGGCGGCCGGCATCGCCGGCGCCTGGACCACCGCCTCCGGCCCCGGCGGGTCGGCGGCCGTCTGCTCGTTGTGGATGATCACCAGGCCCGTCACCATGCCCACGAGGAGCACCAGGCTTGCGAAGACGCGTGTGGCGGTCGATTCGATCCGTCCGCCCAGGCCCAGGCCGTCGTTCAGCAGGACGCCGCCGATGAGCGAGTTGGTCACGAAACTCGAGAACGCGGCCGACCAGAACCCGATGCAGAAGATGAAGCGGGCCCACCCGCCGAACACGCTCTCGAGTTGGGCGATCATGATCTCGAAGGTCACCTGTCCCTTCTCCGGGGGGTGCGGGTACAGGACCGCCGCCGCCGTCATCATGATGACGCACCCGATGAGGGTGAAGATGACCGAGGCCATCAGGGTGTCGGTGGCGCCGCTGCGGAGGTCGTCCTCGGTCCACCCCTTCGCCTTCACGAGGTACGACTGGAAGAAGGCGGCCACGATGACGAAGGTGGTGCCGATGAGGCCGCCCAGGGTCACCCAGTTCACGCCTTCCGGCAGGGAGGGGATGAAGGCGCCCTTCGCCGCGGCGCCCAGGTCCGGCCGGGCCCAGATCAGGTTCGCGAGGAACGCCAGGAACATCAGGACCAGGAAAAACCGCATGACGTGCTCGACGTACCGGTACAGATGCTTAAAGACAAACATAAAGGCGACGGCCGCCGAGGTGAAGACGACCGGCCAGACGTAGGGGCTCACGCCGCCCCACAGCGCCTGCATGCCGGCCGTCACACCGATGGCGTTGCCGAACTGGAACGCCGCGTTCGTCGAGGCGAGCGAGATGCCGCACAGCACCGCGAACCATCGGCCGAACTTCTTGGCCGCCAGGCCCAGGAACGTCTCGTCGGCGTAGATGCCGAACCGCATGAAGAGGGCGAGGAAGGCGGCCATGAGGCCGCCCGCGACGAGGGCGACCCAGATCAACTGGTACCCGTAGTTCGCCCCGGTCGTGGACATGAGCGTGACGCTGCCGGGACCGATGATGCACGCCCCCACGATGAAGGCGGGTCCCAGTCGGCGAAGGAAGGTGCGGACGGTCATGGGTTGCCTCCGGCTTGAGGTCGCGAGGTCCCGGCGCTGCGGGGCGATTCTACCCGCTCGTGCGGCGGGGGCGAAGCGGATTCCGGGGCGGTTCAAGGTTCGAAGTTCAAAGTTCAAGGCAACGACAACGGCGTGCCTCACGCAAAGGCGCAAAGCCGCAAAGACGGCAACGGCGGCAAAGGCAGGGAAACAACAACGGCAAACGACAACGGCCACGGCGAGATGCTTCGTCGGCCTGGCGGCCTCCTCAGCATGACAGCGCGCGGCTCGCGGCGCACGGCCGGGCAAGACCGGGCGTGGCACATGGCGCACCCGGCGCGGTCGGAATGACTATCGGAAGGGGTGTGGGCAATCCGGTTGCAATGCCTGCCGCCGGCGATACCATAAGGCTCCGCACCCGATCCGAGGAAGGAGCCTTATCATGACCGGACGCCACCCGCTTGCCCTCGCGTTTGTCCTGACGATCGTCCTGACGGTCGGCTGTTCGCGCGCCGCCTGGAAACCCGCCGACGGCCCGCTCATGACGCCGTTCGCCAAGGACGTGTCGCCCGAGAACGCCCTGCCGGAACACCCCCGGCCGCAGATGGTCCGCGAGGACTGGCAGAACCTGAACGGCCTGTGGCAGTACGCCATCACCGGCAAGGATGCCGGCGCGCCCGAGCCGGATCAGTACGACGGCCGCATCCTCGTGCCGTACCCCGTCGAGTCGGCCCTCTCGGGCGTGATGAAGCGGGTCGGCCCCGAGAAGATCCTCTGGTACCATCGCACGTTCGAGACGCCCGACCTGGGCGGCGGCAAGCGCCTGCTCCTGCACTTCGAGGGCGTCGACTGGGACGCCACCGTGTACCTGAACGGCGAGGAGGTGGGTCGGCACCGCGGCGGGTACGACCCGTTCACGCTGGACGTCACCGGCGCCCTGCGCAAGGACACGAACGACCTGGTCGTCCGCGTGTTCGACCCGACGGACGCGGGCCAGCAGCCGCGCGGCAAGCAGGTCCGGAAGCCGCACGGCATCTGGTACACGCCCGTGACGGGCATCTGGCGGACCGTGTGGATGGAGCCGGTGGCCGAGCGGCACATCGACCGGATCGTCCTCACGCCGGACGTCGATGAGCAGGAGATCCAGTGCGAGGTATTCGCGGCCGGCGAGGCCGACGGTCTGCGGGCCCGCGCCACGGTGACGGCGGCCGGCAAGCCGGTGGGCGGCTGCACCGCCAAGCCGGCGGGGCCGGAGCCCCGGATCGGCCTGGTCGTCCCGATCGACGAGCCGCGCCTCTGGTCGCCCGACGATCCGTTCCTGTACGACCTGAAGGTGGAACTGCTCGACGGCGACCGCGTGGTCGACACCGTCGAGAGTTACTTCGGCATGCGGAAGATCGAGATCGGCAAAGGGCCGGACGGCAAGACGCGCATGCTGCTGAACGGCGAGGCCGTCTTCCAGGTGGGGTTCCTGGACCAGGGCTGGTGGCCGGACGGCCTCTACACCGCCGCCACCGACGAGGCGCTGAAGTACGACGTGGAGGTGACGAAGCGCCTGGGCTTCAACTTCGCCCGCAAGCACGTCAAGATCGAGCCGCACCGGTGGTACACCTGGTGCGACCGGCTCGGCCTGCTCGTGTGGCAGGACATGCCGAACGGCAACAACGGCACGCCCGAGGGCAAGGAGCAGTTCCAGAAGGAACTGCGCGCCATGGTCGTCGGCTACCGCAATCATCCGTCCATCATCATGTGGGTCGTGTTCAACGAGGGCTGGGGGCAGCACGACGCCGAACGCTATACGAAACTCGTCAAGGAGTGGGACCCCGCGCGGCTGGTCTCGAACGCCTCCGGGTGGACCGACAAGAAGTGCGGCGACATCCTCGACGTCCACAGTTACCCGAAGCCGAAGGGGGCGGCGCCGGAGCCCGACCGCGCCGCCGTGCAGGGCGAGTTCGGCGGCCTGGGCCTCGGCCTGCCCGGTCACACCTGGAAAGCGCAGCACTGGGGCTACCGCGGCACCGCCGACCGCGAGGAACTGACCGCCGGGTACGAAGAACTCATGCGCATGATTTACGACCTGAAGGACGATCCCGGCATCTCCGGGGCCGTCTACACCCAGACCAGCGATGTGGAGGTCGAGTGCAACGGCCTTATGACCTACGACCGGGCCGTCATCAAGCCGATCGTGGAGCGCGTGGCGGCCGTGAACCGGGGCGATTTCTCGAAGGTCCCGCCCCCGCCCGTCGTCAAGGCCGTCGTGCCGACCTCCGAGAAGCAGAAGCAGACGTGGCGGTACACGACCGAGCAGCCGCCCGCCGGCTGGATGAAGCCGGGCTTCGACGATAGCGGCTGGAAAGAGGGGCCCGGCGGCTTCGGGCGGAAGGACACGCCCGGCGCCGTCGTCGGCACCGAGTGGACGGGCAGCGACATCTGGCTCCGCCGCGAGGTCACCGTGCCGAAGGGCGAGTACCACACTCTGCAACTCCGCATTCATCACGATGAAGACGCCCAGGTGTTCGTGAACGGCGCGAAGGTGGCGGACTACAAAGGGTACCTCACGGCGTACGAAATCCGGCCGATGAACGAGAAGGCCCGCTCGGCCGTCAAGCCGGGGGCGAAGAACGTGATCGCGGTCCACTGCCGGCAGACTCGCGGCGGTCAGTTCATCGACGTGGGCCTCGTGGACGTGGTGCCGGGGGAGAAGTAGGACGCGCCCCGCCGTTCGAGCCGGCCGCCGTTCGAACCGGCCGCGGGAGCAGCCGGACAGCCCCGTCCGCCGTGGCCGTCGGCCATGCCGGATGTCGATAACCCGCCGCTTCCGCGGCGGTCTCGAACGAAAGGCTCGATGGGCCGCGGCACACGCCCGTTGCGATGTCATCCCGGGCGAGCGCGGCGAGCCGAGAGCCTGCCCTGAGCGAGGCGAAACCGAGTGGAACGGGGATCTCGCCGTGGCCGCGATGCGGTTCGCACGGCGTCACGGCGAGGTTCCTCTGCTCGGCCTCGCGGCGCGAGCCCTCGGTCGAAATGAGAGGGTATGACACACCCTCATCCGCACGCATGGAGGTCATGATGAAACGTTTCATGCTCGTCGGATTGGTCTTTTTTCTCTCCGCCGCCGCGGTCCTCGCCGCCGAGCGGCCCGAGCGCCGCCTGGAGCCCGTCCGGTTTACCAGCGTGAAACTGACGGACGGTTTCTGGGCGCCGCGGATCGAGACGAACCGCACGGTCACCGTGCCGCACGACTTCGCGAAGTGCGAGCAGACGGGTCGCCTCTCCAACTTCGCCAAGGCCGCCGGGAAGATGGAGGGCGGGTTCGAGGGCATCTACTTCAATGATTCCGACGTGTACAAGGTGGTCGAGGGGGCGTCGTACTCGCTGGCGGCCCATCCGGACCCGAAACTCCGGAAGTACCTCGATGACCTCATTGCCACCTTCGCCGCCGCCCAGCAGGAAAACGGGTATCTCAATACGTATTACATTTTGAAGGAGCCGGACAAGAAGTGGTCGAACCTCGCGAAGATGCACGAACTCTACTGCGCGGGGCACATGTTCGAGGCGGCCGTCGCCCACCACCGGGCCACCGGCAAGCGGACGTTCCTGGACGTCGCCACCCGCTTCGCGGACCGTATCGGCGAACTGTTCGGCCCCGACGGCAAGCACGGCGTGCCGGGGCACGAGGAGATCGAACTCGCCCTCGTCCGCCTCTACGAGGCCACCGGCGAGCGCCGGTACCTGGACCTGGCCGCGTTCTTCCTGGACATGCGCGGCAACGAGGCGGCGCGGGAGCGCCTGTACGGCCCGTACTCGCAGGACCACCAGCCCGTGCGGGAGCAGGCCACCCCCGTCGGCCACGCCGTCCGGGCGATGTATCTGTATTGCGGCATGACCGACGTCGCCGCCTACACGCGCGACCGGGCCATGATTCGGGCCCTCGACCGCCTCTGGACCTCCACCGTCACCCGCAAGATGCACGTGACCGGCGGCGTGGGCGCCCGCCACGGCGGCGAGGCCTTCGGGGACGATTACGAGTTGCCCAACGCCTCCGCCTACTGCGAGACGTGCGCGGCCTGCGGCCTGATCTTCTGGAACCACCGCATGAACCTCCTGCACGGGCACGCCAGGTATGCCGATGTCCTGGAGCGGGCGCTCTACAACGGGTTTCTCTCCGGCGTGTCGCTCGACGGCCGGAAGTTCTTCTACGTGAACCCGCTGGCCTCGAGCGGCCACCACCATCGCAGCGCGTGGTTCGGCTGCTCGTGCTGCCCGACGAACGTGGTGCGCGTCATCCCGTCCGTGCCGGGATACGTGTACGCGACCGATGCGGACGCGATCTATGTGAATGTGTATGCCGCCGGGACGGCCGAGATCGACCACCCCAAGGGCACGGTCACGCTCGCGCAGGAAACGCGGTATCCGTGGGACGGCACGGTCCGGCTTCGTGTCGAGCCCGAGACGCCGACCGCCCTCGTGCTGGCGCTCCGCGTGCCCGCGTGGGCGCGCGGCCGGACGCGCACGGAGGGGCTGTACCGCCTTGGACCCACCGCAAGCCCGCCGCCCGTCGGCATCACCGTGAACGGCGAGGCGGTCGGCACGCGCGAGGTGAAGGACGGCTACCTCCGCCTCGACCGTACCTGGACGAAGGGCGACACGGTCGACCTCCATCTGCCGATGCCCGTCTGCCGCGTCCGTGCCCACGAGAAGGTGGAGGCCGACCGCGGCCGCGTGGCCCTTCAGCGCGGGCCCGTCGTCTACTGTTTCGAGGGCGTCGACAACGCGCACCTGGCCCACGCCTACCTGCCGCCGGACGCCGAGATTGAGGCGGCGCACCGGCCGGACCTCCTCGGCGGCGTCACGGTCCTGGTGGCGGAGGGCAAGGTCCGCCGCGACGAGGGCGAGGACGCCGCCGTCAGCCTCACGGCCGTCCCGTACTACGCGTGGGACCACCGCGAGCCGGGGCCGATGCGGGTCTGGATTCCCGAGCGTCGCGACCTCGCCACGGCCGTGCCGAAGCCGACCGTCGCCTCCGAGAGCAAGGTGTCCGCCTCCCACTGCTGGCACATGGACACGGTGCAGGCGTTGAACGACCAGGTCCTGCCGACGTCGTCCGGCGACCACGAGATTCCCCGTTTCACCTGGTGGCCGCGGCAGGGCTCGACCGAGTGGGTCCGGTACGACTTCGCGACGCCGGCGACGGTGTCGGCCGTCGAGGTCTACTGGTTCGACGACACGGGCCGCGGCTCGTGCCGCGTGCCCAAGGCGTGGCGCGTCCTTTACCGGGACGGGGGCGCGTGGCAGCCGGTCGCCGGCGCCTCCGCCGCCGGCACGACGAAGGATACGTTTAACCGCGTCACGTTCGACGCGGTCCGGACCGATGCCCTCCGGCTGGAGGTGGAGTTGCAGGAGAAGATGTCCGGCGGGATTCTGGAGTGGCGGGTGGAGTAGCACGACAACGCGGACCCGGGCGGCGGCCTCCCGGCCTGCCGCGCCGGAGCCGCAGGCCCGTCATAAGGGGTTGTGTTTTGAACCAGAAAGACCTCATCCCCGACCTGCATACCGTTGCCAACGGCGACGTGCCGCGCAACCATCCCCGCCTGATCCTCCCGCGCCTGCTTCAGAACGCGACCACCTCCCATCGGCTGCCGGAAGAGAAGGAGCACGTTGCCCACCAGGTCGTTCTGAAGTGGGCGGAGATGGAATCGCGCGGCCGGCTGGCGGGGCGCAGCGAGACGGAACTTGAGGGGGAGTTTCTCACGGAGATCTTCGGCCAGGTCTTGGGTTACACGCTTTTCTCCGAGGACCGTGACTATTGGGAGTTGCGGCCGCAGTTTTCCGTGAATGGAGGCGTGGCGGATGCGGCCATCGGCCGCTTTCGCGAGGGCGGCGAGCAGACGCTGCGGGCGCTCATCGAGTTGAAAGGCCCGACGGCCAACATCGACCGCGACCGCTTTGGTGGCCGCACGCCCGTCCAGCAGTGCTGGGATTACTTGAACGCGCGGCCGGAGTGCCCTTGGGGCATCGTTTGCAACTACGTGGGCTTCCGGTTGTACCATCGGAGCAAGGGCTGGAAGAAGTACGAGCATTACACCCTCCAGGACCTGCGCGACATAACCGCCTTCCGCGAGTTCCGCATCCTCTTCGGCCGCGACGGCCTGGTGCCGCTGACCGCCGCGCAGCGCCCTCTACTGGACCGCCTTCTTGAGCAGACCGGCCAGAAGCAGCGCGAGGTCGGCGAGGAACTGTACAAGTACTACCACGAGCAGCGTGTGGACCTGATTGCTCACCTGCAAGGGCCGCCGCACGGCAAGTCCCTCGATGAGGCCGTCCGTATCGTCCAGAAACTCGTGGACCGCGTTATCTTCGTGGCCTTCTGCGAGGACCGGCAACTGCTGCCCCCCGACTCGCTGGAGCGCGCCTACACCGTTGTTCCGGCGTTCACGAAGGTGACTAATCCGCGATGGCAGAACTACCTCGACCTGTTCCGCAGCGTGGACGAGGGCAACGAGAAGTCCCGTATCCCTCCCTTCGACGGCGGCCTGTTCGCCAGGGATGACGAAGTCGATGAACTCGACCTTGGCGACGACCGCGTCGCCTTCTTCCGCACTATCGGCCAGTATGACTTCCGCGACGAGGTTAACGTGGACGTGCTCGGCCACCTGTTCGAGCACTCCATCAACGACATCGAGCGCATCAAGACGCGCGGCCTTTTCGGCGAGGCGGCGGCCGAAGGGCAGGGCCCCCGGATGGCCAGGTCCGCCGAGCGCAAGCGCGGCGGCATCTACTACACCCCGCCCGAGTTCACCGACCGCATCGTCACGGATACCGTCCGCGCGGTCATCGACGCCCGCCTCGACGCCGTTGCCCAGCGCCACGGCGTGGATACGAAGGTCGCCGAGACCGCCGAGCCCGACCCCGATCTTGCCCCCTTCTGGTCCGACTGTTTCGACGCCCTGCGGCGCGTCAAGGTGTGCGACCCGGCCTGCGGCAGCGGGGCGTTCCTCATCCGTGCCTACGACGAGTTCCTCGATGCCTACAAGTACGTGCTCCGCAACTGGGGGTATCACGAGCCCGACCGGGCCGGCGCGCTTGAAGGCGAAGTCCCGGACATTATCCTTCACGACAACCTTTACGGCGTGGACCTGTCGCGCGAAGCGGTCGAGATCACCCAACTCGCCCTCTGGATTCGCTCGGCCCGCCCCGAGAAGACCCTGGCGGACCTCTCCCGCAACATCGTCTGCGGCAACAGCCTGGTGGATGATCCTGATATCGACCGGCGGGCCATGGACTGGCGCATGACGTTCCCGGAGGTCTTCGAGCGCGACGAGGCCGGCTTCGACGGCGTCATCGGCAACCCCCCGTGGGAACGGATGAAGTTGCAGGAACGCGAGTTCTTCGACGCCTCGGCCCCGGAGATCGCCTCCGCCGTCAGCGCCGCCACCCGCCGCAAACGCATCGCCGAACTCCAGGAGACGAACCCCGAACTGCACGCACGGTACGCCGCCGCCAAGGAAGCCGCCGAGGGGGCCCTCGCCCACGTCCGGGCCTCGGCCCGCTTCCCCCTGACCGCCAAGGGCGACATCAACACCTACGCCCTCTTCGCCGAACTCGCCCGCACCCTCGTCTCGCCCCGCGGCCGCGTGGGGCTGCTCGTTCCTTCCGGCATCGCCACGGACAAGACGACGCGGGGCTTCTTCGCCGAACTCGTCAAGGGCAAGCACCTGGCGGCCCTGTATGACTTCGAGAACAAGGCGCCCATCTTCCCGGACGTTCACCGCTCCTACAAGTTCTGCGTGTTTCTGTTCGGCGGGTCCGAGGTCACGTTCCCCGCGACGGACTTCGTCTTCTTCGCCCACACGATGGACGACCTGGCGGACAAGGGCCGCCACATTCCCCTGACGGCCCGCGACATTCGCCTGCTGAATCCCAACACGCGCACGTGCCCGATTTTCCGCTCCCGCCGCGACGCCGACCTCACCAGGGCCGTCTACCGCCGCGTGCCCGTCCTGGTGGACCGCTCGCGCGAAGAGGGCGGCAACCCGTGGGGCGTCCGTTTTCTCACGATGTTCCACCAGACGAACGACGCCGAGTTGTTCCGCACGGCCGAGCAACTGGAGGCGGACGGCTTCAAGCCGCGCGGCCGCCTGTGGAAGAAGGGCAAGCAGACCTTCCTGCCGCTCTATGAGGCGAAGATGGTCCAGGCGTTCGACCACCGGGCCGCAAGTGTCGTGGTGGACCCCGACAACTGGATGCGCCAGGGCCAGACCCGGCCGACGACCGGTGTCGAGCACCAGAACCCGGAGTTCGTTGCCGAGCCGCGTTTCTGGGTGGATGAGACGCACGTTGATGAGGTGCTTGGCCCGAAATCACAACCCGCTTACCTGTGTTTCAAAGATGTGACCAGCGCGACGAATCAGCGCACCATGATTGCGGCGTTCATTCCGAAGTCGCCCGTCATGAACTCGGCCCCTTTACTCCTGGTTGAGGAATTGATGGATGTACGAAATGCCTGTTGCCTGCTGGCAAACCTGAACGCTTTTGCGTACGACTTTGTGGCGAGGCAGAAGGTCGGCGGCGTGCATCTGAACTTCTTCATCGTCGAGCAGTTGCCCACGCTCGCGCCCGACGCCTACGATGCCCGGTGCCCGTGGGACCAGCGCCGGACGCTGCGGACCTGGATTTCCGACCGCGTCCTGAAACTTACATGCACGGCCAACGACATGAAGCCCCTCGCGCGGGCCGCCGGCCTGAAGCCCCTGGTGCACAAGTGGCGCGACGAGGAGCGGGAGACGCTGCGCGCCGAACTCGATGCCGCCTACTTCCTCCTGTATGGCATCGAACGCGAGGACGCGGAGTACATCCTGTCCACGTTCCAGGGCGCCGGCGACGGGTCGGAAGGCCTCCTCGACGGCATGAGCGTGGCCCGGCGCGTCCTCGCCCAGTACGACCGCCTGCGCGAGCGGGCGGCGCGATGACAATCGGCACGACTCCACCAGATATACAAGGAGTTCATATGTCACGCTTAGGCGGCCTCATTCTCGTCCTGGCATGGGCGGCACCCGCCCTCGCCGCCGAGGACGCAATTACCGTTCGCCTCACCGACGACGTCCTGGTCGCGGACACCGTCCCGTTCGGCATCAACCTGGGCGGCGACGCGTACTATAGCGGGGCGGCGCTCACGAAACGCCGGGCCGCCGAGACCTTCGAGGGCACCACCTACCGCCAGTGCCACTTCGGCCCCGTCAACGACGCCCGCGGCGCCACCACCTGGTTCCGCCTGAACGACGACTGGCGCCGGATGATGGCCGAGGGCGGGCGGTACACCATCCTCTCGGGCCCCGCCCGCTGGACCACCGGCCGCATCAAGGCCATCTCCACCCGCAAGGCCCGGCACAAGGGCAAGATGGAAGAGTTCATGTACTTCCAGTACGACCGCGAGGTCACGCCCGACGAGCCGAACATGGGCCTCATGATCGAGTGCGTCCGACTCCGCGACGGCCAGATGCACACCCTCGACGGGTACTGGTGCTCGAAGCACAACCGCATCGCCGTCGGCGACGTCCGTCCCGGCGCGTTCGGCCACGCCGCCCTGAACCTTCGCGGCAGCGAGGCGAAGGCCCATTACCGGTTCGGCACGCATTACCAGCGGTACGGCGAGACGAACGGCACGTGGCACGTGCGGTTCTGGGCCAAGGCGAAAAGCGGTGAGCCGCGCCTTGCCGTCTCGCCGGACCCGCGCGACTACGGCGAATCGACGGCCCTCCAACCCGCCGCCGAATGGAAGCAGTACGAGAAGGTCCTGCCCGTCACGAACGTGCCCGAACCGACGAACCCGAAGGACAACCCGCACCTGCGGTTCGTCTTCGAGGCCGAGGGCGGCGACGTCCTCCTCGACGACGTCGAGATCTGGATGACGGGCGATGCGAACCCCACCGCCTTCCGCGACGACTGCGTCCGCATGCTCGAAACGTATCGCCCCGGCTGCATCCGCAACCTCCAGATGGGCGGGTCGACGCTCGGGAACACCCTCGCCCCGCCGCTCGCCCGTCACGCCTTCAGCAGCCGGCGGTCCACGAAGGTCGGCCCATACGAGCGGCACTCCCGCCACCCGTACAGCCTCCACGAGATGTACGTCCTGTGCGAGCACGTCGGGGCCGACCCGTGGTACACGCTGCCCGGTACGCTGTCGAAGGAGGAGATGGTCCGGTTCATGGAGTACCTCGGCGCGCCGCCGGACGTGGGCTACGGCAAGCGGCGGGCCGAACTCGGGCACCCCAAGCCGTGGACCGACGTGTTCGACCGCATCCACGTCGAGTTCGGCAACGAGGCGTGGAACAACGCCGGGCCGTACCAGTGCGGCGGGTTCAACGGGCGGGATTACTGGCACGACCTCATCGCCGCCGGCAAGGCGTCGCCGCATTACAGGGCGAACGTCCTCTTCCACGCCGCCGGCCAGGCTGCCAACTCGTGGCTCAACGGCCAGATCATGCCGCGCGTTCCGAACGCCGACCGTTTCGGCGTGGCCCCGTACATCATCCAGCGCATCGAGAAGGAGGACATGGAGGTCCTGGACACCGGCGCGAAACTCTTCCGCTGGGCCTTCGCGTGGCCGATCTTCCGGTCGCTTGAAGAGGAAGGGGCGATGTACAAGAATTATGAACTTGCCCGCAAGCACGGCCTCGAACTTTCCATCTACGAGGTCAACCACCATATCACGCACGGCAGCGGGCCCCTGGAGCCGCGGAACCGCATCGTCACGAGCCTCGGCGGCGGGCTGAACGTGGCCGGCAACATGCTCCTCATGCTCAAGGAGCACCATCTGCGGACGCAGGCCCTCTTCTCGCTCGTCCAGCACAGTTACAACGCCCGCGGCATCGGACCGGTCCGCCTGTGGGGCACGGCCCTGAACATGCGCGAGGGGCACGAGCGCTACCGGCCGACCTTCCTCGCGTGCGCGCTGGCGAACCGTGTCATCGGGGGCGACCTCGTCCGGACCGAGCATTCCGACGGCCAGCCGACGTTCACCGGCCGGGGCACGTTCCGCCATCGCGGCAAGGTGGAGGACTACGGGCCGCTGCCGGTCCTCTGGAGTTATGCGTTCCGCGACGGCGACCGTCGCGGCCTTATCCTGCTGAACATCGACGTGGCCGAGGCGCACCCCGTGGCCGTCGCCTTCGACGGCAAGGTGAAGGGCGGCACGGCCCGGCGGTGGCGTCTGACGGCGGACACGATTACTGCGAGTAACGAGTTCGAGCAGCCCGAGCCGCAGGTTGAATTGACGGAGGACACGGTCGCGGACTTCGCCCCCGGCCGGCGCCTGCGCCTGCCGCCCCATTCAGCCACGGCCCTGGAGTGGCGGGTGGAGTAGGGGGTGGCCGCGCACGGCTGGACGAGGTCGGCCGTGCGCGGCACGCCAGGTGCCACCGATTGCTTGCCAATCGGTGCGCCGCGAGCACGGGGGTTGTCATTCCGAGCGAGTCTCGGCGCGCCGGGACTCGCTCGGGATGACATCTGAAAGGCACATGGCGCCTCCGGCGTGTGGCCCCGTTGGCTTGCCCAACGGGGTTGATCGGCCCTCCCGGCCGGACAAGGCCGGCCGGGGCACACGCCCATGAGAGTTCTCCCGGCCGGACAAGACCGGCCGGGCCACACACCGCGCGGCGCACGGTCGGGCAAGGCCGGCCGTGGCACACGCCCATGAGAGTTCTC
>CAZNYC010000115.1:0-13067 GCA_964577175.1 uncultured Anaerolineales bacterium
AACGGCCAAGGCGAGATTCTTCGTCGGCCTTGCGGCCTACTCGGAATGACCCGTCAGCAGAAAGCGCGAGACCACGCATGACCGAAACCCACACCACCCCGACCGACGAAACCGCCGAGGCGCAGCAGGAATGGACCCCGCGCATCGTCGCCTTCGTCTGCAACTGGTGCACGTACGCCGGGGCCGACCTGGCCGGCACGAGCCGCCTCCAGTACGCCCCGAACGTGCGGATCATCAAACTGCCCTGCACCGGCCGCATCGACCCGATGTTCGTCCTGAAGGCGTTCGAGCAGGGCGCCGACGCCGTGCTCGTCTCCGGGTGCCATCCGGGCGACTGCCATTACACCTCGGGCAACTACCACGCCCGTCGGCGGTGGGGCCTGTTCCGCCGGCTGCTGGAATTCACCGGCATCGACGCGCGTCGGCTGTTCTTCAGTTGGGTCTCGGCCGCCGAGGGGCAGAAGTTCGCCGACCTCATCAACCAGATTACCGACGAGGTCCGCCAGGCCGGACCGTTCGACCCCACGAACCCCGCAAGGAAGCGGTTATGAACCTGGATGAACTGAAACAGGATGCGGCGGCGGTGCTCGACGACGGCCGCGCGAACCTCGTCATCGGGTTCCGCGAGCGCGCCGGCGAGTGCGTCCCCGCGTTCGTCACCGGCCCCGAGCAGGCCGAGAACCTCGTCTACGACGAAACGTGCATCGCGAACACGGCGGCGTACCTGCGGAAGCCGGAGATCCGCGAGCGGCGGCCGGTGGCCCTCGTGGCCCGGCCCGAGGTGATGCGCAGCCTCGTGCTCCTGAAGGCCGAGAACCAACTGACCGACGACGACGTGCTCGTCCTGGCGGTCGGCGACGACACGTACCACGGTGTCCTGACGCTCACCGACGCCGAGGCGCTGCTGAACGAGCAGTACGCGGACCTGGCGCCGGACGAAGAGACGCTGGCGGAGATCCAGCGCATCCAGGAGATGACCGCCGAGGAGCGGGCCGAGTTCTGGTCCGAGCAACTGGCCAAGTGTACCCGCTGCTACGCCTGCCGGGCGGCGTGCCCGATGTGTTACTGCGAGCGGTGCATCGTGGAGCGCAACGTGCCGCAGTGGATCTCCACCGCCGCCCGCGAGCACGGCAATTACGCGTGGAACGTGATCCGGGCGTTCCACCTGGCCGGCCGGTGCACCGAGTGCGGGGCCTGCGAGGCCGCCTGCCCGCAGGGCATCCCGCTGATGCTCCTGAATGCCCTGGTGGCCCGCGAGGTCCGCCAGACTTACGGCGAGACGCCCGGCTACGACGCCGAGGCCCAGCCGGTCATCGGCTCGTGGAACCCGGAGGACGAGGAGGAGTTCATCCGATGAACTCCCGTGCTGTCATTCTGAGGGCCGCTTGCGGCCCGAAGAATCTCGCCGTGGCCGTGGCCGTTAGGTTGTTCGCACGGCGAGATGCTTCGCGACGCTCAGCATGACAAATGATTGAGGCGCTTATGAAACTAATCGACGCATCCACACTCGACGCACTCGCGAAGACATTGGCGGGCGCCGGCTACCGGGTCGTGGTCCCCGTCGAAGACGGGGACCGGGTCCGTTACGCCGAGTGGTCGCCCGGGGCGACCATCCGCACGGACGCGCTGCCGGTGAACTCGGCCAAGGACGTCCTGTTCCCCCGCAGCGAGGTCATCGACCGGTACGACCTGGACGGCGACGACTTCGTGCCGAAGGACGTCGAGCCCGAGGCGCCGAAGACGGTGCTGCTGGCCGTCCGGCCGTGCGACGGGCAGGCGCTCGGGATGCTCGATACGATCTTCAACTGGGATTTCGAGGACGACCTCTACAACGCCCGCCGCCAGGCCACCACGGTCGTCCCCGTGGCCTGCACGGCGGCCGATGCGCAGTGCTTCTGCACGAGCGTGGGCGGGGCGCCGGATTCGACGGCCGGCGCCGACGCCATGCTCCGCCCCGCCGACGGCGGCGCGCGGTTCATCCTGGACCCGCTCACCGGGAAGGGCGAGGCGCTCGTCGAGGCGGCCGGCGACGCGCTCACCGAGGGCGAGGCCGAGGCCGACCCGCCCGCCGACGTGCCCGCCCGGTTCGACCCCCAGGCCGTCCGCGCCTGGCTCGAGGCCAACTTCGAGTCCGACCTGTGGGACACGCTGAGCCTGGCGTGCCTGGGCTGCGGCGCGTGCGCGTACGCCTGCCCCACGTGCCACTGCTTCGACATCCAGGACGAGAAGAGCGCCGGCGAGGTGGTCCGCCTGCGGAACTGGGACGCGTGCGGGTTCCGGCTGTTCACGCAGCACGCGGGCGGGCACAACCCGCGGCCGGACCAGGCCGCCCGCTGGCGCAACCGCGTGATGCATAAATTCGCCTATATCCCTGAACGTTTCTCGCTGCTCGGCTGCACCGGCTGCGGCCGGTGCGCCCGCCTGTGCCCGGCGGGGATGGCCATGCTCGAGGCGTGTGTCCGAATCGAAGAGGAAAGCAAAAAGGCCCCGGTCCATGAGTCCTGACACCGACACCCCCGCCGTCCCCACCCGCGCCCACCGCAACGTGTACCAGCCGATGCCGATGCTCGTGGCCGACCGCCGCGACGAGGCCCCCGGCGTGCGCACGCTGCGCCTGGAGTTCCCCGGCGAAGACGACCGGACGACATTCTTCGATGCGTACAAGGTGGGCCAGTTCGGGCTGTACGGCGTGCCGGGCGAGGGCGAGTGCGTCTTCTGCGTGGCCAGCCCGCCGACGCGCACCGATGGGATCGAGTGCACCTTCCGCCTGGCCGGCCGCGTCACCGCCGCCCTCCGCGACCGCGAGGTGGGGCAGAAGATCACCTTCCGCGGGCCGTACGGCAACCACTTTCCCATCGAGGAGTGGACGGGCAAGAACCTCCTGTTCATCGCGGGCGGCATCGCCCTGCCCCCGCTGCGGTCGGTCATCTGGAACGTCCTTGACCGCCGCGACGAGTTCGGCAAGGTGGGTATCGTCTACGGCGCCCGCACCGTGGCCGACCTCGTCTACAAGCACGAACTCGCCGAGTGGGACGAGCGCGACGACGTCGACCTCGTCCAGACCGTCGACCCCGGCGGCGAGACCGACGGCTGGCAGGGCAAGGTCGGCTTCGTGCCGGCCGTCCTCGAAGAGGAGGCGCCGAGCCCGAAGGACACGATCGCGCTGGTGTGCGGCCCGCCGATCATGATCAAGTTCACCCTGCCCGTGCTCGACAAACTCGGCTTCCCGCCCGCGGAAACCTACACGACGCTCGAGAACCGGATGAAGTGCGGCATCGGGAAGTGCGGCCGGTGCAACGTGGGCAGCCTGTACGTCTGCAAGGACGGGCCGGTCTTCACGGTCGAACAACTCCAGGCCATGCCGCACGCGGATATGTAGACCGCGCGTTTGCCATTCCGGGCACGTAGTCCGCGGCGTGCCGCGGCCATGTTTGTCATTCTGAGGCGCGGCGAAGCCGCAACGAAGAATCTCGCCTTGGCCGTGGCCGTTCTGCCTTTCGCTCGGCGAGATTCGTCGCTGCGCTTCGAATAACAAATGCACACCTGCACGGCCGGCGCGGCGGCCCGCGAGGGACGCGCGCGTCCTTTCCGTTCGTGCCGCTTCTTTCAGAAGGGTAGCGCGGTGGTTCTCCGTAACCACCGTGCGGCGGGTACGGAGACCCGCCGCGCTTGCGTGTGAACAGAAACCGCACGGCGGTGTTAACGATGGCCTGCCATCCCCCCCCCGCCCCCCCCAGCCGGCCAACGGATTCCCTGGCACGCCCCCGCCTGCGGCGTTTGACGTGCTCCCATCCGCGCCGGTGACGGCACCCGCTACCCTTTTGACTGGACGCCGCCGCCCGTCTGCCGGTACGTTGGAGCGGCCGGCGGGGCCCGAGGCGCCCGCGTCGGCGGAGACGCCATGACCGACACGCCCGATACCGCGCCGCCGCCCGCCGCCGGTCCGACCCCGGCCGGGGCGGCCTCGTCCGAAATGCACCGGCAGGCCATCCTCTGCGAGGTGGGGTGGGAGGTCTGCCAGCAACTGGGCGGCATCTACACGGTGCTGCGGTCGAAGGCCCCGACGATGCTCGAGCGGTGGGGCGAGCGGTACGTCCTGGTGGGCCCGTACAACCCGGAGACCTCGCCGATGGAGTTCGACGAGGTGGCGCCGACCGGCCCCGTCGGCCGGGCGGTGGAGGCGGTTCAGAACGAGGGCCTGGAGGCGACGGTCGGCACGTGGCTCGTCAGCGGCCGGCCGCGGACCGTCCTGCTGGACCCGCGGTCGGTGCACGGCCGGCTGGCCGAGATCAAGTACGCCCTGTGGGACGATCACCGCATCAGCCTGCCGGGCGGCGACGACCTGCTCGACGACGTGGTCGCGTTCGGATACCTGGTGGAGCGGTTCCTGCGGGCGCTGGCCGCGGAGGTACCGCCGGGGCAGCCGGTCCTTGCGCATTTCCATGAGTGGATGGCGGGGACGGCCGTGCCGGCGCTCCGGCGGTCGGGCCTGCCGATCGGGACGGTCTTCACGACGCACGCCACGCAGGTGGGCCGGAGCATGGCCACCGGCGACGCACGGTTCTACGAGCATCTGCCGGGCGTCGACTGGCGGCAGGCGGCGCGCGAGACGGGCGTGGAGCCGAAGGCCGCCCTCGAACGCGCCGCCGCCCACGGCGCCCACGTCTTCACGACGCTGAGCGAGATCACCGCCTACGAGTGCGAGCACCTGCTCGGCCGGCGGCCGGACCTCCTGATGCCGAACGGGCTGAACGTCCAGCGGTTCACCGCGATGCACGAGTTCCAGAACCTGCACCAGACGTACAAGGAGAAGATCCACCGGTTCGTGACGGCCCACTTCTTCCCGAGCTACACGTTCGACCTCGACACCACGCTCTACGTCTTCAGCGCCGGCCGCTACGAGCCGCGCAACAAGGGCTACGACCTCGTCGTCCGGGCGATGGCGCGGGTGAACTCGCAGCTGAAGCGGCGCGGCACCGACCGGACGGTGGTGCTGCTGCTGGTGACGCAGCGGCCGGTCCGCTCGATCAACGCCGGGGTCCTGCACAACCGGGCGGTGATGGAGGAGATGCGCAACCACTGCGACGCCATCAAGGACCAGTTCGGCGAGTGGCTCTTCGAGGCGACCGCGCGGGGCCGGCGGCCGGACGTTCGCAACCTGATCGACGACACGCTGCTGCTGCGCCTGAGGCGGGTGGCCCACGCCTGGAAGTCGGACGGCCTGCCGAGAATCACCACGCACGACCTCGAGGACGAGAACGGCGACGACCTGCTGCGGGTCATCCACGAATCGATGCTCTTCAACCTGGCCGACGACCCCGTCAAGGTGGTGTACCACCCGGACTTCATCACGTCGTCGAACCCGCTGTTCGGGATGGACTACGAGCAGTTCGTGCGAGGGTGCCACCTGGGTATCTTCCCCTCGTGGTACGAACCGTGGGGGTACACGCCGATGGAGTGCGTGGCGCTGGGCGTGCCGCCGATTACGAGCGACCTGTCGGGGTTCGGAACGTACGTCGAGGAGCACATTGCGGACTGGGAGGCGCACGGCCTGTGCATCCTGCGCCGGCGGGACCGCAGCGACGAAGAGGCCGTCGAGGCGCTGGTGGCGCGGGTGCTGGAGTTCCTCGAGACGGACCGCCGCGGTCGCATCGCCATGCGGAACCGCGTGGAAAGCCTGGCCGAGGAGTTCGACTGGGCGAACCTCGTCCGGCGGTACGACGAGGCGCACCGGCTGGCCCTGGCGCGGGTGGAGGGGTAAAAGGCGTTTTGCCCCTGGTATGTGTTTGCATCGACATCGAGGGTCTCACCCTGGGCGAAGCGAAGGGTCTCGCCGTGCAAACGGCAAGAAGGCCACGACCACGGCGAGATTCCTCACTCCGCTCGCAGTACAGCGCTTCGGCCCACCAGCGGGCCTCAGAATGACAACCCCAACCATATGTCGCGCGGCGGGTGCGGCGACCCGCCGCGCTATCCTCTTCTCGTTGCGGCCAAGAAGCGGACTCGAAGAACGGAGACACCCATGGACGTCATCGCGAGCGACACGACGCAGGGGTGCGGCGAGGCGGCGGCCGCCCACGCCGCACGGGCCATCCGGGGGGCGATCGCCGCGCGGGGCGGCGCGGCCGTCATCCTCGCCACCGGCGCCAGCCAGTTCGAGATGCTCCAGGCGCTCGTCGCGGCCGAGGGCATC
Organism: uncultured Anaerolineales bacterium; assembly: GCA_964577175.1. Lineage (GTDB taxonomy): Bacteria > Planctomycetota > Phycisphaerae > FEN-1346 > FEN-1346 > BS750m-G62. The sequence continues at coordinate 6,194 of CAZNYC010000115.1, forward strand.
GACTGGCCGCAGGTCACGTGTTTCCATCTGGACGAATACATCGGCCTGCCGGCGTCGCACCCGGCGTCGTTCCGGCGGTACCTGAGGGAGCGGTTCGTCGACCGGCTGCCGGCGCCGCCCGCGGCGCTGCACTGGGTGAACGGCGAGGCGGACGACCCGCAGGCCGAGTGCCGGCGGCTGGGCGAGTTGATCGGCCCGTTCACCATCGACGCGGCGATGGTGGGCATCGGCGAGAACGGGCACCTGGCCTTCAACGATCCGCCCGCCGATTTCCTGACGACCGACCCGTACATCGTGGTCGACCTGGACGAGGCGTGCCGGCGGCAGCAACTCGGCGAGGGGTGGTTCGGGTCGATGGAGGAGGTGCCGCGGCGGGCGATCTCGATGTCGGTCCGCCAGATCATGGCCTCCCGCCAGATCGTCTGCACGGTGCCCGATGCGCGCAAGGCCGAGGCGGTCCGCCGGACGGTCGAGGGGCCGGTCACGCCGGCGGTGCCCGCGTCCATCCTCCAGGCGCACGCCGCGGCGACGCTGTACCTGGACGCGGCGTCGGCGTCGGGGCTGGCGGGGTAGGACGGCCGGGCGGCACAGCGCGCCCCGGGCGGCGGGGCGCCGTACCCGCCGCGCCACCTTGCTCGTCATTCTGAGGAGGCGGTAAGGCCGACGAAGAATCTCGCCGTGCTCGTTGCCGTTTTGACATCCGCACGGCGAGATCCTTCGCATCGCTCAGGATGACAGCAGACACCCCTGGCTTTTTTGCGCAAAGCCGCGCGGCGGACCGGGAGGCCCGCCGCGCGGAACTCTTCTGATCGCCGCGCGAGAAACGGCAAAAGCCACGGCGAGATTCTTCGCTCGCTGCGCTCGCGCAGAATAACATTATCGTGAGGCCGGCGCCGCGCTACGTCCCGTTGTGGACACCGACGGTCTTCGTTTCGGTGCCGGAGGCCGAGGCCTCGAAGTACAGGTGGTCTTCCTTGACGCTGACGGTGATGGTGTCCTTGCCCTTATAGGCGCCGCGGAGGAGTTCCTCGGAGATGTGGTCCTCGATGAGGTGCTCGAGGGCCCGCCGGAGGGGCCGTGCGCCGAAGTCCGGGTCGTATCCCTTGTCGATGATATGTTCCTTGGCCTCGTCGGTGAGGACGAGTTCGAGGCCCTGGGCCTTGAGGCGTCCGCGGACCTTCCCGAGTTCGATGTCGACGATGGCCTTCAGGTCGTCGCGCGTGAGTTGCCGGAACATGATCGTGTCGTCGACGCGGTTGAGGAACTCGGGGCGGAAGTGCCGCTCCACCTCCTTCATGAGGGCCTCCTTGGTCTGCTCGTAGGAAGCCTCGGAGGTCTTCTTGCGGAAGCCGAGCCCGGCCTGGTTCTTGATGATGTCGGACCCGATGTTCGAGGTCATGATGAGGACGGTGTTGCGGAAGTCGACCTTGCGGCCGAAGGAGTCGGTCAGGTTGCCCTCCTCCATGATCTGGAGGAGCATGTTGTAGACGTCGGCGTGGGCCTTCTCGATCTCGTCCAGGAGGACGACGCTGTAGGGCCGGCGGCGGATGCGCTCGGTGAGTTGCCCGCCTTCCTCGTACCCCACGTAACCGGGGGGGGCTCCGACGAGGCGGCTCACGTTGTGCTTCTCCATGTACTCGGACATATCGATCTGAATAAGTGCATCCTCGTCGCCGAACATGAACTCCGCCAGCGCCTTGGCGAGCAGGGTCTTGCCGACGCCGGTGGGCCCGATGAAGATGAACGAGCCCATCGGGCGGTGGGGGTCCTTCAGGCCGCTGCGGCTTCGGCGGAGGCTGCGCGAGATCGCCGAGATCGCCTCGTGCTGGCTCACCACGCGCTTGTGCAGTTCGTCCTCCATCTTGAGGAGCCGTTCCATCTCCTCGCTCTCCAGGCGCTGGAGCGGGACGCCGGTCATGCGGCTGACGACCTCGGCCACGACCTCCTCGTCGACGATGCCCTCGACCTCGTGGCCTTCCTCGCGCCACTGGGCGAGCAGTTGGTCCTTCTTCTGGCGGAGTTCCTCCACGCGGTTCCGGAGTTCGGCGGCCCGTTCGTAGGCCGACGCCGCCACCGATTCCTCCTTCTCCTGGTTCAGGCGCTCCATTTCCTGCTCGATCTGGGTGACGTCGGGCGGCCGCGTCATGGCCCGCAGGCGGACGCGGGCGCCGGCCTCGTCGATGACGTCGATGGCCTTGTCCGGCAGGAAGCGGCCGGAGATGTACCGTTCCGACAGGTCCACCGCCATCTGGATGGCTTCATCCGTAATCTGGACGCGGTGATGCGCCTCGTACCGGTCGCGGAGCCCCTTCAGGATCTCGATGGTCTCGGTGGCGGACGGCGGGTCGACGATGATCGTCTGGAACCGGCGTTCCAGGGCCCCGTCCTTCTCGACGTGTTTGCGGTACTCGTCCAGGGTGGTGGCGCCGATGCACTGGATCTCGCCGCGCGACAGGGCGGGCTTCAGGACGTTGGAGGCGTCGATGGCGCCCTCGGCCCCGCCGGCGCCCACCAGGGTGTGCAACTCGTCGATGAAGAGGATGATGTTGCCGGCGCGGCGGACCTCGTTCATGACGGCCTTGATGCGTTCCTCAAACTGGCCGCGGTATTTCGTGCCGGCCACCATCATCGCCAGGTCCATGACGACGATGCGCCGGCTCATGAGGAGTTCCGGCACCTCGGCGTTCATGATCTGCTGGGCCAGCCCCTCGACGATGGCCGTCTTGCCGACGCCCGCCTCGCCCAGCAGGACGGGGTTGTTCTTGGTCCGCCGGCAGAGGACCTGGACGACGCGTTCGATCTCGTCGTGGCGGCCGATAACGGGGTCGAGTTTGCCCTCGGCGGCGAGTTGGGTGAGGTCGCGGCCGAAGGAATCCAGCGCCGGCGTCTTGGACTTGCCGCGCCGGGTCTCGCCGTCGGCCACCTCGCCCTCGGCCTCCATGCTGGCGCCGAGGATGTTGAGGACCTCGCTCCGGACGTCGTCGAGTTTGAGGCCGAGGTTCATGAGGACCTGTGCGGCCACGCCGTCGTGCTCGCGCAACAGGCCCAGCAGCAGGTGCTCGGTGCCGACGTAGTTGTGCCCGAGGTTGCGGGCTTCCTCGATGGCAAACTCGATGACCTTCTTGGCCCGGGGCGTCTGGGGCAGTTTGCCCATGGTCACCATGGCCGGACCGCTCTTGACGATCTTCTCGACCTCCAGGCGGATCTTCTTCAGGTCGACACTGAGGTTGTGCAGCACGTTGGCCGCCACGCCCTGGCCTTCCTTGACCAGGCCGAGCAGGACGTGCTCGGTGCCCACGTACTCATGGTTGAAGCGCTGGGCTTCCTGGTTGGCCAGCGCCATGACCTTGCGGGCGCGGTCGGTGAATCGCTCGAACATACGTTTCCCTCGCCTTGTATTATCCGGACCGGCCGGGGGGAAATACGCACCCCCCGTCCGCTTCGGTCGATTACCCAATCACCCCTATTGTAACCCGCGGGTCAACCCCGTTCAACCCCGCGCAAAGCCGGCCGTCCGCGGCGCCGACCGGCGACGTGCGATTCTGGCCTTGCGCCACGACGGCCACCCCGGGCCGAAAAGGGCGGACCGGGCATCGCTCACCAGGTTGGACGTACACCGGCCGCGTTTGTTCTATCGTCAGAATACCAGGGCCGGCCCACAGAAAACCGGGGAGTGAATCCGTCTTACGGCATCGGCGGCCCGGCCTTGCCGCTGGGCATCACGGCCGCGAGGTCCCGCTCGATCTGGAAATCCCACCGGCCGGCATCGTCCAGGAACCGGGCCCGCCGAAGGAGGCGGCGGGCGTCGTCGGCCCGCCCCGCCCGTCGGGCCAGCAGGGCCAGGTGCAGCGTGGCCTCGACGTCGTCCGGGTCGCGGGCGAGGAGGCGTCGGCAGGCGTCGGCGGCCTCGTCCGTGTCGCCGCGGAGGGTGGCGGCCAGGACCTCGCGGAAGGCCGCGTCGCGGGCCTCCCGGACCCGGTGCCGACGGAGCGACCGCTCCCGCAGGTAGACCAGGGCCTGGGCGGCGGCAAACAGGAGCCCCGCCGCCACCGCCAGGGCCGCCACCGCGGCGGCCGAGGCGGCATCCGGCCAGACGAGCGTCGCCAGGAGCAGGAACCCCACCGCCGCGGTCCAGAGCACGGCGCAGGCGGTCCCCGTCGCCAGTCGGCCGATCAGAATCAGGCCGGAGCCGGGCACCAGGACGTTCGCCGTCCAGAGAAGCGCGGGATGGGGCAGCCGCTCCATGCCGCCGCTTATAGGCGGTGGCGGCGGCGGCGTCAACGGATTTCGGGGCATTGATTGAGGGAGGCTGTCATTCTGAGGCCCCGCTTGCGGGGCCGAAGAATCTCGCCGTGCGATACGCACAACGGCAACGACCGGGGCGAGATTCTTCGTCGCGGCCCGCCTTCGGCGGGTAAACTGCGCCGCTCCTCAGAATGACAAGCACGAAAACGAACCGCCTGCCATAATGGCAGGGCCGCCGGAGGGGCATCCGCCCATTTGTCGCATTGGCACTTGGCTCAGGGCTTGCACGGCGCCCCAAGCCCGCGTTATCATCGAAAAACGGGACATCGGACGGTCCGGGCGGCGGCCCGGACCCTGGCACGGGGTTTGCTACCTACGTAGCCAGATGAGCGTCTAGACAGCCTGACACGCACCCGTCCCGCACAGCGACGATGCATCCGGAAAAGGAGCCATCCCATGGCCACGAACAAAGTCATCGGCATCGACCTCGGCACCACGAACTCGTGCGTCGCCGTCCGCGAAGGCGAGAACGTGACGGTCATCCCGAACGCCCAGGGCAGCCGCGTCACCCCGTCGGCCGTCGCCATCGGCGACAAGGGCGAACGGCTCGTGGGGCAGGTGGCGAAACGCCAGGCCATTACGAACCCCACGAACACCATCTTCTCGATCAAGCGGTTCATGGGCCGCCGTCACAACGAGGTGGCCGAAGAGGAGAAGATGGTCCCGTTCGAGATCACCGGCGGGGCGCAGGAACTCGTGAAGGTCAAGATCCGGGACAAGGAATTCACGCCGCCCGAGATCTCGGCCATGATCCTCCAGGACCTGAAACGGACGGCCGAGAACTACCTGGGCGAGGAGGTCGAGAAGGCCGTCATCACCGTGCCGGCCTATTTCAACGACTCGCAGCGGCAGGCGACGAAGGACGCCGGCCAGATCGCCGGCCTGGAGGTGCTGCGGATCATCAACGAGCCGACGGCCGCCAGCCTCGCCTACGGCCTGGAGTCGAAGAAGAACGAGAAGATCGCGGTCTTCGATTTCGGCGGCGGGACGTTCGACATCTCGATCCTCGACGTCGGCGAGGGCGTCTTCGAGGTCGCCGCCTCCAACGGCGACGGGCACCTGGGCGGCGACAACCTCGACCAGCGCCTCATCGATCACATTGCGGAGGAGTTCCAGAAGGATAACGGGATCGACCTCCGGAAGGACCAGATGGCGCTGCAGCGCCTGAAAGAGGCCGCCGAAAAGGCCAAGTGCGAACTCTCCAACGTGGCCGAGACCGACATCAACCTGCCGTTCATCACCGCCGACGCCTCCGGCCCGAAGCACCTCACGATGAAGATCACGCGGGCCAAGTTCGAGCAGCTGGCCAGCGACCTCTTCGAGCGCCTCCGCAAACCGTGCGAGGCGTGCCTGGCCGACGCCAAGAAGAAACTCAAGGACGAGAACCTCGCCATCGACGAGGTGGTCCTGGTGGGCGGGTCGACCCGCATCCCCGCCGTCCAGGAACTCGTCAAGGACATCTTCGGCAAAGAGCCGCACAAGGGCGTCAACCCCGACGAGGTCGTGGCGATGGGGGCCGCCATCCAGGGCGCCATCCTGGCCGGCGAGTTCGAGGACAAGGACATCCTGCTCCTGGACGTCACGCCCCTGTCGCTCGGCATCGAGACGCTCGGCGGCGTGATGACCACCCTCATCGAACGCAACGCCACCATCCCGACCGAGAAGACCGAGACCTTCTCCACCGCCGCCGACAACCAGACGAGCGTCGAGATCCACGTCCTCCAGGGCGAGCGGCCGATGGCCAAGGACAACCGGACCCTCGGCCGGTTTCAGTTGACGGGCATCCCGCCGGCGCCGCGCGGCATGCCGCAGATCGACGTCACGTTCTCCATCGACGCCAACGGCATCCTGAACGTGAGCGCGAAGGACAAGGGCACCGGCAAGGAGCAGTCGGTCGAGATCAAGCAGTCCTCCGGCCTCTCGGACGAAGAGGTCAAGAAGATGCAGAAGGAGGCCGAGGAACACGCCGAGGAGGACAAGAAACAACGCGAACTCATCGACAAGCGTAACCAGGCGGACTCGCTCGCCTACCAGGTGGAACGGACGCTCAGCGAGCACGGCGAGAAGATCGGCGAGGAGGACAAGCAGCAGATTCAGGAGGCGATCGGCAATGTCCGCGACGCCGTCAAGAGCGAGGACGCCGCCCGGATTGACCAGGCGACCGAGGCGCTGAACCAGGCCTCCCACGCCCTCGCCCAGACGCTGTACCAGCAGCAGCAGGGGGCAGGGGCGGGCGCCGGCGCCCAGGCCGGACCGGGCGCCCAGGCGGACGGACCGGAAGCGGGCGGCGCGGCCCCCGGCGGCGAAGGCGGCAACCAGGGCGGCGAGGACGAAGACGTCATCGACGCCGAGTACGAAGTCAAGGAATAGCCGCAAGCCGCAGGCTCCAAGCCACACGCCAACAACACAAGCGCGGCGGGTCTCCGCACTCGCCGCGTTTTTCTGTGCCGCGCCGGCCAAGGGCGGCAGCTACATGTGAACAGCCCTTTATCATTAGCACTACAACGCTAACTCGTGCGCGGCGGGTCTCCGCACCCGCCGCGCAGCCCTGAAAAGGGCGTTTTGAGCG
>CAZNYC010000116.1:0-13065 GCA_964577175.1 uncultured Anaerolineales bacterium
GGCGGCCTGGATGCGGCGCTCGAGAAGCAACTCGAAGCGACTCCGCCGACGAAGTGATGCCGACCGGCGCACGTATCGTTCCCGGCGAGCGTCTCGAATGGGTGGACAGGCGTGGGGCCGACGGCCATGGCCATCGGCCCCATGTGTCTCCCGCCTCGCTCGCGCGGGGGCGTGTATGTTCGATGAATAAAGTCCCGCTTCGCCGAAACCGCGCGTCCCGGCTTTGGGCGGCAGGGCAGGGGACCTGCCGCGGCGGCGTCGCGACGAGGCGCCTTACGGGTTCTCCCACATCTTGTCGGCCCGGGTCTTGAGTTTGGGGATGAACTTCAGGATCTGCTGGTAGATGGGATCGGTCTTTCCGCGGATCGCCTTTTCCGGATGCCCCGCCTGCTCGCCGCCGAGCGGTTTGGTGAGCAGGGCGCTCTGCTCGGGGTTCTCGCGGTTGATGTACTGGCTGACGATGCGGAAGTTCTCGGCCAGCATCCGCTCGTTCGTGGTGCCCTTGAGGGCCAGGACCCACTTGGCGCCGGTGCCCTGGACACCGTGGCAGTTGGCGTCGGCGCACCGCCGCTGGAGAATCCGCTGAATGGGCCGGAACTGGCGGATGACCGACTCGCCCTCTTCCTTGATGAGGGCCTGGATCTCCTCTTCGGTGATGGTGACGGGCTTCGGGCCGGTGGCGGCGCGTGGGGTGTCCGTCCCGGTGGTACCGCCGGTGCCGGTGGCGCTCTCCTCCTGCCGGAGCAGGTAGATGAGGTACTTGACGCGGACGTCGTCCGGGTTCTTCTTGTGGGCGGCGACGGCGTCGGTCAGGGCCTGGACCCGCCGGCCTTCCTGGTACGCCTGCTTGGCCCGGGTGTACAGGTCGTCGGCGGAGGCGTCGCCGGCCGCGGCGGCCAGGGCCCACGCCGCTCCGGCGGCGATGACCGCCAGGCCCACGATTGCCAGAACCCCCATCGCCCGTGCCGTCCGCGGCTGCCGTGTCTGCCTCATCGCACTACCCCTTTCATCCTGGCCCGTTCTACCGTTGAGGCTACCACCCCGCGGCGGCGCCTGCAAGCCAAATTGCGGGCGACGCCGTTCATGCCGGCTGCGGCGAGAGCGGCTGAAGGGCGGCGCCGTTCGAGCCGGCTGCGGGAGCAGCCGGACATCACCGTCCGGCATGGCATGCGACACCGCGGATGCGGATAACCCGCCGTTCCCGCGGGGGATCGAACGGCGCGCCCCTGCAATGTCCCGCGGCGCCCCTCAACGGCGAAAAGCGTTGACTGGGGCCACCGCAGGCCGTACCCTATACGTCTCGGATGGGGGCATTCGCGTGCGTACTCGTGTAAAGATTTGCGGCATGACGCGGCCCGGGTGGGCGCGAGCGGCGGCGGAGGCCGGGGCGGATGCCGTCGGCCTCATCTTTGCCGAAAGCCCCCGCCGGGTCGGGCCGGAGGCGGCGGCCGGGATCATCGACGCGCTTCCCCCCTGGGTGGGCCCCGTGGGGGTCTTCGTCGATACCCCGTCCGACGAGATGCAGGATCTGGCCGACCGGCTCCGGCTGGCGGCCGTCCAGTTGCACGGCGACGAGCCGCCCGAGACGCCGGCCCGGCTGGGTCCCGTGAAGGTGATCAAGGCGCTGGGCGTGGCGACGGAGCCGGACCTCGACGCCGCCCGCCGATGGCGCGACGCCGCGGAGGCGGCCGGTCGGCTGCCCGACGCGTGGCTCGTCGACGCCCGCGTCCCCGGCGCCCCGAAAGGGGGCACCGGGCAGACGGCCGACTGGACCCTGGCGGCCCGTCTGCAGGGGGAGGGGTTCTCGCCCCTCATCCTGGCCGGCGGCCTGGGGCCCGAGAACGCCGCCGAGGCCGTCCGGGCCGTCCGTCCCTGGGGTGTGGACTCTTCCAGCGGGACGGAGGCGGCGCCGGGCGAGAAGTCGCCCGAGAAGATCCGGGCGTTCGTCCGGGCCGTCCGCGAGGCGGACGCGGCGCCGTAAGGCGTCCCCCGGCGCCGGGCGGTTACGTGGATCACGTGACCGCACGACGGTCATTCTGAGGCGCCCGCAAGGGCGACGAAGAATCTCGCCTTGGTCTTTGTCGTTTCTGCGTCGCACGGCAAGATTCTTCAGTCCCGCAAGCGGGGCTTCAGAATGACGTTGACTCGCGCTCATTGACGTATTCAAATTGAGAGTTTTCTAGCGATCGCACAGGGCCGCCCAGACGCGGACCGCAAACGAAGGAGCAGCGAATGGCTGACGTGGCACATGACGTGAAGGACCTCGGCCTCGCCGAGGAAGGCAGAAAACGTATCGAGTGGGCCGACAGCAACATGCCGGTCCTGGCGAGCATCCGCGAGCGGTTCGAAAAGGAGACCCCCCTCGACGGGCTCCGCATGAGCGCCTGCCTGCACGTCACCACCGAGACCGCCAACCTCTGCCGCACCCTCAAGGCCGGCGGCGCCGACCTCCTCCTCTGTGCCTCCAACCCGCTCTCCACGCAGGACGACGTGGCGGCGGCCCTGGTGGCCGAGTACGGCATCCCCACCTACGCCATCCACGGCGAGGACAAGGACACGTACTACAAGCACATCATCGCCGCCTGCGACCACAAGCCCAACGTCACCATGGACGACGGGTGCGACCTCGTCTTTACCCTGACGAGCGAGCGGCCGGACGATGCCGCCGACGTCATCGGCTCCATGGAAGAGACGACCACCGGCGTCATCCGCCTGCGGGCGATGGAGGCCAAGGGCCAACTCAAGTTCCCCGTCATCGCCGTCAACGACGCCGACTGCAAGCACCTCTTCGACAACCGCTACGGCACGGGGCAGTCGACGATCGACGGCGTCATCCGCGCCACCGACATGCTCATGGCCGGCAAGCGCGTCGTCGTCTCCGGCTACGGCTGGTGCGGGCGGGGTTGTGCCATGCGCGCCGCCGGCATGGGCGCCGTCGTCATCGTGACGGAGGTCGACCCGCTGCGGGCCATCGAGGCCACCATGGACGGCTACTGGGTGATGCCGATGGCCGAGGCCGCCAAGGTCGGCGACCTCTTCATCACCACGACCGGCGACAAGCACATCCTGCGGCCGGAGCACTTCAAGGTCATGAAGGACGGCGCGGTGGTCTGCAACGCGGGGCACTTCAACGTGGAGATCGACATCCCCGGCCTCGAAGAGATGGCCGGCGGCGTCCGGAAAGACGTGCGCCGCTCCGTCGACGCCTACGACCTGCCCGACGGCCGGACCATCTACCTGCTGGCCGAGGGCCGGCTCGTCAACCTCGCCGCCGCCGAGGGCCATCCCGCCGCCGTCATGGACATGAGTTTCGCCGTCCAGGCCCTGACGAGCGAGTGGGTCGTCCAGAACCAGGGCAACCTCGACATCCGCGTCCACGACGTGCCGCGCGACGTCGACGAATGGGTCGCCGGCATTAAACTCCAGACGATGGGCATCGCGATCGACACCCTGACGCCCGAACAGGAAGCGTACCTGCAGTCGAGCGACTCCGGCACCTGAGGATCTGCTGTGTGCGCGGCGGGTCTCCGCACCCGCCGCGCTCCGCACGGCGACCGGCGATGTCATTCCGACCGCGCCCTCGCCGGCGGCGAGGGCGAGCGGAGGAATCTCGCCGTGGGGCCCCGCCCGAGACAGGCGGATTTCGGATTGAACGGCAACCACAGTTACTGATCCAGGTAAAAGTAATGTCCGGGGTTGTCATTCTGAGGAGCGGCGAAGCCGCGACGAAGAATCTCGCCTCGATGCCGTTCGCACGGCGAGATTCTTCGGCTCCGCAAGCGGAGCCTCAGAATGACGGCCTGGCGCCATGAGGACATTAGTTTTGCTTCGCTCAGTAGCCGCCGGGTCCGCGGGCGACGGCGGGTAAACTTGCCCGGCGCGTGTGTGGAAGTGGCGACCCGCGTCCGCCGCGCGGTGCACCGGGAGATACCCCGCGCGGCAACCGTACGACTCCTCATCCGACGCTGACACAGCGAGCAGGAAAGGGCACCTCGCCCATGGCCGACGTCCGACCGTTCCGCGCCCTCCGGTACAACACCGACGACCCGCTCAGCCTGGCGCTGGTCACCGCGCCGCCCTACGACTGCATCGACGCCGAAGAGCAGGACGAACTCCACCGCACCCATCCGCACAACGTGGTCCGCCTCATCCTCGGCAAGGACCGGCCCGGCGACGACGACACCCACAACCGCTACACCCGGGCCGCCGACTTCATCGAGAAATGGAAGCGGACCGGCATCCTCGTCCGCGACGCCGACCCCTCGCTCTACCTGTACCAGCAGGAGTTTCACATCGAGGGCCGGTCGTACCTGCGGGAGGGCGTCCTGGCCCGCATCGGCCTGGAGGAGTTCGGTACGGGCAAGGTCTTCCCCCACGAAGAGACCATGGACGAGCCGTTCCGCGACCGCCTGCGCCTGCTGCGGACGGTGCGGGCGAACCTCTCGCCCATCTTCTCGCTCTACCCGGACCCGGAGAACCTCGTGCCCGACCTCTTCCACGAGGTGGCCCACGGCGACCCGCTCGCCCAGACGGTGGACTCCGACGGCGTGGTGCACCGGCTGTACGCCTCCTCCGACCCCGGCCTGGCCGAACGCGTGGCCGAGGTCATGGCCGATGCACCCATGTACATTGCCGACGGCCACCACCGGTACGAGGTGGCCCAGGCCTACCGCCGCCAGGTGCAGGAGCAGGGCGAGGACGTGGGGCCCGACCACCCCGCGGGTTCCGTCCTGATGCTGTGCGTCTCGATGCACCATCCCGGCCTGGCGGTGCTGCCCACGCACCGCGTCCTGGAAGGGCTGCCGGACCTGGAGGCCGACCGCCTGTGCGAGGCCAGCCGCCGACACTTCAAGTGGCAGGAACTCGAGGGCGCCGAGGCCACCAGCGCCCGCCTGCGCGAGCGCCTCGCCCACGCCCCCGCCCATTCCATGGGCCTCTGGACCCGCGACACCTCCAAGGCGTTCCTCCTCACCCTGAAGCGGCTGGACGTGATGAAGCGCCTCGCGCCGGAGAAATCGAAGGCGTGGCGGCGGCTGGACGTGGCCATCCTTGAACGCGTCCTCCTCGGCGAAGATCTGCCGGAGGCGGTTGCGGACACCAGCGCCCTGCGGCGGCGGTACGTTCACCTCGCCCAGCAGGCGTTCGACGCCGTCCACGAGGACGCGGCTGACGCCGCCGTCCTCCTCAAACCTCTGCCCGTCGAGAGCCTGGAACAGGTGGCCCGGACCGGCGAACGTATGCCGCCCAAGTCGACCTACTTCTACCCGAAGGCGCTGTCGGGCCTGGTGATGAATCCGCTGGATTGACGGCCGTAGCCGAGTACTGAAGTACCTGAGTACTAAAGTACCTGAGTGCCGGTGCGTCGTGTATCGCCGGGCTGCGAGAGGTCGCCCGTGTTCGCCGGCCCGCTTGCGGGCCGCGCGCCTTCTTGGCTTATGGCTCGCGGCTTTCCTTCGTTGCCGTTCGACTCTGGACCGCCGTTGAACCTTGAACTTCGGCGGTTCCGTTTTATAATGACGTGCTGCCAACCCGTGGGGCCGTAGCTCAGTTGGGAGAGCGGCTGGTTCGCAATCAGCAGGTCAGGGGTTCGAATCCCCTCGGCTCCACCATCCTCCGTCGCCTGCCGCGAGCGGCAGGCTATGGAGAATGTCCTGCGTCGCCCGAGCGCAGCGAGGGCGAAGCAGGACGCCGCCCGAGGCACGAAGCCGGGCCGCCTGCAAGGCGGCGTAAGGCAGGAGGGCAGGAGAGAACCCTAAACGCGCACGGCGCGCCGGCGGCGGTTCTCCTTCCAGTGACCGGCTCACCTGCGGTTCCACCGGCCGTCGGGCGGTGCCATGCTGTGCTTGCTCCTGCATCACGGCGTACCTCCTGCCGGCGGTTCCCGGGGTTCGCGCCGCACTCCAAGGCGGCCTTCGGCCGCAGCCGCGGCCGTGGCTGTGGCTCAGGTACTTCGGCACTCCGGTACGGCCGTTCATCGCGCTTTTAATTTATATCGCCCCTCCTCGATGCACCGAAAAAAGGCACAAGTTCGGGGTAAGTTTGCGCGCATCGGCGCGCGTTTCGATCAAAAAGTTGAAAAAAGGGGTACGTTTCGCCTTACCCATTTTAACATTCCGGCCCCGAATCGTCCCACACGGGACAGAATCGGCGATTCGGGGTCGGGAAAAGCGCTTTTTCGGGGGGTGCGCGCCAAGGCGTTTTCTCAGAGTATCGATCGCGGCGCGCCGATTGAGCCCGTCGCGGGGGCGGCCGGTCATCTTCATCTGCCGTGGCACGTGCCATGCCGGAGGAGCATAACCCCCTGCTTCCGGCGCGGGCTCGAACGGCGCGCGTGCCTCTCGCGCCACGTGCCACGGCCGGCCTTGCCCGGCCGGGCGCCGATCCCGCCATGTGGCCCGGCCGGCTTGCCCGGCCGGGAGAGCCGATCAACCCCGTTGGATGCGCCAACCGGGCCACACACACGCGGCGGGTGCCCCCCGACGTCGCTCGGGCCAGGCGCCGACCCGCGGCGCATACGTTCGGGTGGCCGCCCTTACGCCTTGACGATCCGCTCGCGGCCGTCGGTGACCTCGGCGGTGGCGTTGCGGGTGTCGAGGACGAGCGGGCTGTGAGCCACGATCCACGCGTAGTCGTAGTCGCTGTGGTCCGTGGAGATGAGGACGGCGTCCTGGGCGGCGAGGGTCTCCTCGGAGAGCGGCAGGCTTTCCATCCGCAGGTCGTGCTCGCGCTGCCGGGGCGTGCGGGGGATGTGCGGGTCGTTGTACGCCACCTCCGCCCCGAGGGCCCGCAGTTTCTCGATGAGGACGATGGACGGGCTCTCGCGCATGTCGTCCACGTCCGGCTTGTACGCCAGGCCGAGCACCAGCACCTTGGCGCCCTTGACGGCCTTGCCGCGCTCGTTCAGGGCCACCATCAGGGCCTGGACGACGAAGTCGGGCATGGAGGTGTTGATCTCGCCGGCCAGTTCGATGAACCGCGTGGCCACGCCGAACTCGCGGGCCTTCCACGTCAGGTAGAACGGGTCGATGGGGATGCAGTGCCCGCCGAGGCCCGGCCCCGGCGTGAAGAACGTCTTGTTCTCGCGTTTGCCGAAGCCGAACGGCTTGGTGCCGGCGGCCTCGAGCACCTCCCACACGTCGATGCCCATGCGTCCGTAGATGACCTTCAGTTCGTTGACGAGAGCGATGTTGACGGCCCGGTAGATGTTCTCGGTGAGTTTGGTGGCCTCGGCCACCTCCAGGCTGCCGACGGGCACCACGCGGGCGACGCAGGCGCCGTACAGGGCGCAGGCGGCGTCGCGGCCGGCGTCGTCCAGGCCGCCGACCACCTTCGGAATGGTGCGGGTGGTGAACTGCGGGTTCCCCGGATCCTCGCGTTCCGGGCTGAACGCCAGCAGGAAGTCCTTGCCGGCCACCAGGCCGCCTCGCTGCAGGATGGGCCGGAGCACGTCCCGCGTGGTGCCGGGGTAGGTGGTGCTCTCCAGGACGACGAGTTGGCCGGCGCGGAGGTGCGGCTGCATCTGGTCGCCGGTGCGCTGGAGGTATGTCAGATCCGGCTCGCGCGTCTCGGTGAGCGGTGTGGGGACGCAGATGAGGACGGCGTCGGCCTCGCCGAGGCGGGCAAAGTCGGTGGTGGCGGCGAAACGGTCGCCCTCGCGCATCTCGCCGACGCGCTCCGACGGAATGTGTTTGATGTACGAGCGGCCGGCCTGGAGGGCCTCGACCTTCTCCTCGTCGATGTCGAACCCCAGGACGCGGAAGTCGCATTCCCAGAACGCGTGGGCGAGCGGCAGCCCCACGTAGCCCATCCCCACGATGCCGACGACGGCCTCGCGGCGCTGGATGCGGCCGATCAGGTCGCTCATGGCGGTTCCTTGCATTGTAAGCGGGCGGCGCTTCCGGCGCCCGGGCAGGGTGCCACCGGCGGCTTGCCCGGCCGGGAAGGGATATCGACCCGGTTGGACACGCCAACCGGGCCACACACACGCGGCGGGTGCCCCTCGACGTCGCCCGGGACAGGCGCCGACCCGCCGTGCGACGTCTTCCGGCTCCGGGGCGCGATATCCGCATGCAGGCCGCGGCTCGCCGCGGCCTACGGCGTCAATACGCGATGCGTTTGCCCTGAACGTCCGCCTCCGGTTCCAGGCCGTAGAGACCCAGGATCGTCGGGGCCACGTCCATCAGGTGGACGGGCCCGATCTCCTGTCCGCCGCCCGGCCGCTCGGGATCCCGCATCACGAAGATGCCGTGGTAATCGTGGTTGGCGTCGTCCGGGCCGGTATCGTTCTCGAAGGTGTGGATCGTGCCCATGCCCACCTGGCCGACGCTCCGCCAGTCCAGGTCGCCCCAATAGACGATCAGGTCCGGCGCGATGCCATTCACCTGGGGATACAGGTCCTGGGGCTTGTGGACCCTGGTGCCGATGGGGTTTCCCTCGTGGTCGGGGATGGCGGCGAGGGCGGCGGCGAGTTCGTCGCGGACGGACTCGTAATCGGCGGCCGGGACGGCGCCCTGGGGCTCGCGTCCCTCGACGTTCATGAAGATGCGGGCGTAGTATCCGCCCTCGCCCCAGGCGCGGGTGCGGGACCAGTCCACCCGGCACTTCCGCAGCGGCGTGGGCTCGCCCGGCATCTCCTCCAGCGCCAGCCACCCGTTCTGGACGAGCCAGTCGTTGATGCAGATGCCGCCGGCCATCCCCTTGGCCCCGTGGTCGCTGACGATGAAAACGACCGTGTCGTCGCCCACGGCCTTCAGCACCCGGCCCAGGCACTCGTCCAGGTACGCGTGGTAGTCGCGGACGGCGGACTCGTACGGGTTGCCCGGCTCGTACCGGTGATGGGTGGGGTCGGTGCAGGACCACAGGCCGTGGTAGATGCGGTCCGGGCCCATCTCGACCATCATGAAGAAGTCCCACGGGTGACTGGCGAGGAGGTGCTCGGCCACGCGGACCCGCTGGTCGGCCATCCGGTAACACTGGTCCAGGATGTACTGCTTGTCGTCGGTGCGGAAGCCCTCGACGTCGAGCATGTACGTCTCGCCGGCCAGGACGCGGGCGATCTCCTCTTTCAGTTCCGGCGGATGCGTGTACTGGCTGTCCGTGCTCGGCGTCAGGAAACTGGTGACCAGGTCGCCGTTGAACGGTTTGGGCGGATAGGTCTGTGGCACGCCGAGGACGATGCTCCGCAGGCCCTCCTTGCCGAGGCGTTCCCACACGCGGTCGCGCCGGATGGCCAGGCTGGTGGCGAACGCCAGCCCCTCGTACGTGTAATCCTTGCGGTTGCGGAAGCCGTAGAAGCCGAGGCGGCCGGCGTCGACGCCGGTCATCATGCTCGTCCAGGCGGGCACGGTGATGGGCGGGTCGCTGCTCCGCATCCGCGAGCGGACGCCGTCGCCGATGAGACGCGCGAGGTTCGGCATCGCCTCCAGGTGCGGCCCGAAGACGAGTTGTGGCGTGGCGCAGTCCCATCCGATGACGGCCACTTTGCGTTTATCAGCCACGAAGACACCTCCAGGGATCGCTCGAATCGTTCAAAGGGCCGGCGCCGCACGCAGCCGGGACCGGGCAGAGACGCCAAGGCGAGGCCCTTGCCCCGTCTGTGGCCGGACGGGTGCGGGTGCGGCCGCAGCGGCGGGCACCACCCCTCCTCAGTATCGGTCCCCGCCCGGCCCGTTTCCACTGTTTTTCGGCCTTTGGGCGAGGCGGGGGTGTAGCAGCAACTGGCGGCACGGCCTCAACGGTCATTTCGAGCGAGGGCCGAAGGCCCGAGTCGAGAAACCTCGCCTTTGGGCTCCAGGCGGCATCCCGCGCGGTGGCCTTCGCGGGCCACCGCGCAAAGCGCGGATTCCCCCATGGCATGTGCCACGGCGGGTCTTGCCCCGCCGTGGTCTTCGCCTGCAGGACGCACGGCCGGACAAGACCGGCCGTGGCACGGTCCTGTCGGGCCCCCGATTCATCCTTCCCGCGGGCAGATGGGCAGCGTCAGTCGGCCGCGGCGGCGGCCGCGGCCGGCGAGGCGTCGGCCTCCAGGTCGCCCAGGGCGAATTGGATCCCCGCCAGGAAGTGCCGCAGCATCCGCCCGTCATGGAAGATACGCGGGTTGTGCCCGAGCGAGCAGTAGAAGACCCGCCCCTTGCCGTGTCGGCGAATCCAACTGATCGGGTAATCGTTGTCCCGCCGGACGCACCGTCCGCGAGCCCGGCCGCCTGCGGTCATGTCCGTCCGTGCCACGTCCACGCTCAAGAGCACGTGCACGCGCTTGCGCGAGTACGGTTCGTGGAAGCGGAAGATCTCGTCGGCGACGGTGAAC
This sequence comes from uncultured Anaerolineales bacterium, assembly GCA_964577175.1. GTDB lineage: Bacteria > Planctomycetota > Phycisphaerae > FEN-1346 > FEN-1346 > BS750m-G62. Next base: position 10,307 of record CAZNYC010000116.1, read on the forward strand.
CCGCCGCGGGGGAACATCGCGGTGAGCGGGCTGTCCGGATCGTCCCGTTTCACCGTGACCCGCTCGTCGGCGTCGCGATGGGCGGCGCCGCGGGCGCCCAGGATCGCACCGAACGCGGGCCAGTCGGTCGAGGTGACCGTGACGGCATGGTTCGCGACCAGCCCCCCGCCGCCACGGATGTACGCCGCGAACCCCTCCCGTAACTCGGACGTGTTGAAGATGGGGCCGAGTGTGTTGTTCAGGAAGACCGCGTCGAACGCCTTGAGCCTCTCGGCGGCCAGCATCGACCGGTCGTGGCAGACGGTGGCGGCGTAGGCGCCGGTTCGCTCGCCCATGAGGCGCACTGCCAGGTTCGCGTGCGGGATGGAGCCGTGCCCCGGCCGGCCGACGTTCAGGTCGACGACGAGCAACCGGCGGGCCTTGGCGGGTCTGGCGGGCGCGGCCGGCGGAATCGCCTTCGCGATGGCGGCCCGCGCGGCCTCGCTCACACCCTGCGGCGGTTTCTCGGCCGTTGCGGCGGGGGAGAGGAGCAGCAGGGCCAGGGCGAGCGGTGCGAATGATCGTTGGATCATCATCTCATCCTTGCTGGTCGAGCCGGAAGAAGTCCGGGATCGTCATTCTGAGGAGGCCGCAAGGCCGACGAAGAATCTCGCCGTGGCCGTTGCCGTCTTGTCTTTCCGGCGGCGAGATTCTTCGGCTCCGCAAGCGGAGCCTCAGAATGACATCCTCGTGGAAACGCCGTGGGCGTTTCTCGCGGCGGGTACGGAGACCCGCCGCGCCAAAGCGAATGTGGCACCTGGCGCGTCACAGCGTCCACGGCGACCGCATGGGGCGGAAGAGCCGGCGGTTCGCCTCGGCGTCGCCGGAGAAGACGTGCCGCTGCGGGTCCCAACCCAGGGACCGGCCGGTCCAGTGGGCGATGCAGCCGAGGTGGGCCACGATCGTGGACCCGCATCCGCTGACGACGTCGCTGGCCGGCCGACGCCGCGTCCGGATGCAGTTCAGCCAGTTCTTGTGATGGGGCGGCACGCTGCGGCGGGCCTCCTGCGCCGCCCGTTCTTTCAGGATCGAGGCCGGATGGGCCGCCAGGTACCCCCGCCGGCCGACGTGAATCCACCCCTCCTCGCCCACGAACAGGGCACCGAAGTTCTGGATCCGCGTCTTCGGGTCCCATCCGGGCGGTATCTCGTGCTTGCCCGGCTCCAGGTGCCACGTGACCTGGCACCGCACCCTGCCGGGGTAGGTGTACGTAAGCGACGGGACGTTGTCCGTTTCGGGCGGCTCGATGCGAATCGGCCCGCTGCCGTCCATCCCCAGGCCCCACTGGACCACGTCGAAGGCGTGGACGGTGTTGCTCGTCAGGTTCCCGCCGCCGAAGTCCCGGGTGAAGTGCCACGGCACGACGCGCGGCGGCCGGCCGTAAATGTGGTACCGGCTGTTGAACGGACGCCACGGCGCCGGGCCCAGCCACTGGTCCCAGTCCAAACCCTCCGGCACGGGTTCCGGGGGGAGCATGACGTGCTCGCTCGTCCCGGGGAAGCCGACGTACACCATCCGCACCCGTCCGATCGCCCCCGCCTGCACCAGGGCGCACGCCTTCCGGAACTGGGCCGAGGACCGCTGCTGGAGGCCCGTCTGGAACACCCGGCCGGTGCGATGCACCTCCTCGACCATCGCGACGGCCTCGGCGATGGTCAGGCAGGCCGGCTTCTCGCAGTAGATGTCCTTACCCGCCCGGGCGGCCAGGACGGTGGCCAGGGCATGCCAGCGGTCGCCCGTGGCGATGACGACCGCGTCGATGTCGTCGCGGGCCAGGAGACGGCGGAGGTCCGTGTACGCGTCGCACCCGCGATACGTGCCGCCGGCGCGGTGCTCGGCGTAAGCGGCCTCGACGGTGGCCTTGGCGTCGTCGCGGCGCCAGCGGTCGACGTCGCAGACGGCCAGGACCTGGGCCTCGCGGTAGGAGAGGCAGCACCGCAGGTGCCCCCGGCCCATCATGCCGATGCCGATGTGGCCGAGGGTGATGCGCTCGCTCGGCGCCTGGGCGCCGCCTGCGCCGCGGGCCGAGGCGGGCAAGACGCACGGCGCCGCGGCCAGCGCCGCCGCCCCGGCCGCCGTCCGGCCGAGGAACGACCGCCGGGTGAGGCGGTGGTCTATGTGTCTCATGGTCGACATCCCGTACGTGCACGTGAACCGACTCACCCTACACGAACGGGAAGGAAAATCCAACAGGCAACCGGCGGTCGCGCGTGAATAAAGCGGGGGCACAGTCCCCCCGGCGCCGGCGGTGCCGGCTGCGCCCTCGCTGGAGCCATTCAACCCCGGATGGCAGCGCGGTGGTTCGGAGGCTGTCCCGAGCGGAGCCGAGGGTTAACCACCGCGCTTCGCGCAGTGCCCGTCTTAGGCGCGGCGGTGCCGGGGCGGTCCCGCGTGCCGGCGCCGTCGGCGCCGCTCATCCCGGCGCAAGGGCCGCGTTCGGTCCCCCGTCCACCTTACACTATCGTTCTTCGCCCGCATGACTCACGGGATTTAGACAGGGGGGTGACAGCCTTGTGGCACACGCCCCTCGCAAGGCAAAGCCGGATAACACGACAACGCCAGGTCGGCGGTTTGCGCGGTGGGTCTCCGTACCCACCGCGCTTGAGATATCCTTTTTGGGGCTGCGCGGCGGGTAGTCTTGTCCGCCGCGCGGTGCTCAAGACTGGGCACCGCGCGGTATCTTGATCGGCCACCCGCCATAACCTCCGGCCGGGCCCCGC
>CAZNYC010000117.1:0-13031 GCA_964577175.1 uncultured Anaerolineales bacterium
ATGACAGCGATTGCGCGATACGGCGAACCGCGGCGGGGGCGGCGACCCGCCGCGCACGAGTTAGCGTTGCAGTATCAGACCAGGGCCCGCTTCGCCGACGTGTTGTACACTTTTGGCCTTTGTTTTTACCTGGCTTACGTCGTTCTTTGCACTCCTTGGGCCCTTTGCGGTTCCATGCCGTTCACCGCTGCTCGGTGACCCGGACGGCCTGGAGGTTCATCACTCCCCCGCCGCGGATGCGGCCGAGCGGCTCGACCGTCAGCCACCGCCGGCCCGCCTCCTCGACCTCGACCGTGCCGAGGCGTTTCGTCTCGAAGCGGCCCCAGTCGCCCGTGGGCTCCACGTCTGCCTCGACGGCCGCATCGCCCACCTTCACGCGGAACCGGTTGCCCTTGCACGAGTTCTCGGCCGCGTAGACGACCTCCACCTCGTAGGTGCCGGGGCGGGGAATCGCGACGTCCCAACTCACCCACGTGTCCGCGTTGTTCCAGTGGCCGATGTTGTCGCGGTCGTGGCCGGACTCATAGCGGGCGTGCTCGCCGTGGATGGTCACGTCTTCGGCGGCGCGGACCTCGATGACGGCGGGCTCGGCCGGTGCCGGCTCGGGTTCCTTGGTGGTTTCAGGCTCCGGTTCGGGTTCCGGCTCGGGCTCTTCCGTCGTCTCGGGTTCCGGTTCCGGCTCGGCGGGTTCGGCGTCCGTTTCCTCCGCGGCGGACGGAGGTGCCTCGTCGGCGGGCGGCTCGGGCGGCGGGGGAAGTTCCAGGCCGTCCGCCATCGCCTCCGCCCCGAGCCGCACGAGCGCCTGCTCCGCCTCCTCGGCCGCCGCCGTGTCCGGATAGAACGTGATGACGTTCCGGTAGGCCCGGACGATGTCGTCGCGCCACGCGCCGGGACGTTGCTCGAGCCGGCGGGCGCCGGCCAGGGCGGCCCGGGCGCTGCGTTCCCGGGGACCGGGGGGCTCGGGTTCCGCCTCGCCGGCGCCGTCGGCCGGCGGCGCGGCGGCCTTCTCCTCGAGCGGCGCGGGCGGCGGCGCCGCGTCGAACACCCCCACGGCGTACAGGACGCCGAAGGCGAGAAGACCGCCGGCGGCGACGGCCAGGAACACCAGCCCTCCCGCCATCGCGGCGGACATCGACTTCCGTTTGCCGCCGCCCGAGCCGGCGGCGTGCCGGCTCGATTCGTCGCGGTCGGCGTCGCGGCGTCCGGTCCGCCGGCCGGCCGGTGTCGCCCGTCCCCCTTTGGCGGGGGACGACACGGGCGCACGAGGCGCGCGGCGGCGTTCCTGGCGGCGGACCTCGGCCATCTGCTCCACAAGGGCCCGCGGCGCCTCGGCGGGCTCGACCCGCAGGTCCAGCCGGTCGAGGGCCTCGATGAAATCCTCGGCCGAAGCGTACCGGTCCTCCGGCTCGCGGGCCATCGCCTTGGCCAGCAGCCAGCAGAGGGTCTGCGGCAGGTCGGGGACGACGTCCCGCGGATCGGGGGCCGTCTCGAGCACGTGCATCCGCATGACGGCCTGGGGCGTGTCGGCGACGAACGGCGGCCGGCCGGCCACCATCTCGTACAGCGTCACGCCCAGCGAATACAGGTCCGTCCGGTGGTCGGGCGGCGGGTCGCCGGTCACCTGCTCGGGCGAGATGTAGTACGGCGTGCCGAAGGCCTTGCCCTCCACGCCGTCGGACTCGGCCACGTGGCGTGCCAGACCCATGTCCGCCAGTTTGACCTGCCCCTCGCGGGTGAGCATGATGTTCCGTGGGTTCACGTCGCGATGGATCAACCCGCGGTCGTGGGCGGCCCGGAGGGCGTCGGCCACCTGCCGGACGATGCCGACCGCCTCGGCCGGTTCGAACCGCTTGCGGCGTTTCAGCACGTCGGCCAGCGTCTTGCCGTCCACGTACTCCATGACAATGGCGACGGTGTTCTTGAGGGGGCGGATCTCGTGAATCGTGACGATGTTCGGATGCGCAAGGACCGCCGCGGCGCGGGCCTCGCGGAGGAACCGCTCGCGGGCGTCCTCCTCGCCGGCCCGGCGCGGATGCAGAATCTTGACCGCCACCACACGATCCATGTCCACCTGCCGGCAGCGATAGACGACCGCCTGGGACCCGCGGCCGATGCGGCCGAGCACCTCCAGGCCGGAGGACTCCGGGGCGGCGAGTTCCGACGCGCCGGCGGCGCCGCCCCTCCCCTCCGCCTTGGACGAGGACTCGGCCGTCTCGGAAGGCTCGCCCGTTTCGGAGGGCGGCGTGACGGCTTCGAGCCCCGCGCGGCCTTCGTCCATCGCGGCGGCCTCGGCGTGGGCCTCGGCGCTGTCGACGCCGGCCCCGGCGAGGGCCTCCGCGAGGGGGACCTCCCGGCCGGCCTCCCCGGCCTCGGCCAGGAGACGGCGTGCGGCGTCGGCCTCCGCCTCCGAGAGCAGACCGCGAGCGTGGAGGTCGTCGAGAAACCGTTCTCGTGCGTCCGTCGCCATGCGGGTTCCTGCGAGATGCGCCCACCGCGGCTTCTCCGCCCGTCGGGGCGGCGGATCGCGGGGCAAACCGGCCACCCTTATGTACGGCCGGGCGTAAGGTGTCAATCAGGAAATTGACCCCGCCCCCCCTGCCCCGGTATAATCCCCAGTCTTGCATCGGGCGGCCCGGGGCGGTGGACGGGCCGCTTGCCGGACGCAACCGCGACGTGCACGGCGGGTGCGGAGACCTGCCGCGCAATAACGCAGCGAGGGGAGGACCCGGCGTGTATCTTGGCATCGACATCGGCTCGGTCAGCCTGAACTGGGCCCTGCTGGACGATCGTCTGAACGTGGTCCGCGACCGGTACGTGCGGACGCGCGGCAAGCCGCTGGAGACGGCCCTGGAGGCGTTGGAGGCCCTGTTCGAGGAGGTCCCCGCCTCCGAGATCGAGGGCGTGGGGCTGACGGGCGCCGGCACGGGCGCCCTGGGCGAGTTGTACGGCCTGAAGCCGATCAACGAGGTCGTCGCCCAGGCCAAGGCCACCGCCCGTCTGCACCCCCAGGTGCGGACCATCATCGAGGTGGGCGGCGAGGACTCCAAACTCATCCTTCTGGAGGAAGACCCCAAGACCGGCCGCCTCCGCATCCGCGACTTCGCCATGAACACGCTGTGCGCGGCGGGGACGGGCTCGTTCCTGGACCAGCAGGCGTCGCGGCTGGGCGTCTCGATCGAGCAGGAATGGGGCGAGATGGCGCTGCGCTCGGTGCACGTGCCGCGCATCGCCGGCCGGTGTTCCGTCTTCGCCAAGAGCGACATGATCCACCTCCAGCAGGAGGGGACGCCGGACTACGACATCGTGGCCGGCCTCTGCTTCGCCATGGCCCGCAACTTCAAAGCGGTCATCGGCAAGGGCAAGGAGTTCCACGAGCGCGTCGCGTTCCAGGGCGGGGTGGCGGCCAACGCGGGGATGGTCCGGGCGTTCACCGAAACGCTCGGCCTGGAGGAGGGCGCGCTGCTCATTCCGGAGCGGTTCGCCGCGATGGGCGCCATCGGGGCGGTGCTGGCGGCGAAGGAGGCCGGCCGCCTCGGCCGCATCCCCTCCACCGAGCCCCTGCGCGAGCACATCGCCGGCCGCGAGTGGGGCGGCGGCGACCTCCATCCCCACCTCACCGACGACCGGTACCCGATCACCATCGAGCCGGACCCCTTCCCCGAGGGCGACGGCCCCGTCGACGTTTTCGTCGGCGTGGACGTGGGCAGCATCTCGACGAACGTGGTGGCGTGCGACGCCGACGGCCGGGTCCTGGCCCGCGAGTACCTGATGACGGCCGGCCGGCCCCTGGCGGCCGTCACCGACGGCCTGTACAAGGTGGGCCGGGCGCTGGAGGAGCGCGGCGGCGCGGGCCGGGTGCGTGTGCGCGGCTGCGCGACGACGGGTTCGGGGCGGTACCTGACGGGCGACTTCATCGGCGCCGACGTCGTCAAGAACGAGATCACCGCCCACGCCACCGGCGCCGCCTTCATCGACCCGGAGGTGGACACGATCTTCGAGATCGGCGGCCAGGACTCGAAGTACGTCAGCCTCGATAACCGCGCGGTCGTCGACTTCACGATGAACAAGGTGTGCGCCGCCGGCACGGGCTCGTTCATCGAGGAACAGAGCGAGCGGCTGGGCGTGGACCTGAAGGGCGGCGAGTACAACCGGCTGGCCCTGGCGGCCGACGAACCCCCCGCCATGGGCGAGCGGTGCACCGTCTTCATGGAGACCGACGTCAACCGCAACCAGCAGCGCGGCGTGGCGGTGGACGACCTCTGCGCGGGGCTCTGCTACTCCATCGTCCAGAACTACCTGAACCGCGTCGTCGAGGACCGGCGGGTCGGCGACCACATCTTCTTCCAGGGCGGGACGGCGTACAACCGCGGCGTCAAGGCCGCCTTCGAGCAGGTCACCGGCAAGCCGGTGACCGTCCCGCCGCACCACGACGTGGTGGGGGCCATCGGGATGGCCCTGATCGCCCGCGATTGGTACCGGGGCGGCGAGGAATCCACGGGCGATGGCGACGGCGCGGCGCGCGAGACGGGCTTCCGCGGCTTCGACCTGCGGGACGTCGAGTACGAGTTCGACACCTTCGAGTGCACCGACTGCGCCAACCGGTGCGAGGTCCACGTCGTCAAGATCACCGGCGAGCCCGGCCCCGAAGGCGCCGCCGCCGACCGCACCCTGTACTACGGGAGCCGGTGCGGCAAGTTCGACGAGTCCGAGCGCGACAGCCTCGGCAAGCACCTGCCCCGCCTCTTCCGCGAGCGCCAGCGCATGATGGAAGAGGCATACACCGGGAAGAAGCCCGACCGCCCGAACGGCAAGACCGTCGGCCTGCCGCGCATGACCCACTTCTGGGAACTCATGCCCCTGTGGGAGGCGCTGTTCACGGAACTCGGGTTCGAGGTGGTCCTCTCGTCCCGCACCGTCCGATCCGTCGTGAACCGGGGCGTGGAGGAGGTGGCCGCCGAGACCTGCTTCCCCATCAAGGTGGGGCACGGGCACATCCGCGACCTCGCCGACAAGGGCGTCGACTACATCTTCCTGCCGACCCTCGTCGACATGCCGAAGCCGAGCGACGACCTGGTGAACTCCTACGTGTGCCCGTACGTCCAGGCGGTGCCGTACATGGTCCGGGCCGCCATGCCGGACGTCGACTGGGACGCGACGATGGTGAACCCGGTGGTCCACTTCTCGCGGGGCGAAAGAAAAGTCCGCAAGGAACTGGAGACGATGGCGGCGGGGCTGGGCGTTCCGCGCAGCCGCGCCCGCCGGGCGGTGACCGAGGCGCTGGCGGCGCAGAAACGGTTCGAGGCGGCCCTGCAGGAGCGCGGCCGGGAGGCCCTGGAGAACCTCGGCGACGAGGAGATCGCCCTGGTCATCGTCTCGCGCCCGTACAACGGGTGCGACCCCGGCCTGAACATGAACATCCCGGAGAAACTGCGGGACCTCGGGCACCTGGCCATCCCCATGGACATGCTGCCCCTGGAGGCCGAGGACATCGCCGCCGACCACCCGCACATGTACTGGAAGTACGGGCAGAAGATCCTGGCCGCGGCGCGCATCGTCGCCCGCGACCGGCGCCTGTACCCCGTCTACATCACCAACTTCGGGTGCGGGCCCGACTCGTTCATCCTGAAGTACGTGGGGGCGGAACTGGGCGGCAAACCGCTGCTGACGCTCGAAGTGGACGAACACTCCGCCGACGTCGGCGCCATCACACGGTGCGAGGCGTACCTGGACAGCCTGAAGTCCGTGCGCGAGCGAGGCCTGAAGAAGGTCCGCAAACCCCGCCTCGCCCGGTGGGACTACAGCCGGCGGACCTACGGCAAGCGGACCATCTACATCCCCTACATGGACGACCACGGCTACGCGATGGCGGCGGCGATGCGGGCCGGCGGCGTCAACGCCCGGCAGATGCCTCTCTCCGACGAGGACACCCTCGCCTGGGGTCGCAAGTACACCACCGGCAAGGAATGTTACCCGTGCATCATCACGACGGGCGACTTCCTCCGGAAGATCCACGAGCCGGGCTTCGACCCGTCGCGCAGCGCCTTCTTCATGCCCACCGCGTTCGGGCCCTGCCGCTTCGGCCAGTACAACAAGTTCCAGCGGATGGTCCTGGACGACCTGGGGCTGGAGGACGTGCCGCTGGTGCTCCTGGACCAGGACAAGGACTACCAGGGCGACGTGAAGGACCTGGGCACGGACTTCCGCCGGCTCGCCTGGAGCGGCATCGTGTTCGTCGACACCCTCCAGAAGATGGTTCGCGAGACGCGCCCGTACGAGAAGAACCGCGGCGAGTGCGACGAACTCTACGAGCACTTCCTCCGCCGCTGCGAGGAGACGATCGAGGGCCGCGGCGATCTGCCGGCCCTGGCCCGCGAGGCCCGGGCCGCCTTCGAGGACGTGGCCGTCGACCGCGGCCATCCCAAGCCGCGCATCGGCATCGTCGGCGAGATCTTCGTCCGGTCGAACCAGTTCACGAACAACTTCATGGTCCGCAAGATCGAGGCGATGGGCGGCGAGGCGGTCGTCCCGCCGTTCGAGGAGTGGGTCAACTACATCGGCTGGAGCCGCAAGGCGGACGCCCGCGCCGCGGGTAACTGGAAACGCATGCTCGTCGAGAAGATCACCGACGTCGTCCAGGGGCGGGAGAAGCGGCGCGTGCTCCGCCAATTCGAGGGCGCCGTCCGCCACTTCTTCAACGAGCCGCCCTCCGACGACGTCATCGACCTGGCCCGTCCGTACCTGCATCCGGACGTGCGCGGCGAGCCGATCCTCTCCATGGGCCGCTGCACGGAGTACGTCCACGACGGATGCGACGGCCTGGTGAACCTGCACCCGTTCAACTGCATGCCGGGCACGATCGTCAACGCCCTGCTGACGCGGTTCCAGAAGGAGCACGACATCCCGGTGCTGAAGGTCGCCTACGACGGGCTGGAGCAGGCGACCGAGATGGTCCGCATCGAGGCATTCATGCACCAGTGCCGCGAACGCTTCGAGGCCCGCCTGGCCGGCAGGGTGTACGGTGCGGGCACGGCCGCCGGCGGCGCCCTGGCCGCGGCGCGGTCGGGACGGTAAAACGTCAAGGCTTCAAACGGTTTCCGCGCGGTGGGCCTGCCGGCCCACGGCGTATCTTCTTTCTGCACGTCCCGCGGCGGGGTATTCTACGCCAACGAGGCGTCCTCATCCGGCTCCGGCGGCGCCGCCGACCGGCCTCGGGCCCCCGCCAGCCGCTGCCGGTCGCCGGCACTCAGACCCACGAACTCCAAACCCGCCATGTATTCCGTACAGTCGGCGTCGCAGGCCTTGCACCAGACGACCCGGCAGCGGCAGCGGAGGCGCCCGGTGCCGTCCGGCAAGTCCAACTGCACGTGGGTGACCATGCCCGGTTCCAGCCGGGCCCCCGCGCGAACGCGCAGGCCGTCAACCGAAACGTCCACAAGCGAGGCGGTCTGCCGCGTCGTCAACCAGGCATTGCCATACGCCTGGTGCCGGTCGCCGATGCGTAACATAGTCTTCCCCCCTTTCGCCTCTTGGGGTGCCGAGTGGCGGGGATCGCTCAGGTCGGCATCGAAGAACAAAAGCCGGGCGGTGTGCCGTCGCGTCCCAGCGCACATTTGTTGCGCTTCACATTTCGAGTATGCGAACACCCCGCATGCGGAATCAAGGGTAAAGAGAGTTTTTTTTATCCCTCTCGGTGACCTCTCCGCAGGGGTCGCCGGCCCGTCCGCCGGTCATCGCTCCGGCCCGCAGCGATGACGGGGGGCGGCGGACGGGCGCTTGCCAGCCGGCCGGCGCCGTGGTACGCTGACACCCGTTCCGGGCACCCCGACAGGAGCCGTCCCATGACCGACCTGGCCGACCAGACCGTCCTGATTACCGGCGCCTCGACCGGCATCGGCGCCGCCGCCGCCGTCGCCCTGGCCGAGGCCGGCTGCGACGTCGGCATCAATTACTGCCGGAACCGCGAGTCCGCCGAGCACGTCCGGCGCAAGGTGGAGTCCGTCGGCCGGCGGGCCGACCTGTTCCAGTGCGACGTGTGCGACTCGGGCGCCGTCACCGAGATGGTCGACGCGTTCGCCGAGCAGTTCGGCCGCATCGACATCCTCTTCGCGAACGCGGGCGGGCTGGTGGAGCGGTGCGCCATCGCCGACATGCCCGACCGCCTCTGGCAGCGGACGATGGCCCTGAACCTCGACAGCGTCTTCTACACGGTCCGCGCCGCCTTGCCGCACATGCAGCGGGCGGGCCGCGGCAACATCATCATCAACTCCTCGGTGGCCGGCCGGACGGGCGGCGGGGGCTGCAGCGTCCACTACGCCTCCGCCAAGGGCGCCCTGTTCACGTTCGTCAAGGGCCTGGCCAAAGAGGTGGCGAGCGACGGTATCCGCGTCAACGCCGTCGGCCCCGGCGTGACCGACACGCCGTTCCACGAGAAGTACACCGAGCCGGCCCGGATGCAGGAGTTCTGGCAGTCGATACCGGTCGGCAAACTCGGCGAGGCCGAGGACATCGCCCGGTGCGTCGTCTGGCTGGCCGGCGAGACCGACGGCTTCATCACCGGCGAGACGATCTTCATCGCCGGCGGCGGGATGTAGGGGCGCCGCGACCGGCCGCGGGTGCCGATGCTGTCATTCTGAGGGAGCGCAGCGACCGAAGAATCTCGCCGTGATCCGTTTCCGTTTCTTCAAGGCGAGAGGCTTCAGGACGAAGCAGGACAGCCGGCACGCTGGGCCGCTCTGAAATCTCAGATCTCAGCGTTGAGATTCGAGATTTGAGGTTCGCAATTCGGTTCGCCAATCGAGCATCCGACATCCCCAATCCGCCATCCGACATCACGATGCCCTCCGATCCCATCCGCCGGACGCTCGCCGACCTGCGAGCCCGCGGCCTGTACCGCCGCCTCCGGGCCGTCGGCCCGGCCGCCGACCGCGGCGCCGCCGGTCCGCGCCTGTGCCTCGACGGCCGCGAGGTCCTCTGCTTCGCCTCCAACAACTACCTGGACCTGGCGGGGGAGGCGCGCGTCGCCGACGCCCTCCGCCGCGGCCTCGAACGGTGGGGCTGGGGCGCGGGCGCCAGCCGGCTCCTGGCCGGCCACACCGACGCCCACGCCGTCCTGGAGGCCGACCTGGCCGCCTGGCTCGGCGCCGAGGCCGCCCTCGTCTTCCCCACCGGCTACGTGGCGAACCTCGGGGCGGTGACGGCCCTGGCCGGGCGAAGCGACGCGATCGTGATGGACCGGGCGTGCCACGCCAGTCTGTACGACGCCGCCGCCATGTCGCGGGCCCGGCTCGTCCGCTATCCGCAGTGCGACGCCGCCGCGGCGGCCGAATTGCTCATCAAGAAGAAAGGCGCGGCGGGTCTCCGTAGCCGCCGCGCCGAACGCGGCGAGCGCGGCGGGAACGGAGACCCGCCGCGCGGGAAAAGTGAAGGCCCGCCGGCCGGGCGTACGCTGCTCGTCACCGACGCCGTCTTCTCGATGGACGGCCGGCGGGCGCCCCTGGCGGACCTCGCCGGGGCCGCGCGCTCGTGCGGTGCCGCCCTGCTCGTCGACGAAGCCCACGCCCTCGGCGTCCTGGGGGATGGCGGCGGGGGCCTGGCGGAGGCGGTCTTCGGCGAGAGCCGGCAGGCGCCTCCCGCGGAACTCCCGCGCGGTGGCCCTCCCCGGCCACCGCGCACACAATCAGGGGCGCGGCGGGCCGGGCGCCCCCCCGCGCGAGATTCCTCGGTGCCGGACGCCTTCCTCCGCGTCGGCACGCTCTCGAAGGCGCTCGGCGGGGTGGGCGGGTTCGTCGCGGCCTCGCGGGAGGTGATCGACCTGCTCGTCAACCGGGCCCGGCCGTTCATCTACACGACCGCCCTGCCCGCGGCGGCGTGCGAGGCGGCGCGCGAGGCCCTCCGTATCCTCCGTGCCGAACCCGACCGCCGCACGCGCCTGCACGCCCTGTCCCGCCTGGCGCGCACGCGCCTTCGCGAGGAAGGCTTCGACCTCGGACCGGCCGGAAGTGAAGAAACGGATGCCGCCGCGCCCCCCACGCCCATCGTGCCCGTCCTCTTCGGGGAGCCCGAACGGGCCCTCGCCGCCGCGGCCGCGCTGCTCGAGCGGGGCATCTTCTGCCCGGCCGTCCGGCCGCCGACCGTCCCGGCCGGCACCAGCCGCCTCCGCGTCAGCCTGACCGCGGCGCACACCGAGGACGACGTGGCGCGCCTCGTCGCGGCGCTGGTGACGATGCGCGAGGTAGTATAGCGAGGCGCCGAGATCGCGTCGTTCGAGCCGGCCGCGGACTTGTCCGGCGTAGCCCGAAGGGCGAAGACGGAAGCGGCCGGTCACCCCCGTCCGTCATAGCCCGTGCCACGGCCGATGAGGATGACCCGCTGCTCCCGCCGCGGGCTCGAAAGGCAACGCTGCGTTTCAAGGCACCGGCGCCCCTGAGGCCGGGTTGTCCCGTCACTCTGCCTTCACATCCTCCGGCGTGATGAGTTGGGTGGGGACGGGCGTGACCTCGGGCAGGTCCTCGCCGGCGAGGGCCTTCAGGGCGGCCTCCACGCCCATCGCGCCCATCATGGCGGGGTTCTGCTCGATGGTGGCGTGCATCTCGCCGCGGGCCATCGCCTCGCGCGCCAGGTCGATGTTGTCGTATCCCACGATGACGATCTCGCCGACCAGGCCGCGGGCCTTCGCGGCGGCGATCGCCCCGAGGGCCATCTTGTCGTTCGCGCACAGGATGCCGTGCACGGTCGGGTTGGCCGCCAGGAGCGCGCTGGTCACCTGCTGGGCCTCCTCGGTGTGCCAGTGGGCGGACTCGGAACCGGCCACCTCCACCCCGGCCTCCTCGACGGCGGCGAGGAACCCGCGGCGCCGCGCCTCGGCGTTCTCCACGCCGTCGATGCCCCGCAGAATGAGCACGCGGCCGGTCTCGCCCTCGCCGAGGTTCTTCTTGATGAGGTCGCACGCGTAATCGCCCACCTTCTTGGCGCCCTCGAAGTTGTCCGGGCCGATGAACGTTTCGATCTCCAGGCCCTGCTTCGTCGCCTCCTCGACGTTGATGCGGTTGTCGATGTTGACGACCGGCACGCCGCGGGCCTGGGCGCGCAGCAGCGGCGTCACGATGCCGCGGCTGGAGGCCGGGGCGATGACCATCGCCTCCACCTGCCGGTTCAGCATGTTGCGGACAAGGTCGGCCTGGCGATCGACGTCGGTCTCGGACTCGATGCCGGCCACCTGGAGATCGACGCCGAGTTCGTCGGCCCGCTCGCGGGCGCCCCGCTCCATCGCCTGGAAGAACGGGTTCGTGGTGGCCTTGTAGATGAGGGCGATGCGGCGGCCGGCCTCGCCGTCCGTCTCGCCCTCGCCGGCGCAGCCGGCAAGGGCCAGGCCCGCGCCCAGGGCCAGCACGATGAGCAGGGAACGTGACATGAGATACCTCCTTTACCGCGGGCGTTTCAGCCGGTCCACCAGGACCGTCGCGATGACGACCGAGCCGATAATTACCCACTGCCAGTGCGTCGGCACAAGCATAAAGTGCAGGCCGTACTGGAGCACGCCCATGATGAGGGCGCCGAGCAAGGTGCCGACGACGCTCCCCCGGCCGCCGGCGAGGCTCGTCCCGCCGACGATGACGGCGGCGATGGCGTAGAGTTCCAGGCCGTCGCCGGCCAGCGGGTCCCCCAGGCCGTTGCGGGACCAGTACACCAGGCCCGCGAGGCCCGCGCACAGGCCGCTGGCCGCGAACGTGACGATCCGCACCAGCCCCACCCGGATGCCGCACAGCCGGGCCGCCTCCGGGCTCCCGCCCACCGCAAAGACGTGCCGGCCGAAGACCGTCCGCACGAGGACGACGTGCCCCACGGCCACGACCGCCAGGCTCACCAGGATGGGCAGGAACCGCTGGACCCAGAGGGGCGGGCTGACGTCGGAGCCGATACTCTTGCCCCCCGCCGCCACCATCGCCAGGCCCCGGGCCACCATCATCATGCCCAGGGTGACGATGAACGAGGGGATCCGCCACCTCACACTGATGGCGCCGTTGGCCACCCCCGCCGCCAGGCCGCACCCCAGGCACGCCGCCAGCCCTACCGTGAACGAGCCGCTGGCGTTGGCCGCCACCACCAGCACCACGTGCGTCAGGGCGATGAGCCGGCCGACCGAGAGGTCGATGCCCGCCCCGACGATGACGAAGGTCATGCCGACGCCGAGGATCAGGTTGATGGCGCACGAGCCGACCACGTCGATGAGGTTGTCCACGGTCAGGAAGTACGGCCGGTGCAGGGTGCCCGTCCGCCAGTCAATGGCGCTCAGGACGGTCCACAGGACGACCAGGCCCGCCAGGACGGCGGCCAGGACGACGACACGGCCGGCGGTGATGCGGGCGCGGCCCTCGGCCACGGGCGGTCTCCGAATCTGAGCACGCCCGGACTATAGCACGGTCGGGCCGGCCGCCTCAAATCCAATATCCGACCACCAGATAGACGATGGCCGCCTGGATGCCCGTTCCCGCCAGGCCCAGGGCGAACCCCAGCACCGCCTTGCCGCGCGGACGGGCGACGTACGCCCCCAACCGCTCCTCGGACGGCGCCACGACGTCGAAAAGCGTCGGCCCGGCGTCCGTTCGGGGCTCGGTCGCGATCCGCCGCATTGCCTGCCAGCCGCACCAGACGGCCACCACCGCCGGCACGAGGCCGACGACCGGCAGCAGGAGTCCCGCCAGCCCCGAGACGAGCGGCCGGCCGGCCAGGTGACGGGGCCGGGCGGCCTCCTCGGCTTCCGGCGACAGCGTGACGGACTCGTCGGGGACGTCCATCGGAGGCTCCTCGGCGTAATTCTGCGCCAGGTGTCACGGTTTGCTTGTCAAACCGTGCCCCGCGACCGGGCAGCACCGATTGGCAAGCAATCGGTGGCACCCGCGGGCGCACGGCCGGGCAAGGCATGCCCTGAGCGAAGTCGAACGGGCCGGCCGTGGCACATCCCTCTGCTGAGGCAGCCTACGGCCCCGCCAGGGCGAAGAGCAGGATGTTCACCGCCAGACGCCGGGCGTCCG
>CAZNYC010000118.1:0-8008 GCA_964577175.1 uncultured Anaerolineales bacterium
GCGAACCGCATGCGCACGCGGCCCGTCCGCGGGCCGCTGCATACGTAGACCTCTTGTCCCTCTGCCCTGGCGGGAGAGGGCAGGGTGAGGGTGAATGTGTGTTGCGCGGTGGGTTTCCACACCCACCGCGCCGCAATGCACGATTGCCCGGCTGCGCGGCGGGTACGGAGACCCGCCGCGCACGGCGCGATGTTCCGTTCCCGAAGATACCGCAGCCAAAGGAGCCTCCACACGATGGATACGCGAACGATGGTCGGCAGGATGCGGGGGGCGGTCGCGCTGGCCGTCGCCCTGGTCGCTTGCACCGCCCTTTCGCCGTCCCCCGCCGGTGCGGCGGCTTCGCCCGAGGCCGAGGCGCAGCGCATCTTCAACGAGACCGGCGTCCGCGGCGGCATGGTGGTCCACCTGGGCTGCGGCGAGGGGAAACTCACCGCCGCCCTCGGCAAGGGCGAGGCATACCTCGTCCAGGGCCTGGACCGCGATGCCGCCGCCGTCGCGAAGGCCCGCACCCGTATCCGGTCGGCCGGCCGCTACGGCCGCGTCTCCGCCGACCGCCTCGCGGGCAGCCGCCTGCCGTACGTCGACAACCTCGTGAACCTCGTCGTCGTGGACGACGCCTCCGCCGTGGCGATGGAGGAGGTCATGCGGGTCCTCGCGCCGGGCGGCACGGCCTGCGTCCGGACGGGCGGCGGATGGAACACGCGCACCAAGCCGCGGCCCGCAGCCATCGACGACTGGACGCACTACCTGTACGATCCCACGAACAACGCGGTCTCGAAGGACAAGCGCATCGCCCCGCTGAGGCGGATGCAGTGGATCGGCAGCCCGCGGTGGGCGCGGCACCACGACCACATGTCGTCGCTGAGTTCGCTGGTGTCATCGAACGGCCGGCTTTTCTACATTTTTGACGAGGGGTCGACGGCCTCCATCGTCCTGCCGTCGGACTGGTACCTCATCGCCCGCGACGCCTTCAACGGCACGATCCTGTGGAAGCGGCCCATCGCCGACTGGCACACCCGCCTCTGGCCGCTGAAGAGCGGGCCCGCGCTGCTCACGCGGCGGCTCGTGGCCGTCGGCGACGAGGTCTACGTCACGCTCGGCCTCCACGCCCCGCTCTCCGCCCTCGACGCCGTCACGGGCCAGACCCGCCGCACGTACCAGGGCACGGAGGGATGCGAGGAGATCCTCGCCTCGGGCGGCACCCTCGTGCTCGTCGTCAACCCGAACCCGAAGAAGACCTGGCACGACTACGAGGCCCTCGGCGCCATCCGCAAGGCCACGCGCGATCCGACATGGTCCGGCGACGAGAAGATCGTCATGGCCGTCGACGCCGAAACGGGAGAGCAGCGGTGGCGGCGCGAATCGTTCGTCTCGCCGTCCACGCTGGCCGCCGACGCCCGGCGCGCCTACTTCCACGACGGCGAAAAGATCGTGGCCCTGGACCGCAAGACGGGCAAGACGGTGTGGGCGTCGGACCCGATGCCCGTCTGGCAGAACATGCACTCCTATTTCGTGCCCTGCCTGGTCCTCTACAAGGACGTGGTCCTGTGGGCGGGCGGCGAGAAGATGATCCCGCACCGCGGCGGCAAGGACACGATGTACGCCCTGTCGGCCGAGACCGGCAAGACCCTGTGGTCCGCCCCGCACGCCCCGTCCGGCTACCAGTCCGCCGAGGACCTGCTCGTCGCCGGCGGGCTCGTCTGGACCGGCGCCACCACCAGCGGCGGGTACGACGGCGTGTTCCGCGGCCACGACCCGCACACCGGCGAGATGCGCAAGCAGTTCCCGCCCGACGTGGAGGCCTACTGGTTCCATCACCGGTGCCATCGCGGCAAGGCCACCGAGGACTACCTGCTCATGTCGCGGACGGGCATCGAGTTCCTCGACATCCGGAAGGAAACGTGGACCCTGCACCACTGGGTCCGCGGGGCGTGCCTGACGGGCATCATGCCGGCCAACGGCCTGATGTACGCCCCGCCGCACGACTGTGCGTGCTACCCGGAGGCGAAGGTCCTCGGCTTCGCCGCCCTGGCGGCCGAGGACGAGGGGCTCAAGGCCATCCGGACCGCCGGCGGCGATGACCGGCTGGAAAAAGGACCCGCCTACGGCGCCCCATTCCGAAATGCTACGCTGCGAAGCAGCGCTTCGCTGCAAAGCACGAGTCCGAAATCCGAAATCCCAAATGACGCCTGGCCCACCTACCGCCACGACGCCACCCGCAACGCCTGCACCAAGGCCAAGGTGCCCGCCGACCTGAAGCCGCAGTGGACCGCCGAACTGGACGGCCCCCTCTCGGCCGTCACCGTGGCCGGGGGCAAGTGTTTCGTGGCCTCCGTCGACGACCACGCGCTGCACGCCCTGGACGCCGAGACCGGCGAGGTGGCCTGGACGTTCACGGCGGGCGGGCGCATCGACTCCCCGCCCACCATCCACGAGGGCCGGTGCCTCTTCGGCGCCGCCGACGGCTCCGTCTACTGCCTGCGGGCGGCCGACGGCGAACTCGCCTGGCGGTTCCGCGCCGCACCGGCGGACCTGCGGCACACGGTCTTCGAGCAGGTCGAGTCCGTCTGGCCGGTGCACGGCAGCGTCCTCGTCCAGGACGGCGCCGTCTGCTTCGTCGCGGGCCGGTCCATGTTCCTGGACGGCGGCCTGCACCTGTATCGCCTGGACCCGGAGACCGGCCGCGTCCTCACCCACCGCCACTACGACGATACGGACCCGGAGACGGGCGAGAACCTCCAGGCGCGGCACCAGACGCTCCAGATGCCGGTGGCGCTGTCGGACGTCCTCTCCAGCGACGGCGAGCGCCTGTACATGCGAAGCCAGGTCTTCGACCTGGAAGGCAAGCGCCTGGCACTCGGGCCGCATTCCGGCGACCTGGTTCTCCAGGCCACGGTCCAGCGCGGCGAGGAGGCCCACCTCTTCGCCCCGTACGGGTTCCTGGACGGCTCCTGGTTCCACCGCTCGTACTGGGTGTACGGCCGGAGTTTCTCCGGCAGCCACGGCGGGTACTACCAGGCGGCCCGCTTCGCCCCTGCCGGACGAGTGCTGACGGCCGACGACAAGCACGTCTACGGCTACGGGCGGCAGCCCCAGTACCTCCGCTGGACCACGCCGCTGGAGTACCACCTGTTCGCCACCGACAAGCAGCCGCCCGAGTTGCCGGGCGACGCCGGCCTGAAACGGCGCACCGGCCGGGGCTCGTGGATTGAAGTCGACAAGTCCGAGAGCCTGAACCCCGCCGGCTCGCCGCTCGCCGTCGAGGCCTGGGTCAACGCCGAGAAGCCCGGCGGCGTGGTGCTGGCCCGCGGCGGCCCGGCCCACGGCTACGCCCTGTTCCTGAAGGGCGGCCGGCCCCACTTCGCCGTCCGCGCCAAGAGCCAGGCGTTCACGGTAGGGGCCGAGGAGAAGATCCTCGGCCGATGGGTCCACCTGGCGGGCGTCCTGACGAAGGACAAGACACTCCACCTGTACGTCGACGGCAAGCGCGTCGCCCAGGCCGAAGCGGGCGGCTTCGTCGCCGAGGACCCCGCCCAGGCACTCGAGGTCGGGGCCGACCTCGGCGGCGGCGAGGGCGTCTCCGACGCCTACAAGAGCCCGTACCTCTTCACCGGCCTCATCGACGAGGTCCGCGTCTACCACGGCACCGTGACCGCCGAGGAGATCGCCAAGCACGCCGCCTCGCCGGTCGAGACGGCCGCCAAGGACGCAAATCTCGTCCTCCGCTTCACGTTCCAGAAGGGCGGGGCCCGCGACGCCTCCGGCCAGAAGAACAACGGCAAACTGGGTGACGTGAAGACGGCCAAGGGCGCCCTCGACGGCGCCATGCGGTTCACCGGCAAAGGCAAACCCGCGAAGCCGCGCGGCCACTTCGTCGAGTACCACTGGACGGTCGAGGAGCCGCCCGTCATCGCCCGGGCCATGGTCCAGGCGGCCGACACGCTGTTCGTCGCCGGCCCACCCGACCTGGTGGACGAGGACGAGGTGGCCGGCGCGAACCTCCAGGCCGAGGAGGTCCGCCAGAAACTCGCCGCCCAGGACGCCGCCATGCAAGGCAGGAAGGGCGCCCTCCTGCTGGCGGTCTCGACGGCCGACGGCACGATCCTGGCCCGCCACAACCTGGCCGCCCCGCCCCGCTGGGACGGCATGGCGGCGGCCCACGGCCGGCTGTATATGGCAACCACCGACGGAAAAGTCATCTGCATGAGCCCGAAGTAACGCGGGAGGATTCAACTTTGAAACGCAACAAGCGAAACGACGGCTTGTGGCGTTTGAGGGCCTCTGCCTCGGCTCCGAGGCTGCCAGGGGCCCCTTTCGCCCCGCCGCCTCGGCGTCGGCCCGGAGCCCTTCGGGCCGCCGGGTGAGGCCGACGCCGACGCGACGGGGCTCCAGGGGCTTGGGGGGTTGTTGCGTTTCAAAGTTGAATCCGCAGTGGGAGGAACCACCGTTTCCGCGCGGTGGGGCTCGCGACCCCCCGCGCCCAAGGCCCTCGTATTGAGTGTGCGCGGCGGGCCGGGAGGCCCGCCGCGCGGGAATCATCGGAGTTGTCGTCACTCGCGAAAGGAATCACGCATGACGCGTTCCCGCGCAACGTGTGCGCTCGTCGCCGCCGGACTGGTACTGGCATGGACGGCGATCGCGCCGACGCCCGCCCTCGCCGCCTCGGCCGAGGACCAGGCCCGCCGAATCCTGGACGACACCGGCATGACCGGCGGCCTCGTCGTGCATATCGGCTGCGGTGACGGGCAACTCGCCGCCGCCGTTGGCGCCGCCGGCCCGTACCTCGTCCACGGCCTGGCGCCCGATGCAAAGGCCGTGCAGCAGGCCCGCGAGCACGTCCGTTCAACGGGCCTTTACGGCCGGGTCTCTGTCGTGGAATGGACCGGCGACCGCCTGCCGTACGCCGAAAACCTCGTCAACCTCCTCGTGGCCGACGACCTCGGCGGCGTGGGAATGGCCGAGGTGAGGCGCGTCCTCGCCCCGGAGGGCGTCGCGCTCATCGGCGGCAAGAAGACCGTCAAGCCGCGGCCCGACGATATCGACGAATGGACGCACAGCCTGTACGGCCCGGGCAGCAACCCCGTGTCGGCGGACCGGCGCGTCGGCCCGCCGCGGCACCTCCAATGGACGTGCGGCCCGCTGTGGGCCCGCAGCCACGGTTGGACGCCGAGCGTCAGCAGCATGGTGTCGGCGGCCGGGCGACTGTTCACCATCTGTGACGAGACGCTCACGTGCGCCGGCGGCAACGTGCCCAGCCGGTGGTTCCTGACGGCCCGCGACGCCTTCAGCGGCGTGCAACTCTGGAAGGTCCCCGTGCCGAACTGGGACTCGCAGGACTTCAGCGGCACGCCGGGCCACGGGGCCGTCCCGCGGTTCACCATGCCGCCGCACGTTTACAGGCGCCTGGTCACCGACGGCGAGACGGTCTACGTCACGCTCGGCGCCCGGGCACCGGTCTCGGCCCTCGACGCCGCCACCGGCGAGGTCCGCCGCGTGTACGAGGAGACGGCCCGGGCAGATGCCGTCCTGCTGAGCGAGGGGCGGCTCATCTGCTCCATCAACCCGGCCGAGCGCCCGGACGGCGGCGCGCCGGCCCCGGCGCCCGGTAAACGCCTCGTGGCCGTCGACGCCGCCACCGGCCGCTTCCTCTGGAAGAAGGGGCCGTTCACCGCCGTCCGCACCACGAAGCAGCAGGACCCGTGCGGCCGGCTCGAACTCGCCGCCGGCGACGGCGGCGTCTACGCCCTGACCGACACGACCGTCACGTGCCTGGAGGCCGACACGGGCAAGACCCGCTGGCGGACCGACCGTCCCGCCATGCCGGAGGCGGCCGTCACGAAGATCGGTTTCGGCCGCGTCTACGAGTACCTCCTGACCGTCATGGTCTACCACGACGGCGTCGTGCTGCTCGTCCAGCCGGAGCCGAACACGCATCACACCTATCACACGATGCCGGGCACCATCTACGCCATCGACGCCCGCACCGGCGAGCAACTCTGGAAGCACGGCTACGGCGGCTGGGGTCACTGCACCCAGCCCGACTGCTTCGTCGTCAAAGACGCCGTCTGGGCCCACGTCGACGCCGAGACCGAGTACGGCCGCGTGTGGGGCAACGGATACCGGGCCAAGAACTCCGGCGAGGTGGATTACCGCATCCAGGCGCTGGACCTCCGGACGGGCAAACCGCGCACGGAACTCGGCACGAAGACCATCTTCAACGTCGGCCATCACCACCGCTGCACGCGGAACCGGATCACGGAACGGTTCCTCATGTCCACCCGCCGCGGCGTCGAGTTCGTGGACCTCTCCTCCGGCGAGAACTGGCAGAACCACTGGGTCCGCGGCGGATGCCTCATCGGCTACCTGCCGTGCAACGGCTTGCTGTACACCGCGCCGCACCCCTGTTCGTGCTACCTGGAGGCGAAACTGGTGGGCTTCAATGCCCTGGCGCCGAAACGCACCTCCGGCGAGCCGCTGCCGGAGACGCCGGACGACCGCCGACTGGTGAAAGGGCCCGCGTACGACCCGCCAATCCGAAATGCTTCGCTGCGAAGCAGCGCTTCGCTGCGGAGCACGGGTCCGAAATCCGAAATCCCACATGACGACTGGCCCACCTACCGCCACGACGCCCGCCGCTCCGGCGCCACCGAGACCGCCGTCCCCACGGACCTGGCGCCGGCATGGACCGCCGACATCGGCACCGGCCCGAGCGCCCCGGTCGTCGCGGAGGGCAAGGTCCTGGTGGCCGGCGTCGATGCCCACACCGTCTACGCGCTGGACGCGGGCGACGGCACGGAGGCGTGGCGGCACACGGCGGGCGGCCGGGTCGACTCCCCGCCCACCGTTCACGCCGGCCGGGCCCTCTTCGGCTCGGCCGACGGCCGGGTCACCTGCCTGCGCGCCGCCGACGGGGCCCTCGCCTGGCGCTTCGACGCCGCCCCCGGCCGGCAGTTCGTCACGGCGTTCGACCAGGTCGAGTCCGCCTGGCCCGTGCCGGGCGGCGTCCTCGTCGCCGACGGCACGTGCTGGCTGGCCGCCGGACGGTCCTCCTACCTGGACGGCGGCATCCGGTTCTGGGGCCTCGACCCGGCGACCGGCAAGGTCGTCCACCAGGAAACGTTCTGCCACCGCGACCCGAAGACGGGCAAGCAGCCGCCCACGACCAGCGCCGGCAACCTGCCGGGCCTGCTGAACGACGTGCCCGCCGGCGACGGCTCCGGCGTCTTCATCCGCCAGATGAAAGTCCGGGACACGGGCGGCAAGCGCGGCCTGCGGGTCTACATGACGGGCGGGTACCTCGACGACAGTTGGTTCAACCGCACCTACTGGAAGGCCCGCCAGGCCCAGACCTCCGGCGTGATGGTCCTCGGCGAGGGCGTGGCGTACGGGGTGGAGGTGTTCAAGTCCCGCAGCCGCGAGACCGTCTTCCAACCCGGGACGAAACCGTACCGCCTGCGGTGCCTGCCGCTCGAGATGTCCGAGCAGCGGAAGCAGGACCGGCGGAAACGCCGCCAGGGACCGAAGGCCCGATGGGAGCGGCGGCTCGACATCCGCGTGACGGCCCTGGTGCGGACGGGCGAGACGCTCTTCGCCGCCGGGTCGCCGGACGTCGTCGATCCGGACGATCCCCACGCCGCCTGGGAAGGCCGCAAGGGCGGGGTGCTGGCGGCCTTCGCCACCGCCGACGGCAAGGAACTGGCCCGGTACGACCTGCCCGCGCCGCCCGTCTGGGACGGCCTCGCCGCCGCCGGCGGACGGCTGTACGTGGCGACGGCCGGCGGCAAGATTGTGTGCTTCGGCGGCAAATAGCCGGACTGCGCAACGTCCGTGCGCGGCGGGGACCTGTGCCGACCGCGCACGAATCGGCGCCCGCGCGTGTGGCCCGGCCGGCTTGCCCGGCCGGGCGTCACCTCGGCCGGGGCGGGCTTTGCCCGGGTGAAGCCGGGAGGGCCTATCGACCCGGTTGGACAAGCCAACCGGGCCACACCTGCGGCGCGGCGGGTGCGGA